>NZ_VPCE01000015.1:0-92836 GCF_013418335.1 Acinetobacter sp. YH12145 | reverse complement strand
GAGCTTATGCAGGCAAAGGCAAAGTTGAAATCCAAGCCCAAGGAGATGGGGCAGATTTGATTGCCCGAAAAGGTATTCAAATTATTTCCACGGAAGATAAAGTTGAAATCAAAGCGAGCAAAAAAATCGTGCTAACTGCTGGTGGTAGTCAGATTGAAATTAGTAGTGCGGGTGTATTGCCTACTACTAGCGGTAAGTTTGAGGTGAAGGCGGGGCAACATTTATTTTTAAATGGCTCGAAAGTCAATATAAGTCTTCCTTTTTTTCCTCAAAGTATATGTTGGGAATGCTTGGCAAGAAGAGCAAGTCAACGAGGTGCATTTGTGAATAAAGGGGATGGTCAATAGATGTCGAAAATAATAAAAAATGATTTAAGTCGTTTCTTTGAGCAATTCCCTAGAGAAAACTATTTTATATATGGGGTGATTGATGCTGCACAAGATAGTAGCTTTTTAAAACGTAAGGACATTTTGCAATCACGTAATATATTGGTTGAGGCAGCCGGTGATAAAGCATCGGAGTTATCACCACATTTAATTCAATTGAGTCATAATATAAATAGTTCTGAGTGGGAATATATTAATCATCGGATTGTTGGTACATCACGAATGACTTTAATTGTCACAAGGCTAACTTTCGATGACTTATATGCGCACTTAAGACAATTTATAGATGTTAAGTTTGAGGGGGGACTTGAAATGTATTTGGCATTTTGGGATCCTGCGATACTTGGTACATTAGTAGGGCAAAAAACTGATAAAACTTTATATGTACAACAACAAGTATTATTGGAAGAACAAAAGAAGATTCTTTTAAAGCCAATTTATAGTTGGTGGTATTGGGATCGTATAGGTCAACTACATACAATTATTGGTGATAATAATTGTGAATTACAAATATTTTATGACTGGCGCCAGCCCTTTGAATTTACAATTGAACAAGAAGAACTAATGGTCGAAGCTACTTTTCCTGATCATCTAATTTATTATTTAAAATTAAATAATCCTTTTTTGATAAAGTCATTCAATAATTGGGACTTGTATTTATATGTTATTGAAATGCTTAAAAAGGCTAGAGAATATTCGCTAAATGGCACTAGAGATATTTTAAATTTTATATGTTTGACATTGATTTATAAAGATAAGTTTGAAAGTGATATGTCTTTGCAAAGTGTTCTTTTAAAAGTAAAAAATAAAATCATCAATATGGATCAGGCAATGGAAGAAGCTGAAGATTTGATGCAACTGAGCTAGTGCATTTATAGTGATTTAAATACTATGAATAGTAATAAATTACTAATTTAAAAATTGTATATTTAAAATTAAGGGTAAGTTAATGAATGTTTTTAAAAAAATTGTAATGCTGCCGATTACTATAATGATGGGTCTAGTTGGGTGTAGTACAGGATCCACAAAAACATATGTTTTGACTACAACATCTTATGGTTATGATGCTAATTATATCCCCTATATCGTTGAATTAAATGGAGAGGAGTTAGGTGGAGGTTTAGGTACTGGAACAAAAAGGTCTGCAATAATAACAGGACCACAATACGTAAAATGGGGCGAAGGTAATAGTTCTAAAAAGCATATAGCAATTAATGTCCCAACATTAACTCATGAAAATTTAAAAGGTAAAAAATACTTAGCAGTACATTTATATCCAGATGATAGTGTGGAAATTACAGTTTCAAATGACTTACCTGATGCAACTAAAAAAGGGTTAGTGTGGAGAGCCAAAATAATTGATGAATTGAATGCAAAAGAAAAAAAATAAGGTATGCCCATGTTTAATGAATTACAGAAAATAAAGAATAGTAATCAAGATGTTTCTAATCAGGGTCCTAATGCTAAACAGGATTGTTCTGATGTAGTTAATATTTCGATTTTTTTTGATGGAACTGGAAATAATTTAGAGAATGATGAAAAAATCGCTAAGCTAGCTAATCCTGCCAAATTATGGCGTAGCGCACTATTCTATAGCACTTTTGAAATGCAAAGTATGAAAGCACTTTCAAAACTGAGTCATCCAATTTATATATCGGGTGTAGGTACACCATTTAATGGTGATACTAATAATTGGGTTGATAAGCAAATAGCAAATTCACAAGACACATTTCCTACAGGTGGCGCTACAGGTGTTGGTGGATCAAGGCGCTTAGATTATGGTAAAGACCAGATTAGTGAAACATTAACTAGGGTATTGAAGCAGAAAATTGAACAAGCAGAAGCAAGCCTTAAATCTCAACTTGAGGAACGTAAAAGTGAAGCAGAAGCAAAAATCGAAGCTAATTTACACCAACATCGATTAATTAAAAAAATCAATCTATCAATATTTGGTTTCTCACGCGGAGCTGCATTAGCACGTGTTTTCTCTAATGAAATGATTTGGAATAATGAAAGTAAAGATTTAAGTTTAAATTATAGTCTGGCAGGACAAGCTGAAAAAATCCCTATGGCGATCCAATTTCTTGGATTGTTTGATACTGTAGCTTCATTTGGTTTACCAGCTACGAATATGCCGAATAAGTTGAGCTTTAGAGGGCGGGATATGGTAGTTGATCCTAGGGTTAAAAATTGCTTGCATTTGGTTGCTGGTAATGAATTAAGATTTTCTTTTCCTGTTGATTTAATACGTAAAGATGGCAAATTAGCCAATCCAAAAACGTGGAAAGAAATAGTTTATCCTGGTATGCACTCAGATGTTGGAGGAGGTTATCAGCCAAATTCACAAAATGTAGATAATAATTTCGCAAGAATACCTTTAAAACATATGATGGATGCTGCGGTAGCTGCTAATGTAAAACTTTTTGATTATATAAATTTAGAAAAAGAACAAAATAATATTTTTCGAGAAGACTTTAAAATAGAAGAAAAAACACAACAATTATTTAATTCAGTTAAAAAAGAAGTAGGAGCTTCTACTGGTGTTACAGAACATGATATTCAAAATTATATGAAGTTATATTATGGTTCTTATGGAACGTTACATCGAAGAAGACAAAAACATTTAATTAATGGTGATATTGAGCAAGCAAATGCTTCGCGTTCAGTTAGCCAAATTTCTAGGGAGGAGGATGGTTTTGAGTTTCCAACCGGACCTGCTGATATGGCAACTGAAGTTGAACGTATTAAGTGGACAAAGAACTATACTACATTTAATCAGTCAAATATTACGGGTGTAAAACACCTTTTTAGAATTTTTTATCCTGCATTTAAACTGTATGAAATGCTTGTGCATATTGATGAGTGGGAGTTGGAAAGTTGGGAAAAAGACGTCTCTCAAGAAGCTGTAGATTTTTATTCAAATTATATACATGACTCTAAATATGGGTTTGTGGCAAATGTAGAGCCGTTTAGTTATTTTAGACAGAGAACTGTATATGAGTCTAATCGTAGTTGGAAAGGACGTAGAACTGATAAAAAACTTGGACCTATATATGAACAGATACAAAATGAACCTGAAGAGAAACCCTTAGAAAGCGATTCTATATGCCAAATTTAAAATACCAAGTGGGATGAATTAGCAGTAATAAAAAACGAGGCAAAAGCCTCGTTTTATCTGATTCAAACTAATTATTTTTCAACGAATGCACGCTCGATCACGTAGTCGCCTAGAACTCCCATCTTAGGAGATTCTTTCAGGCCGTGCTGGTCAAGTAGTGCAGCAACGTCGTCTAGGAATGCAGGTGAACCGCAAAGCATTGCGCGGTCAGTTTCAGGGTTGAAACGAGGAAGACCAATTTTTTCGAAAAGTTGACCAGATTCAATGGCAGTAGTTACACGGCCCTGAGTATGGAATTCTTCACGAGTTACCGTAGGGTAGTAAACCAATTTTTCTTTCGCGCCTAATTCACCAAAGAATTCGTGGTTAGGAATTTCATCTAAGATTAAATCTTGATAAGCCAATTCCGAAATGAAACGTGTACCATGTACAACGATGATTTTTTCAAAACGTTCGTAAGTTTCAGGGTCACGAATTACAGAAAGGAACGGTGCAAGACCTGTACCTGAAGAAAGTAGGTATAAGTTTTTACCAGGGTTTAAGTCATCTAGAACTAAAGTACCTGTAGGTTTTTTAGACACTAAAATTTCATCGCCAACTTTTACTTTTTGTAAAATAGACGTTAAAGGACCATCTGGAACTTTAATAGAGAAAAACTCTAATTCTTCTTCATAGTTTGCGCTTGCAATAGAATAAGCGCGCATTAAAGGCTTACCATTTACTTCAAGGCCGATCATCACAAATTGACCGTTTTTAAAACGTAACGCAGTATCGCGAGTGGTTTTAAAAGAGAATAAAGTGTCATTCCAATGGTGGACGTGAGTAATCTTTTCGACGTTAAAAGCAGCCATTAAAGGTCTCAATAAAATTATCAAATTAGAACAGCTTACTATTCTAATCTAAAATCATTCTCGATAAACTGAATATATTTAATTGAACTTATCAGAAAAAGTGATTATGTCTGAGCTTAAAATGCCAATTATCGGGTATATGAAATCTCCCTACCGAGAAAAGTTTGGTATTCCACGTCAGCCAAATTTGGTGCAAGTCGAATCTTATATTGAAATGGTAGAACCTTATAACGATTTAATGGCTTTTGAAGGGATTGAAGATTTTAGTCATCTTTGGTTGATTTGGCAGTTTCATGAAAATAAAAATGTAGATTCGACAAAATTTCGTCCGCAAGTTCGTCCTCCGCGTTTAGGTGGTAATCAAAAAATCGGGGTATTTGCGACACGAAGTATGTATCGACCGTCACCTATGGGCTTGTCGGTTGTGCAGCTCAAAGGGGTGAAAAAAGTCGGTAAATCGGTACGTGTCTATGTGGTCGGTAGTGATTTGTTGGATGGAACACCAATTTTAGATATCAAACCCTATATTCAATATTCAGATGCAGTTATGGATGCGCAAAGCGGTTATGCGCAGGATGAGCCAGAAAGAAAATCTGTGATTTGGTCAGAGCACGCTGAGCAACAAAAACAGGTATTTTTGAATAATGGCAATTTAACCGAACAATTAACAGCAGAACTGGAACAAGTATTGAGTTTAGATCCACGTCCTGCTTATCAGCATGATGATGAACGTGTGTATGGCATGTTATTTGGTGGACTGAATGTAAAATTTCAGGTCTGTGATCTACAAATTCTGATTATTGATATATCTCAATAAAAAAGGAGCTTTTAGCTCCTTTTTTATTAAATGTGTAAATTATTTATTTGCCGCAAAACTTTGTTTGATCGCGTTAAGAGCAACATCGTTATACATGCTGCAAGAGTTCTCAGCTAATTGTTTAAACTCTAAAAATTGAGTTTTTTGAGTAGGATTAGTTGAAGTATTTATCCAATTATCAATAACCTTAATTAAATCCTGCATATTGTATTCCACTCCTTTAGGAGATAGGTAAGCGTCATAAAAACGATTTTTATATTGAGCTACGCCATATTCACTCTCATCATCAGCTACGGTATAGGCTACAGTATCTTTCATGATGTATTTTTTCGCAGTAATATCTGTACTAAGATCAGCCCACCAGTCAGCTAAAAAACTTTGACTATCACTATCTGAGGAATCTGTTAAATCTAAATACTGTTCACTATTTGATACTTTATTTAATTGTAAACAGCGAGAACCAGCGGGAAACTTAATATTTGAAATAGCTGTTAAGTATTTGAGAGCATCGTTAGAAATATAGTTGCTTGAATCAGTAATATTATTTTTTATGATCCAATAATTATAGGCATCAACTTGAGATGCTAGGATTTCACCTTCAAGATTGAAGGACTTCATTGTTGTCGTAATTTTTAGACCTGATGAATTAATAGAGGAATGAGGACTTAGCGTCCACACATTATTTGCAATGGATATATTGCCATTCAGATAGCCATACGAACTGTGTAGAGATCCTTCATCATACAAGCCATTCGCTGTGACCATAAATGAATCGCTACTTTCTGAAGTATATAGTTTACCATTATCGATAGTTGCAGTATCACTTTCGTATGACAGCACATCACTTTCACTGTCGAGTTCAAAAGTTGACCACTGTTGGAAAGCAGCATTTGGTATCGTTGGATTTTCGCTGGAGTCATTATTAGAGGTTGAGTTTCCACCGCCACCGCCGCAGGCAGTTAAGCTAAGAATAGTCATGGTACAAATTGCTAATATTTTTATTTTCATCATAAATCTTCTTATATCGTAATTATAAAGCCCTGATAGGCAACTTTATTATAGCTTAAATTTATGAATGTTTTCATTAATAACAAAAATAGTATGCTTTCAGAAAACCTATGTGCAAAACACAAATGACACAAGCGTGCCTTTAGAATTTTTTTGCTATAGTAGTTCTATGTTTGGGGAACATAGAACAATGACTTTTAATTTTGAAATTGACACTTCTTGGTGTTTAGACCAATTACAAAAAGATGGACGTATTACTGAACGGGACAAAATACTGATTCAAACCACGCACCGTCAGCGTGAGCAGTTAAAATGGCATCCATTACAATGGATTGCCAATTTTAATTTAGTGGATCAGAGTCATCCACAGTCTACCTTAACACTCAATAGACTCTGTCAATGGTTAGCAGAAAAGTCTGGTGTACCGTTTTATATTATCGATCCTTTAAAAGCTGACGTGCCTGCTTTGACAGCCATTATGTCGCAAGAATTTGCAGTACGAAATCGCATTTTAGCGGTGGAATTACAAAATGAGCATGTGCTGATTGCAACGGATCAACCTTATAAAAATGAATGGATTGCCAATTTAGAGAGAACAGTTTTACCACGGAAGATTCAGCGTGTATTGCTCAGTCCAGATCAACTACAGCGTTATTTGGTTGAATATTACCAAGTGAGTCGCGCAGTCAGTAATTCGCAAAAATCATCGAGTTATGACCGTGAAAATAAAGGCGTTGAAGCACTATTACAATTAGGTGATACACAAAATCCAGATGCCAATGATCAGCATATTGTGAAGCTTGTGGATTGGGTCTTACAGTTTGCCTTCGAACAAGGTGCAAGTGATATTCACCTCGAGCCGCGTAAAGATACAGGAAAGGTGCGTTTTCGTATCGATGGGGTATTGCATACCATCTACAACATGCCTGCAAATACCCTGACAGCCGTGGTCTCGCGAATTAAGATCTTAGGACGGATGAATGTGGCGGAAAAGCGTAAGCCGCAAGATGGACGTTTAAAAACCCGTACACCCAAAGGCCAAGAAACAGAGCTACGTTTATCGACGCTGCCAACAGCCTTTGGTGAAAAGTTAGTCATGCGTATTTTTGACCCTGAAGTCTTGGTACGTAGTTTCCAACAGCTCGGTTTTGAAGGGCGTCTGTTAGATGATTGGAAGGCCTTAACCAGTCATAGTCACGGTATTATTTTAGTGACTGGTCCGACGGGTTCGGGTAAAACCACCACGCTTTATTCATCACTCAAACAATTGGCAACCGAAGAAGTGAATGTCTGCACCATTGAAGACCCGATTGAGATGTTAGAGCCAAGTTTTAACCAAATGCAGGTGAATACAGGGATTGATCTAGGCTTTGCCGATGGTGTACGGGCGTTAATGCGTCAAGACCCTGACATTATCATGGTCGGGGAGATCCGAGATCATGATACGGCAAATATGGCAATCCAAGCTGCATTAACAGGTCATTTGGTGCTTTCAACTTTACATACCAATGATGCACCATCGAGTTTGACGCGATTACATGATCTGGGGATTCAGCCTTTTTTAACGGCAGCGACCATTTTAGGGGTTTTGGCACAACGTTTGGTTCGTCAACTCTGTCCACATTGTAAGCGTGAGACTTTTATCAATGAACAAGAGTGGAAACATTTGACCTTTGAATATGCGATACAAATGCCTGATTTTGTCTACGAGGCGGTGGGCTGTGATGAATGCCGTCAAACGGGTTATAAAGGCCGTGTGGGAATTTATGAATTTATGCCACTCAGTATTGAAACCAAGCAATTGATTGGTGCCAATGCAGATCTAACCCAACTACGTACACAGGCACGTAAAGAGCATGTCGAGCCATTACGAATTGCAGGTGCGCGTAAAGTACTTGCAGGTGTGACGACTTTAGAAGAAGTTCTGCGTGTCGTACCGCTCAACTAATGGTTCGATCAAATAAATAAAAACGTCTTTGCAGCTTAAGATTCGACTCATCTTGCTTTGTTTAAATAGCGCTATCGAAATAGACAAAGTAAGAGAGATCGAAGATGAAAACATTCACTCAATTGGTATGTGGTTTAGCATTTGCAGGTGTGGCATCGGTTGCAGTCGCGAATACAGCATTTAATCAAACAGCTGTTGCACCGATGAAAACCACATCAGTGAAACATGCCTTAGGCTTAAAAGATGATAGTAAAGTTCAATTGAAAGGTTATGTTGTGAAATCGATGGGCGATGAAAAATATCAGTTCCGCGATAGCACAGGCAGCATTACAGTGGATATTGATGATCAACTTTGGCAAGGCAAAGCGATTTCAGCTAAAACACCAGTAACGCTCATTGGTGAAATCGACATTGATTACAAACCGACGAAACGCGTTGAAGTTGATGTCGATCAAGTAAGATTTTAATTTAGCCTGTTATTCATTTCAGTGCTGCTCCATAAAAAACCACGGCTTGCTGTGGTTTTTTTATGATTTGAGTAGATATGAGCAAAAGTTCGATAAACTGAAGTCGTAACCATAGAAATAGGGTAGGTAAGATGCGAATTTTATTGGCAGAAGATGATGAATCCCAAGCCGACAGTATAAAAACATGGCTTGAAATGGATGGCTACAGTGTCGATTGGGTTGATCGCGGCGATCACGCTATTTTGGCTTTAGAACAACATCAATATGACTGCATACTTTTAGATCGTGGCTTACCAAAAGTAACTGGTGATGAAATTTTAAAACGTATCGTACAGTTGCATCCGCTTACACCAGTTTTATTTATTACTGCTCGGGACAGTATTGCAGATCGTGTTGAAGGTTTAGATCTGGGAGCCCATGATTATTTGGTGAAACCCTTTAGCTTGGAAGAGTTGTCAGCAAGGGTACGTACCCAATTACGCTTGCATCATCAACAGCGTGATAATTCTCTGACTTTCGGGGATTTAAGTTTAGATGTACAAGCCAAAACGCTGCGTAAAAATGCGGAATTGATTACGCTGACATCGCGTGAATATCAAATTTTGCATAAGATGATGTTGAATCCTGAGCATATTATGACACGTAGCCAACTCGAAGAATCGCTCTATGCTTGGGGGGATGAAGTTGAAAGTAATGCGATCGAAGTTTTTATTTACCAATTGCGTAAGAAGATTGGCAGTGATTACATTAAAACCTTAAGAGGTTTGGGTTATCGCATGAATCTTCCGCAACAAAGTTAAGTCTATGAGTGATAAAAAAAGTATTTCTTTACAGTCGCAACTGATTAAAACTTCACTGCTCAGTGCAATTTGGGCGGGAGCAATCTCTCTGTGTCTGATGTTGGGATTTGGGCTGTATCACATCATGAATGTGCATGATGCCCTGATGGACGAAGTGGCTGACATGCTCACTGCTACTGATCTCACGCTGAAGCAAGACGAACAAATAGATGAGCTGAGTGAAGAGTTTGATATGCAATATCAACTCATGCAAGGGCAGCAAGTCTTAACCACGTCGGAACAACACACAGCATTTGAACATCAGCTCAATTTAAAACATGGGCTGCATTATCAATGGAGAGAAGGCGCGTTATGGCGTAGCTATGCACTTCAGGACGATGGATTAACCGTACAAATCGTTCAACCGATGAAAACACGGTTGAGGGAAACGCTGCAAAGCGTACTAGGCTATGCAGGGATTCTATTGATTGTCTGGTTGATCCAATGGCTATTACTGCATATTTTGATTAAACGTCAATTGAAAGTTTTACAGCTTTTTTCAAAACAAATCGCTGAAAAAAATGTAGATGACTTACAAGCCATTGTTTTACCTGAACCTGTATTACAGGAACTAGAACCGATCCAAACACAGCTGAATTTTTTATTAAACCGATTAGATCAAGCCTTAGAGGCGGAACAACGCTTTACCTCCGATGCCTCACATGAATTACGCTCACCGCTGTCTGCGATTCAAATGCGACTTCAGGTATTAAAACGAAAATATCCCGACATTCAGCAGGATTTATTGAGCATACAGCACGATGTTAATCGAGGAACACGCGTGTTGGAAAATCTACTAATTTTGGCACGGCTCGACCCGACGCAATCGGAGCAATTAGATAAAAAACAAGACGACTTAGAACAGCTGAGTTTACAAGTCCTTGACGCTTTACAGCCTTTTATTGAAGAAAAGCAGATCGAATTGAAGCTACAGACCCAGTCTGTACAGTTTGAGATGAACGCAGAGTTGATGTTTAGCTGTCTACGCAATTTAGTCGATAACGCTATTCGCTATAGTCCTACGCAAGGACAGGTAAAGATTGATTTAACGGTAACAGCACAGCAGGCGGTTTGGACGATTGAAAATCAAGGTGCGGGACTGACAGTCGCAGAATTGCAACGCATTGGCGAGCGATTTTACCGAGTATTGGGAACGAAGACGCAAGGTTCAGGTTTAGGTATTTCAATTGCCCAAAAAATTGTACAGTTACATCAAGGCCATTTAAATGTGGATGCATCTGAACTGGGTGGCTTAAAGGTACAACTCACTTTTCCAATCCGTTAAAAACACGATTTGCTCTAAGGAATTTAGCGAAAGAGTGTTGTGAGAGGAAGATGAGTGTTGCGATTTAAATTAAGTTTGAATAGCTATAAAACTTAATTTAACTAAGTACAAAACTTAAAAAGCAGTAAGCGAATGGCTTACTGCTTGTGTCCACGATTATTTTTATTGCGCTGATAATTATTATTTTTATCAGAAATTATTTGGTCAAAATAAGGCGATTATTTCGTGTTAAACGTAGTCGATATTCTTCACCTGCATGCATAATGCGAATTTCACGTCCTAAAGCAAAAAGGTTGTTTGAATGTAGCATTGGCAGTGAGTGGTGTGCTTCATTGCTACGAGTAAAAAGGCTAAATGGTGCGTTCATTCCGTCGACTCCGTGGTGTATTTTTGAATGGTTTAAATGATAATCATTATCGAATAGGCCTGTCAACGGTAATTTTAGGATTTTATAAAAAAGATAAATTTGCTTACACTTGGATATCAATTGGAACAGAGTAGAGAGCAGGGAACTATGTCGAAACCGCAAATCGATGTCGCCATTGCGATTTTATTGCATCAAGACAAAGTACTGGTGGGTTGGCGTGAAGCAAAACAACATCAGGGCAATAAACATGAGTTTCCGGGTGGTAAAGTCGAGCAGGGTGAAAGTCCTGAACAAGCGTGTCGTCGTGAAATTTTTGAAGAGGTTGGCATTGGTTTACACGACTGGCATGCTTTTGATTTTATTCAGCATGAATATGATGATGTTATTGTGAATTTACATTTATTTCATGCCACTGTCCCGCATGCATTGCTGAATGAAATCCAAAAGCCATGGGCCTGGTATTCACGTCAACAGCTCATGAGCTTGAATTTTCCAAAGGCCAATCAAGCTATTTTGCAACGTTTATATTGGCAGCAACAGATCAAAATCACAGCCGATCTACCAACACTTGAAACGCTTCAAGAGACGCTGTTGTATTATTGGCGAGTCGATGCCAGCGCAGAAAATGCAGAGGCATTAAATCAATTACCTACCGTGATTTTAAAGCAATTGATAATTAATGAAGATCTATGGTCATTACTCTCTACAGAGGTGCAAGCACATATTTCGGCTTTACATCTTAAGCAGCACCAATTGCTGAAAAAAAATAAAGGTGATTTACAGCTTGGGAAGCGCTATATCGCCGCTTGTCATGATCAAGTTTCTGCACTGCATGCGCAAAAAATTGGCTGTGAGGCTATTTTTATGAGCCCAGTTCTGGCGACACAAAGTCATCCAGAGGCGCAAGGTATGGGATGGGCGCATTTTTCTGAGATTACACGAAGCATAGAAATCCCTGTTTTTGCTTTAGGTGGCATGCGTCCTGAATTGCTACCTATTGCACAGCAGCATCATGCTTATGGGGTGGCAGGTATTCGCAGTTTTTAGAAACTAGAATGTGTATATTGAATTAAAGTCGTATTTGAAAGTCGTTATGTAAAATTCAGTGAAGGTTGGTTAGAAATAGACTTACTATTTGTAAGCTATTTACTGATGTTACGCCCGTAAAAATAATTACGCATTTTTAAAATGATTTTTAAACCGATACGACGGAGTCTTAAATCTAGAGATTGAGTAAAGGGATTAGCCTTCGGCTGGAGGTACTCTTACGAAACGATGCTTCTCATTAGGCAAAATGAGAAGCGTGCTTCACAAGGAAACCATCTTGCGGTGCAATGCACCTCACTGACAAAACTCGTTCACTAGCGTCAATTTATCCAAAGTATCGCAAACATTTTTAAATAGATGTAGTCTTGTCTCAAACGCTTGCAGATGACGTTACCGTGTATCGTACTTTTATTTAGATCAAATTATGCTTCTGATGTTACTGCGTAACATTATTTAATAATAACTATGAGAAATAAACTTACTTTTAGTATGTTTTAAATAAAAAAGCCTGATCTCAATTAAGATCAGGCTTTTTTATGGGGGCTTAAAGAGCTTTGATGGCTTGTTGGGCTTTTTGAATGGTGCTGCTTTTCTTTTGCATTTGACCAGCTTTTAAAACAACATTCCAAAGCTGTTGTTTCATCGGCTTGGTTTGAGCATAGCTTAATCCACGCAGTGCCAACGATTCTGCATTCGCAGGTTGATTTTTTCGATTGGCGATCATTGCCAAATATAAAAAAGTTTCCGCAGATTGTGGTGCCAAACGCTGTGCTTGAGTTGCCGCACTTTCAGCTTCATTCCATTTTCCTTTGGCATAAGCGGTTTGCGTAGTTTGCATCAATTTTTTGAATGCAGGTAAGTCGCGACCATCATCAAACTTTTGAATTTGGGTTTTCTGCTCAGGAATAACGATGCGTTGACGTTTAATTTCTGGATGGTCATATGGTGTAATAATGACCCCAGAAGGGTCATGGATGTCTGCCTTTTTTTCAGGTGCGGCAGGCGGCTTTTGCTCAGGTTCGATCATGGTTTGGCAACCTGCCAAAATGATCGTCAAAACGCTCAGAATACTGAACGTTTTTAAAACTTTAATGTTGTGCAGTTTAATTTGAATACTCTCCACTTGAGATGATGCGAGGTTGATCAGATGAACCCTGATCATTATCGACATCACTTTCACGAATGTAGTCACCTAAACTATCATTTTGCTCCTGAGTTGGCTGCGTCTCTTCAGTATCAACTGTGTAAGGTTCTACTTCATATTGTGTCGAACCACATGCCGTAGCTTGATTTGGAATGGAGTTGCGCGAAAGAGGAATATACATCGCACCTGTACAATGCTGCGCAGATAAATTACCTGAATAACGGTCTAACCAATGCCACTGTACGCTGTCTGGTTGACGTAAATTAACTGGTTTTTGACGTAACTGCTTCATCACATTGGTCCAAACAGGAAGTGCTCCTGACGAACCAGTTAAGCCTGTAACTTTGTTGTTGTCTAAACCTAACCAAACCACACTTAAATAATTACCTGAATAACCTGCAAACCATGAGTCACGCGTATCATTGGTTGTCCCTGATTTACCTGCAAGTTTGAGTGAAGCTGGTAATGATGCATAAGCAGAACGGCCTGTCCCAGAACTCATCACTTGTTGTAAACCGTAGTTCAAGATAAAGGCAGCATCAGGTGCAATTGTCGGTTGTACCGTTAAGCTATAACGATCTAATAAACGACCATTGGCATCGACCACTGAACGAATGGCTTTCACTGGATATTTGAAGCCACCAGTTGCAAAGTTGCCATAGACACTCATCACTTCCATCGGTGACATATCGATAGCGCCGAGGTAAATCGAAGGGTAGTTTGGAATATTAGAAGTCACACCAAACTTTTTCAGATGGTTAATAAACGTGGACATACCGAACTCTTGACCTAAGCGTACCGCAGAGAGGTTATAAGAGTTTGATAGGGCATCGACCATTGGTACGACACCATGTGCACCACCACTATAGTTTTTCGGTGTCCAAGCTTTGCCATCACTTTGAATGCTGATAGGGCTGTCTTCGACTTGACTCGCCCAGTTATAGCGGTTGGATTCTATCGCACTGAGGTAAATCACAGGTTTTAGCAATGAACCAACTTGACGTTTAGCATCCATCGTACGGTTAAAGCCGGTAAAATCCTGCGTTGAACCGACTGCTGAAACCAATTCACCATTTTCAGGATGAGACACCAGTACCGCGCCTTGTAATTCTTTCAAGCGTGCTGGATTGGCATTACTTAAACGTGCCACAGATTCTTTAAATGCAGTTTGTACACGAGTTTGAGCAATCGGGTCCATCGCGGTGAAAATACGCAGACCTTGATTGGTCAAATCGCTTTCTTGGTATTCAGTACGCAGTTGACGACGCACGATATCCATATAGTCTGGGAAGCGAGAAGGGCCCAATGTTGGTTTTGTAATGACATTTAATGGACGCGCTGACTCAGTTTCATATTGTTCCTGAGTTAAATAGCCCATCACCACCATATTGTTCAACACAATATTACGGCGTTTAATCGCACCTTCAGGGTTTTTCCATGGATTAAATAGGGTCGGGCCTTGAACCAGACCGACTAAATACGCCTGCTGAGCAATATTTAATTCACGCAGTGGTAAACCAAAATAGAATTGTGATGCTAAACCATAACCATTGATGGAATAGTTACCGTTTTGACCTAAATTCACTTCATTTAAATAAGCTTCAAGAATTTCATCTTTGTCATAGTGAAGTTCAATCAGCATCGCCATTAAGGCTTCATTGGCCTTACGCTTAATGGTTTTTTCAGGCGATAAATAGAAATTTTTCACTAATTGCTGAGTGAGGGTCGAACCACCTTGACGTTTACCACCTGTAACATTACTTACGATGGCACGTGCTGTACCACGAATCGAAATACCATGATGCTGATAGAAATTACGGTCTTCGGTAGCAATTAAAGCTTGGATTAAAGGCTTTGGCACTTTATCAAGTTTGATCAGCACACGGTCTTCATTGTGCTGAGGATAAATACCACCAATTAACATCGGCTCTAAGCGGGCAATACCACTACTTGATGGCTTAGTTGCACTCACTTCAGTGATTTGATCTTCACCAAAGGTCACTTTAAGGACTTGTTCAGGGTCGACACTATCACCAAAGTCAAAACCACGCGTATGGATATAGGTCACATTGCCAGAAGTAACGTAACTCCCCGTTTTCGCATAGCTGTCCTGAGCGTTATAGCCCAAAAGTTTCAGTTCTTGGTTGAGGTCTGCTTGGCTTACAGGTGCATTGGTATAAATTTCTAAGGGACGAGCAAATACCTTGGCTGGAATATCCCAACGTTGACCTTCGAATTTGTCACGTACAATATTATCTAGACGAATAAGATAAATGCTGAACACGAGAAATCCGCCGATGATCAACAGCGAAAAAATCAGTGCAATTATGCCTATGCCACGTTCAGACTTCATAAATAGTGATAAAACCCTGAGAAATTTTGCTAATCATGCGAAGCTTTTCAGTATTTTGCAATATTTAAACTGTTATATGTATGCAAAATATTGGAAGCTACTTCACTAAAGTCGAAACTTTAAAGTTTTTTTAAATCATTTCTGTTAGTGATATGATACCAATGAGGCGAAGCGGAGCAAAAGCGCAGGTGCAAATTTCACATAAATCATTTCGAAACATTGGGTTGATTGGTCGTCCAGACAAATCATCAGTGATCGAAACCCTATGTTTGATCCACGATCATATTTTGAGTTTGGGATTACATCCTGTATTTGATACGCAAACAGCGCAGCTGGTTCCCTATAATAATACTCAGACGGTCAGCCGTAATTTATTGGGAGAAGTCGTCGATTTGGTGATCGTAGTCGGCGGTGATGGTTCATTGCTTCATGCTGCACGTGCCTTGGTGAAATATAATACCCCTGTGATTGGGGTGAACCGTGGTCGTTTGGGCTTCCTGACCGATATCAAACCGACAGAAGTGATTTTCAAGTTAGATCAAGTGCTCAAAGGTGAGTTTCAGCTAGACCGACGTTTCTTGTTGGAAATGGAAATTCGCTCGAAAGGTGAGTCGATTTATGATGCTGTGGCTTTAAATGATATTGTGCTGCACTCGGGTAAATCGGTACACATGATCGACTTTGAACTAAATATTGATGGGCAATATGTGTACCGCCAACACAGTGATGGTTTAATTGTTTCGACGCCAACTGGCTCTACAGCTTATGCATTATCTGGTGGTGGTCCGATTGTCCACCCAAGTATGGATGCGATTGCCTTAGTGCCAATGCATCCTCATACTTTGTCGTCACGTCCGATTGTCGTGGGCGGACAAAGCGAAATTAAAATTTTGATTCGTGAAAACCGTGTTCTACCAATGGTCAGTGCCGATGGTCAACACAGTGTATCATTGGGTGTAGGCGATAGTTTACATATCCGCAAACATCCATTTAAGCTCAACTTATTACATCCACCTGGTTATGACTTCTATATGGCATGTCGTACCAAGCTAGGCTGGAACCAAGATTTTGACTCATTAAAGCAGGATTAATTATGAATATTGAACAGATGCTTGCCGTACTCGATCCTGAAATTGTTGGTCGATTAAAAACGGCAATTGAAATTGGTAAATGGCCAAATGGTGTAGCGCTGACTCAAGAACAACGTCAAATTTGTATGCAAGCGGTGTATGCATGGGAAATTAAACATTTGCCAGAAGATGAGCGTAGTGGTTATATCGACCGCGGGACCAAAGAAGAAGATGAGCATTGCGACTCACATGTGGAAGAACCTGAGTTCAAGCCGATTCGTTTCGTTTAATCCTTTTTCTTTCTGATTGAAAAAGCCAGCTTAATGCTGGCTTTTTTATTAGCTGATGCATACCTAAATTTGTTGCTACATATCTGCTTATTTAAGCGTGACGATTTGCCCACATGGTTTTGGCAGTTTGCATTGCTTCATCAAAACTTGCGATGGCACCCATGGTATACAGTGCGATTCCCATGGTTTCGGTGACCGCGATTTCACCATATTCATGTGCCTGCTGACCGTCCCACACGGCTTTAAAAATGGCCAAATCAAGTTCTTCTTCGACTGGACTGCGGTTGTCCGTCAGTTTAGGCAATTCATGTTCATACATTTCACCATCCTTGATACCACAAATTAATGTTTTTGCATCGGGATTACGTTCGAATTCACCACCTTCACCCTTAATGACAGCACTATTTTGATAACCCAATTGAAATGCCGCACGTTGGTGTGATCCACGATAGGCTGGATGGAAAATAGCTTGCATGGTGGCTTTGGCATTAAATGGATTTATCAGACGCGCAAGGGTGTGAATTGGGGAACGTAAACCCATCACATTGCGCAGTGAAATTAAATCACTGAGTATTGGTGAAATGACGTCGAGCGGAATATAAGCAAAATGACGTTGTATGAGTTGCTGTTCCACATCTGTATCATTTTGGCAAATAGGAAAACCCAAATACTCTAATACTTGTTCTGTATAAAGGCGGTTAATGGTATGACCTGAAGCGCCATGCATTACGACATTGTAGTCGTGTTTTGCTAGCGTTAATGCGGCCAATAAAAACCAAGGATAATGTTTGCGTTTACCTGCATAAGATGACCAATCTAAATCAACATCAAGTTTTTTAAACTTGAGCTGATCACGTGTGGCTTGGACAAAGCCAGTGAGTTCATCAACTGATTCTTCTTTTACACGCAATAACATCAAGAAAGCGCCCAATTGAACGTCTAAAACCTCATCTTTTAAGATCATGCTGAATGCTTGGTAGGCTTCATCATAAGTGAGCGAACGTGCGCCATTTTTACCTTTACCCACGATACGGACAAATTGCGCAAAAGGATGTTCAAAATCTTTGTAAATATTTCGTTTATTGTTCATGCAAATACAGGGCTTAAAATTAGGACTTAAGGATAGTTTACTTCTATAGTTGGTATTTTTCAGCCTGATAATGAGTGTAAAAAATGCAGTCTTTAGACTATAGTCTAATGATCTCGGTCTATTATTTAACCGAAATTAACATTTGTGGCAGAACAAGCCATTAAAAAACAGGTAAAATTTAACCTACTTTAGTATGCGTTTCATCTCCTGATCAATGTGCTGATTCTATATCAGGTCCTGATGTGATTATTTAATCACCATACATATTTCGTTTTTCTGTATTTGGCTAAGTCAAATACCTTTGGTGCTCTTTTGTCGAAGACAAAGGGGTTTTGGGCTGTTTATTTTTTGAAAATAGACAAAAACTGAATATTTCTTTGAAGCAGAAATATATCGTGAAGTAATGTCATGGCTAAAAAACCAATTTATAAGTCACTATATTTTCAAGTGATCGTTGCCATTATTGCGGGTGTATTGGTGGGTCATTTCTCACCAAGTGGTACGCAAATTATCAATGGTACCGAGCAATACGTAAAAGGCTGGGGTGAATTGTTCTATCCACTAGGACAAGGTTTCATTAAGCTAATTAAAATGATTATTGCACCTGTGATCTTCTGTACCGTGGTAAGTGGTATTGCAGGCATGGAAAGCATGAAATCTGTGGGTAAGACAGGTGGGGTCGCTTTACTATACTTCGAAATCGTTTCGACCATCGCACTCATTATTGGTCTTGCAGTGATTAATATTGCAAAACCAGGTGTGGGCATGAACGTAGATCCAGCATCTTTAGATACTGCAGGTATTTCTAAATATGTTGAATCTGGTGCAGCACAATCTACCCAAGAATTTTTTATGAATATCATCCCAAACACCGTTGTTGGTGCGTTTGCTGAGGGTGAAATTCTTCAAGTTCTATTATTTGCCTTATTATTTGGTTTTGCTTTGCATAAACTTGGTGATGCAGGTAAGCCCGTATTGAAGTTTATTGATCAAATTGCACATGTATTCTTTAACATTGTAAACATGATCATGAAGCTTGCACCAATTGGTGCTTTCGGTGCGATGGCTTATACCATTGGTAAATATGGTATTGGTAGTTTGGCGCAATTGGGGCAATTGATCATCTGCTTCTATATCACATGTTTGCTGTTTATTTTCATTATACTTGGCTCAATTGCACGTATTTGCGGTTTCAGTATTTTGAAAATGATTCGCATGATTCGCGAAGAGTTACTGATCGTACTGGGTACGTCATCTTCAGAGTCTGTACTGCCACGTATGTTGAAAAAACTTGAACTTGCTGGCGCAGAAAAATCTGTAGTGGGTCTTGTTATTCCAACAGGTTATTCATTTAACCTAGATGGTACGTCTATTTACCTGACCATGGCAGCAATCTTTATTGCACAAGCAACCAATACACCGCTTGATATTTCGCATCAGATCACGTTGTTGTTGGTTCTACTCATTTCATCTAAGGGTGCTGCGGGTGTGACGGGTTCAGGCTTTATTGTGATGGCTGCAACATTGTCTGCTGTGGGTCATATTCCTGTTGCAGGTTTGGCATTAATTCTTGGTATTGACCGTTTCATGTCAGAAGCACGTGCATTAACGAACCTTGTAGGTAACTCATTGGCAACGATTGTGGTTGCGAAATGGGTGGGTCAATTAGACAAAGAAAAACTAGATTTTGCTTTAGCAAATCCTGAAGAAATTGACCGTCAGATGCAAGAAGAAGGCAATGCACATCATGCATAACGCTAATGCTGTGATGTAAAAGATGTAATTAAAAAGGAAGCTTCGGCTTCCTTTTTTAATGCAAGGTCAAAGCCAAATTTGAACGCTTTAGTTTTTAGGCATGACGGCTGTTCTAAACTGCAATAGGATGGAGCTCAACAAAATAACAAACTCAACCAAGGAAGAAACACATGCTAGCTTATGATGCAGACTTAGAATTATTTCGAGATAACTTTCGCCGTTTTATGGCAGAGCATGTCGCACCACATTATGAGCAATGGGAACGTGAAGGCATTATGCCGCGTTCAGTATGGAATGCTTTGGGTGAAAATGGCTTTTTATGTGTGGATGTGCCTGAAGAATATGGCGGCTATGGCGTCCCAACGCATTATTCACTGATGCTAGTTGAAGAATCTGCGCGAGCAGGTTTTAGTGCATTATCGACAGGTATTTCATGCCATTCTGAAATTGCAGCGCCTTATATTTTGCACATTGGTTCAGAAGAACAAAAACAATATTGGTTACCGAAAATGGTCACGGGTGAAGTGGTCGGTGCTATTGGTATGACAGAGCCGGGTGCAGGTTCGGACTTACAGTCTATGCGCAGTAGTGCAATTTTGCAGGGTGATTATTATCTGCTCAATGGTTCGAAAACTTTTATCTCAAATGGTCAACATGCAGACCTTGTGGTATTGGCCGCGAAAACTGATCCACAAGCACGTGCCAAAGGCGTGTCATTACTTTTAGTCGATACACATTTGGATGGATTTAAGAAAGGTACCAACCTCGACAAAATTGGTCTACATGCACAAGATACTTCTGAGTTGTTTTATGACAATGTCAAAGTACCGAAAGAGCAACTTTTGGGTCAAGCTGGACACGGCTTTGCTTACTTGATGCAAGAGTTACCGCGTGAACGTACCGCAATTGCCTCAACTGCAATTGGTGCGATTCGTGGTTCCATTGATGTGGCAACGCAGTATGTTAAAGAGCGACAAGCGTTCGGACAGGCGATCGGACAGTTCCAAAATACTCGTTTTGTCTTGGCACAGGCTAAGATTGACGAATTGGCTACAGCGGCATTTTATAATCAAAATGTTGAACTTTATATGCAAGGCAAACTTGATGTTGAAACTGCAGCAGCACTCAAGAGCTTTTCTACTGATATGCAAATGAAAGTGGCCCATAATCTACTTCAATTATTTGGTGGCTATGGTTATATGACCGAATATCCAATTTCACGTTTCTTTGTTGATGCACGTATTCAGCAAATCTACGGTGGCACCAATGAAATTATGAAAGAAATCGTGGCACGAAGTATTTTAGGTCGATAAACAATTTATCAGGCTGAAATTTAAATAGCGAAGTGAAGACTTCGCTATTTTTTTGAGGATATTTTTCTATAGATTTGCTTATTTGAATTAGATTGTGTGTTTAATTTTGCGTGAATATTTTGAAACCTATGATAATGACGGTTGCCCCAAAACTTGCAGACAGACTTCAATAAATTCAGGTGTATCTAAAGTACTGCGAGACGATATATATAGGTTATTATCATTCACGACCGATTGATCCGACACCACCACACCTGCGTTTAGTAAAGCAGATTTCAGCGTTTCAGATTGGGCGAAATGGCGACCTTGTATGACACCAGCTTCTAATAACAACTGTGGACCATGGCAACTGCTCAAGATCGGCTTTTGGCTATCTGCAAAATTACGTACAAAATAGATAAAACGGTCATCTAAAGAGAGTTTCTCTGGGGAATAACCGCCGGGAATAAACAAGGCATCAAAATCATGCACAGAGGCGTCATCGATACTCTGATCAATGGTGATCTGGGAACGGCGTTTCATGCCGTAAACAATTTTTCCAACCTGATCTTCGATATTGATAATGCTGTGCCGAGCGGCTCGAAAGGCCTCCACAGGCTCAAGGTACTCAATATCTTCAAAATCGTAGGTCACTAACACTGCAATTTTCTTGTGCATACTTGTACCTATGGGTCTGTTATTTTTTTTCTGATATTTAGACTACAAAGCAATGAAAAAAATTACCTGTGTCTTTTGTAATAAATGCGTCAATGACTGTAAACACTAGATGAAAGTGCCTATTAAGTCACTGAAAAAACGATCAATGACCAAGTGTTTATATAGATCATCTTTAAGTTTCAAATTATTTCTATGCCATGAAAGCCAAGTTTTGAAATTTTTATTTTGCTTCAAGTATTGAGAGCAAAATTTAAAACTGAAATGACCAATGAAACAAATTGATTGATGGGTTTATACAAGGGGATGGATCTGATGCAAATTTGGAGGAAAAGAGAAGGTCTATTTATTGTGCTGCTCAAGATGAATGATCAATAAAGCCGTCAAAAGGTAAGATTTGCCTTAATTATGGCTTTACCTATCAGTTTGGCTGTTTTGGCTCTTAAGTTAAGCTGATGAAGCTTTAATCAACTGTATGTTTTTAAGGCTGAAACCATCAAAGTCGTATTGCGCAACATTTGAAAGCTAACTATTGTTATACTGTTTGCAAAATTTTTTTGAAGGGCGACATAACAATGATCAACGATGATCAAAACACTCCGACTTCTCTGGACTTAGCTCAAATTCGTGAAGATATCGACTCTGTTGATATGCAGATTCAACAACTTATCAACCGTCGTGCGAAACTAGCTGAAGCTGTGGCAAAAGCAAAATTTGCTGCAGAAGAGAATCCATTGTTTTATCGTCCTGAACGTGAAGCACAAGTTTTACGTAAAGTTATGGATCGTAACGAAGGGCCATTGTCTGATGTGACTATGGCGCGTTTATTCCGTGAGATCATGTCGGCATGTTTAGCTCTTGAAGCACCGCAAAGTATTGCGTTTTTAGGTCCAGTCGGAACTTATACGCATTCGGCTGTTTTAAAACATTTCGGTCAAGACGCTGTTGTTCGCCCTCTTCCAACGATTGATGAAGTATTCCGCGAAGTAGAAGCAGGCAGTGCGCACTATGGTCTTGTGCCTGTAGAGAACTCATCTGAAGGTGTAGTGAACCACACTTTAGATTGTTTTAAATCTTCACATCTGAATGTTATTGGTGAAGTTGAACTGCGTATTCATCACCAGTTCCTAGTGTCTGAAAACACACGTAAAGACAGCATTAAACAAATTTATGCTCATCAACAAACTTTGGCACAATGCCGTGGTTGGTTAGATGCTCATTATCCAGGTGTAGAACGTGTTGCACTCAGTTCAAATGCAGAAGCTGCACGCCGTATTCGCAATGAATGGCACTCAGCAGCAATTGCTTCAGAAGTCGCTGCGAACATTTACAACCTTGAAATTTTGCATAGCAATATTGAAGACAATCCTGAAAATACTACTCGTTTCTTGGTGATTGGTCGTGAGAAAGTACCGCAATCGGGCAATGATAAAACTTCATTGTTGATTTCTGCGCATGACCGTGCAGGGGCGTTGCTTGAAATTCTTGCACCATTTGCAAAACACAATATCAGTTTGACCAGTATTGAAACACGTCCTGCCTTGCCTGAAAAATGGGCCTATGTCTTCTTTGTTGACCTTGAAGGCCATGTAGAACAAGACAATGTCAAAGCAGCGATTGAAGAAATTCGTCCATTGGTTAAAGAAATTCGTGTATTGGGTTCATATCCGATTGCTGTTCTTTAAGATCACAACTGTGATCAATTCCATCAGGAGTTGATCACCTTCATCATTTGAAAAAACTGGAAGTGTAAAATGACGTTTGTCCCAGCCAATGAAGGCATTGCAAAGCTAAAGCCTTACCAACCAGGTAAACCAATTAGTGAACTTGAGCGTGAGTTGGGTATTACAGATATCGTAAAACTCGCATCAAATGAAAACCCATTGGGTTGTTCTGACAAAGTGAAAGAAGCGGTTGCTGCTGAACTTGCAGAAATTGGTCGATATCCGGATGGTGGCGGTTTTATTTTGAAAGACCAAGTTGAAAAACAATTTGGTATTGCACATGACCGTATTACGTTAGGTAATGGTTCAAACGATCTTCTAGAAATTTTCGCTCGTGCTTTTGTTTCAGAGCAAGACTCAGTGGTGTATAGCCAACACGCATTTGCTGTGTATGGTCTGGTGACACAAGCAATTAATGCTGAAGCGATTGAAGTGCCTGCAAAAGGTTTTTCACATGACCTAGATGCAATGGCTGCGGCAATTAAAGACAATACTAAATTAATTTTTATTGCGAACCCAAATAATCCAACAGGTACATGGTTTGAAGAAGCTGAATTTGAAGCGTTCATGCAAAAAGTACCTGCAAATGTGATCGTGGTTTTAGATGAAGCTTATGTGGAATATTTCCCAGAAAACTTCAACAGCTTGAAATTCTTAGATCAATACGCAAACTTAATCGTTAGCCGTACTATGTCAAAATGCTATGGCTTGGCTGCGCTACGTGTTGGTTTTGCTTTGGCTTCAGTTGAAGTGACGGATTTCCTTAATCGTATTCGTCAACCTTTTAACGTGAACCATCTTGCGATGGTGGCTGCAGTTGCTGCACTTAAAGATGAAGCGTTTATTGAAAAATCACGTGTAGTGAATAAAGCAGGTATGGCACAACTTGAATCAGGTTTTGATGCTCTAGGTTTAGCGTATGTACCTTCACGTGCGAACTTCATTTTAGTAAATGTAAAAGCAGATCCTGCACAGACGTTCAATGCTTTATTAAAAGAAGGTGTGATTGTTCGTCCAGTTGGTATCCCTGAGCATTTACGTGTATCAATTGGGACTGAAGCTGAAAATGCTAAATTCTTAGCTGCCTTGGCTAAAGTTTTGGGCTTAGAGGCTAAAGCTTAAGTCATGTCTGTGCCACTATTTGAAAAAGTTGCTTTTATTGGGCTTGGGCTGATTGGCTCAAGCCTAGCTCGTGTCATGATTGCTGAAGATTTGGCTAAAGAAATTGTGGCATCTACGCGTTCACAAAAAACTTTAGAAGATGCAAAAGCTTTAGGACTTATTCAGCAGGGTTATAGCGATCCTGCTGAAGCGGTCAAAGGTGCAGATCTCGTTGTCTTGGCTTTGCCAGTACGAGCGACACAAAAAGTCCTTGAAGCGATCAAGCCTTATCTATCCGAACAGACGATTATTACCGATGTTGGGAGTACCAAAGGCAATGTCGTTGATGCAGCGAAAGCAGTCTATGGTGAGCAATTACCTGTTGGTTTTGTACCGGGGCATCCGATTGCTGGGGCTGAACTAACAGGTGTGCATGCAGGTAAGGTAGATTTATTTGCTAATCACAAAGTGATTTTGACACCATTACCTAGCAGTGCAGATTGGGCTGTAGAGAAACTGATTCAATTGTGGCAAGCTGCCAAAGCGGAAGTGATTTGCATGGAGGTGGAAAAACACGATGAAGTGTTGGCCCATACCAGTCATCTTCCGCATTTGATGGCATTTAACTTGGTTGAGCAACTTGCGAACCGAGAAGACAATTTAGATATTTTCCGTTATGCCGCTGGCGGTTTTCGTGATTTCTCACGCATTGCTGCAAGCGACCCACATATGTGGCATGACATCTTTTTTGCTAATAAAAAGGCAATTTTAAATGCGGTAGATGGCTTTGAAAAACAATTGGCTATTCTTCGCAAACTGATTGAAGATGAAAACTCACAAGCGTTGATGGGACTGTTGGGGCATGCACAAGCAGCACGCCAACATTTCAATCACATGCTCGCAAAGAAACCACTGATGGAGAAAAATAAAGTGACGACACAGCAATTCAAAATTTTACCGGGTCCAAAGCAATTCCAAGGTAAATTTACTGTGCCAGGTGATAAATCTGTGTCACATCGCTCTATTATGTTTGGTGCTATTGCAGAAGGCACAACGCATGTCACTGGATTCCTTGAAGGTGAAGATGCCTTGGCAACCCTTCAAGCATTCCGCGATATGGGTGTAAGTATTGAAGGCCCTAAAAACGGCGAAGTCACCATTCATGGTGTAGGTATGCATGGTTTAAAAGCACCTGCAGGCGCTTTGTATATGGGTAACTCAGGCACTTCAATGCGTTTGCTTTCAGGCATGTTGTCGGCACAAAAGTTTGATTCGGTGATGACGGGTGATGCGTCATTATCAAAACGTCCAATGGAACGTATTGCAAAACCATTACGTGAAATGGGTGCGCAAATTCAAACCACAGGTGAGCGTGGTACGCCGCCCGTGTCTATTTCTGGAAGTCAAAACCTTAAAGGTATTCACTACGACTTACCAATGGCATCTGCACAAGTAAAATCAGGTATTTTGTTGGCTGGTCTTTGGGCGGAAGGTGAAACTGTTGTCACTGAGCCAGAACCGACACGTGACCATTCTGAACGTATGCTTCGCGCATTTGGTTATGACGTAAAAACAGAAGGCAATCGCATTTCACTTCTAGGTGGTGGCAAGTTAGTCGGTACGGACATTCAAGTACCCTCTGACATTTCATCTGCAGCATTCTTTATGGTGGGTGCAGCGATTACTGAAGGTTCAGATGTCACACTTGAAGCGGTCGGCATTAATCCAACACGTACAGGTGTGATCGAAATTTTAAAACAGATGGGTGCTGACCTGACTGTTGAAAATGAACGTATCGCTGGCGGTGAGCCGATTGCAGATATTCGTATTCGTGGTTCACGTACACTCAAAGGCATTCATATGCCAGAAGATCAAGTACCATTGGCGATTGATGAATTTCCAGCACTGTTTATCGCAGCGGCTTGTGCAGAAGGTCAAACCATTTTGACTGGTGCAGCTGAACTTCGAGTGAAAGAGTCGGATCGTATTCAAGTGATGGCAGATGGCCTAAAAATTATGGGTATCGATTGTACGCCAACCGAGGACGGTATCATCATTGAAGGTCAAGGCAAAGCGGGTGAGTGGGGTGCAATCTTCACAGGTGGTGAAATCGAATCACATCATGACCACCGTATTGCAATGAGCTTCTCAATGGCAGGTTTACGTACTTCGGGTGAAATAAATATCGTGGGTACAGAAACTGTTGCGACCAGCTTCCCGACATTTACAGAGCTAGCGACTCAAGCCGGTTTAACGATTGCGGTAAGTGAATAAATAATTCACTAAATTTGTATATTTATTCAACAACAGCCAAGCAAATGCTTGGCTGTTTGGTTTTAATTGCTTATGCTAAAACCATACAACAAGAATGTCTTTGGATAGATACATGAGAAAACTACAATTCACCGCCCATAGCGATTCAAATCGAGTTGAAAGCAGTGCTGATACGCAAACTCAGGTTGCTGAATTATTGGCAAATAAATTAGAGCGTTATGGCTTTCAAACGTTATCGCAAAGTGGTGATCAGATTGCAGTCAGTGTCGATCAACATGAATTGCCACTTTCAGTGACATGTCAGGGGCAGGATGAATCAGGTCGTCTAGTCTGTGAAATTACCTCTTATCCAGATGAAGACCAAGATTGGTTAGATCGTATTACTGAGCAAAGTTTATTGAATCAATTGGCTCAAGCGGTCGAAAACAGTTTAAAAGAAGAAGACTCGTATAGTGAGTTTCAATGGAAACAAATGACGAAATGAACTGAAAAATTGAATTAAAAATCATCTATAAAAAAGCAGCATAGTGCTGCTTTTTTATTTTTTAACGGAATGTATCGAACAACGTTATAGACATTCAATATTGATAGGATTAATAGTTCGATTGCTCTTTTTCACATAGTCACACATTTTTTCTGACTCTTGTTCATTGAGTCCCCAAAACACGATCACACCACGTTGATCAGTCAATTTGCTATCGCTTAAATAAATATAATGAGTGTCATGATAGTTTTTATCGAGCATATCTTTATATTTTTGATCGGTAAAAGATGAACAAGATGAAATTTCAGCTTCTTTACACACCGAGTCACTCGAACAGCGTTGCTTAAAGGTTGAGATCATATTCATGGTGTCAGTGCTGTTGAGTTGGGCTTCGCACACTTGGCTGTTGGGAAAGTCGTAGACCATTTTTAAGCTAAAATCACGACCATCGACATTCATCTTGTATGACGCAGTCAAATAGGCTTTGGGACCATCGTTCGCAGCAACCGTAGACGCTGGCAAATTTGTCGTTGTGGATGGGGTTGAATTAAAATAATAAACCAAAGCTGCAATGCTTAGACTTAAAATCACAGCAACAATAAATTTCATTTTTCCCTCTAAATTTTATCTTAATTTTTCTGGGTATTATTTCTGTAGTTGATTATTTAAACAAGTAAATAATTGGTTTTAAGATAAAAAATTGAGGCGTAATCAAAATTAAACGAGCATAGGCTTAGGTCTTTACATGTTGAATAGCTAATGATCGCCAATGCATTAAAAAGATGGATAAATCGAATTGCTGTAGGTGAATTTATCTGAAATATTGGTGGGGAATAGAGCGGTCACTAGGCAAAAAAAATGAGCCAGTTAAGCTGACTCATTTTTGGTATTGTTTATACTAAAAAGCGTGAAATCGCAATACGAAGCTGTTTGAGATAACCTGTAAAGAAGTGGTTTGCACCTGGCAAAACCGTGATTAAATGGCGCTGTGGTTTGGCCCACTGAATCAAGTCAGATAACAGTGTGACATTATCTTCTTCACCATGAATAAATAAAATATCACCCTTAATATGCGGTGTCACATAGTGACGTACACCTGCAACTGTTGTGGTTGGTAAGCCGCATAAAATAGTCTGTACAGGCTGTAACTCCACTGGCAATAGGGCATAGCATTTAGTCATGACATTTGCACCAAAACTAAAACCGCCTGCATAAAATGGCAAGTTTGGGTGTTGGCTACGAGCAAATTCAATGACTTGCATGGTATCTTTAGTTTCACCATTGCCTTCGTCATGTATTCCTGCACTTTGGCCAGAACCACGGAAACTTGGGCGATAAACAACATAGCCACGTTCTAAGAACATTTGCGCTAAAAGCACAGGGACTTTGTGCTGTGGTGTACCACCTTGCAATGGGTGAGGGTGTGTAACTACCGCGAATCCTTTCACTTCACCCTGTGGATAATCAACAAAAATTTCAAGTTGACCCATCGGCCCTTGAATGAACATTTGTTCTGACATAATTACTAAAATGTGAAAGCGGGAGAGTCTATAGTTTACAGATTAATATTATCTAAAACACAGATTGGATTTGAAAATACTCTACTGTTATAGTTTGTTTAATTAAAAATTAATCAGGATGTTTATGCTCGCTTTAATTTCTCCAGCAAAAACTTTAGATTACGAAACCGCTTTACCGACTGAAAAATTCACTCAACCACGGCTATTAGATCATTCTGAAGAATTGATCTCAGTCGCACGTAAATTGTCGGCAAGTGAAATTTCAAGCTTGATGAGTGTCAGTGAGAAAATTGCGACTTTAAATGTTGAGCGCTTCCGAGATTGGCAGTCTGATTTTGATTTTGCTAATGCACGCCAAGCAATCTTTGCCTTTAAAGGTGATGTATATACCGGTTTAGATGCTTATAAACTTACAAACTCAGACCTTGAATATGCACAAACCCATTTGCGTATGCTCTCGGGTCTCTATGGTTTATTGCGTCCGCTTGATTTAATGATGCCATATCGTTTAGAGATGGGGACCAAGCTGCAAAATCCACGTGGACATAACCTATACGAGTTTTGGGACAATACCATCACCAATCTCATCAATGACGATTTGGAAAAAGCCGGCTCTGAACTTTTGGTCAACATCGCTTCAGATGAATATTATAAGTCGGTCAAAGAATCAAAAATTAAAGCCGAAATCATCAAGCCAGTTTTTCTCGATCAAAAGAACGGCAAATATAAAGTCATCAGCTTCTATGCCAAAAAAGCACGTGGCCTAATGGCGCGTTATTTGTTGGAAAATAAAATTGAACGTATTGAAGATATCAAGTCGTTCAATACCGATGGATATTATTTCGATGCTGAGAGTAGCTTAAATGGCGAATTAGTCTTTAAGCGAGACGAACAACAAGCTGCTTAAGTTCAAGATTGAAAATTTTGAATCTGTAAAAAATATGAATAGCCGCTGTTTTTAAGTCAGCGGCTTTTTTATCTTCTTCACTCGGGATGTAACGGTGGGCCTGTGAAATTGATCGTGCTTTAAATTTCGTATATGAAATGATCTACAATGTGAGGCTTTTTGAGGAAAAGGATTTAAAAAAACATTCAGCGATTATCTTGTCTATCAGTCTAAAATATATTACAAAGTTAACATTGATCGAACAAATAGCTTATTAAATGACTTAATAAGATATAAAATTGTGAAATACGTCACTTTTTGTTTAAGTTTTTTGTTATTATAGCCAAATATTTAAACATGAATAAAATTTTGTTATGAAAAAAATACTGATACCAATTTTTATATTCAGCATTGTGTTCTTAGGGTTTAGTGTTTATAAAAATGCAGAGTTAAAGCGACAGCAAGAAATTAATCAGGTGTTCAATGATGATTTGAACGCATCACCTTATATGCGCTAAAAAAAATCAATCTTGCTGCTTTTGAATTGAGCTCAAGCATGATCTTGAAGAGTTCGTCTAAATATTGATATTTTATTTTTACATATAATAATTTGAAACTTTATAAATAAAACAATGTCTTAAATTTACTAAATTGAAAAGCGATGAAAATGTGGAAACATTAAAAAATCAATGTGTTATAATTTGCCGAAATTAATTTGATCAGTATTTATTGATATTAAATACGAATTAAATGACATAAATAGAGGAGCTGCATAGGTTTATGCAGCTTTTTTGTTTGCAAATTTCAACATTTGTACTGTGTTGTATGCTGTTGAAAATAGGATTTTTTAAAGCCTACAATCTGCCGAATTGGCATATTCGTTGCTTAGGCATACACAAAATTAATGATGAATACATCACATGATTAATTTTGTGGAATGCTTATATGCATAAAGTTTACTTCATAGGGGCTAGGTCATGACGACTCCTAATCCATCTTCCGAGAACATGCTTGAACGTCTGTTTAAACTGAGCGAAAACAAAACCAGTTTCAAAACAGAAGTCATTGCAGGTGTAACTACTTTCTTGACAATGTGTTACATCATTATTGTCAATCCAATGATTTTGTCCGAAACGGGTATGGATCATGGCGCTGTTTTTGTCGCAACTTGTCTAGCAGCAGCCATTGGCTGTTTGGTGATGGGTCTTGTTGCTAACTATCCAATTGCCTTAGCACCGGGTATGGGTTTAAACGCTTACTTTACCTATTCTGTATGTTTGGGTATGGGCGTGGAATGGCAAACTGCTTTAGCAGCTGTATTTGTCTCTGGCCTTGTTTTTATCGCTATCAGCATGTTCAAAATCCGTGAAGCGATTGTCAATGCGATTCCAATGTCGCTTAAACTGGCGATCGGTGGCGGTATTGGTTTATTCCTTGCGCTGGTTTCTTTGAAAAATGCCGGCATTATTGTTGATAACCCTGCAACATTGGTTAGTCTGGGTGATTTAAAACAGCCGTCTGTCTTGTTAGCTTTACTTGGCTTCTTGATGGTTGTGGTTATGCATCACTTTAAAGTACGTGGTGCAATCATCATCAGTATTTTGGTGATTACTGCAATTTCAACCCTGCTGGGCTTCAACGAATTTAAAGGTGTTGTAGGTGCTATTCCTTCAATCGCTCCAACATTCATGCAAATGAACTTCGAAGGTCTATTCACCGCAAGTTTGATTGGCGTGATCTTTGTATTCTTCTTGGTCGATTTATTTGATTCTACAGGTACATTGGTCGGTGTATCACACCGTGCAGGTTTATTAAAAGACGGTAAATTACCACGTTTGAAGAAAGCATTATTTGCTGACTCATCTGCAATTGTTGCGGGTGCGGCATTGGGTACGTCATCAACTACGCCTTATATTGAATCATCAGCAGGTGTTGCTGCCGGTGGTCGTACAGGTTTAACTGCAGTTGTAGTTGCTGTATTGTTTATTTTGGCATTGTTCTTAGCACCACTTGCTCAGTCAGTACCAGGTTTTGCAACTGCGCCAGCATTGTTGTTTGTTGGTGTGTTGATGATTCAAGGTATCGTTCATATTGAATGGGATGATATTACTGAAGCAGTCCCAGCATTTTTAACAATTGTATTTATGCCGTTTACGTATTCAATTGCAGACGGTATTGCAATGGGCTTCATTAGCTATGCATTGGTTAAATTGCTTACAGGTAAAGCGAAAACTGTACCATATATGGTCTGGATTATTGCTGCACTTTGGGCATTAAAATTTGCTGCATTTGGCGGTTAATACTGTCAAATAGCGAAAGGGTGTAAACTCCGTTTGCACCCTTTTTTATTTTTATGAGGATAAAAGATGGATCAACTTGAGCTGATTCGCGCTTTGCCAAAAGCAGAGCTACATGTGCATATTGAAGGGACATTTGAGCCTGAACTCATGTTTGCAATTGCCCAACGCAACAATATTGCAATCCCTTATCAATCAGTCGAAGAATTAAAAGAAGCGTATAATTTTCATAATTTACAGTCTTTTTTAGATATTTATTATGCAGGTGCAAATGTACTGATTCATGAGCAAGATTTTTATGATTTGGCATGGGCATACTTTGAAAAATGTGCAGAAGATCATGTGGTTCATACTGAAATGTTCTTCGACCCACAAACTCATACAGATCGTGGGATTGCTTTTGAAACTGTCTTGAATGGCTTACAACGCGCTTGTGATGATGCCAAAGTAAAACTGGGCATTAGCTCACATCTGATTATGTGTTTCTTACGTCATTTATCTGAAGACGCAGCATTTGCAACATTAGAACAAGCTTTACCATATAAAAATCAAATTATTGGTGTTGGTTTAGATTCGAGTGAAGTGGGTCATCCACCATCAAAATTCGAACGTGTTTTTGCCAAAGCACGTGAAGCAGGTTTTCTTATCGTTGCGCATGCAGGGGAAGAAGGTCCAGCAGAATACGTATGGGAAGCCTTGGATCTACTGAAAGTAAATCGTGTTGACCATGGTGTACGTTCAGAAGAAGATCCAGCCTTAATGCAGCGTTTAATTGCAGAGAAAATGCCATTAACCGTTTGCCCGCTGAGTAATTTAAAACTTTGTGTTGTGAATGATATGGCTGATCATAATATTCGCCGACTATTGCAACAAGGTGTGCATGTGACCGTCAATTCAGATGATCCATCTTATTTTGGTGGCTATATGAATGATAACTTTATTGCGATCACCAAAGCACTTGATTTAAGCAATGCAGAGTTAAAGCAACTGGCAATTAACTCTTTTGAAGCATCATTTATTTCAGATGCGGAAAAACAAACTTGGATTAAAAAGATTGAAGCGTTGAATTAATAATCAGCGTATAATCTCAGGCAGTGAATATTCACTGCCTTTTTTATGTTTAAATCATGCTTTTCTCTCATTCAAATCGCTCTATATTTGCCTCATCGATTACATTTTTAGCCGCAGTATTGATTTCATCCGCTGCTAGTGCAGATAAATCAAGTTTAAGTCAGCGTATGCTAAAGCCTGTGATTGAATATCAATGCTCGCAAGAGTTAAATAGTTCTAAAATTTGGAAAGGTGCTGCGTTGTTTATGAGTGCTCAACAGAAAAAAGACAATCAAGCTGCGATTTGTCAGTGCGTGAGTGAGCATGCCATGGATGATATCGGTGCGAAAGATCTGATGACTGCTGCAGTGAATGAAACTGAAAAGAATAAACTGATTTCTAAAGCGGTTTTGAATAGTATGCGTGGCTGTGCTCAGCAAGTGCTGAATTAAAAGATGATGCTCACAATAAAAGCCACATAATGTGGCTTTTATTTTGTCTTTGTTAGGGTTTTGGTTGTCGTGTCATGCTTTTGAGCACACGGTCTTTATCAATAAAATGATGTTTCAGTGCTGCCAAAATATGGCCCACTAAGAGCAAGCCTGCTGCCCAAGAAATCCAAATATGTAGCGGTTTCACGATGGCAAGTAATTCAGGATTATCGTGGACCAAGCGTGGTATTTCAAACAAATACAAGACAGGGGCCGGGTGACCTGCACTCCAACTGAATAAGCAACCTGTGATCGGCAAAGCCAGTAGTACAAAATACAGTGCTAAATGACCCAAATGTGCCAAGGTTTTCATGCCGGATGACATGCTGTCAGGTAATTCAGGTGCGGGGTGGGTATAGCGCCAAAAGATTCGTATCACCACCAAAAAAATAATCGTAGTCGCAATATTTTTATGGAGGGTAATCACTTGTCCTTTAAAGCTGCCATCGACGTCATAACTCAGAAAATTGCCACTATAAAAGCCAATTAACCATGCCACGATGAATATGATCGCCATCAGCCAATGTAAGACCTGAGCTGTTCGAGTGTAGTATTGTGTGTTATTGCTCATGTTGATTATTTAAGCGTCCAATCTTATGCAGATTCTAATACAGACCACAAAAATATGCGTCGTTTAAAATCGGGACACTGTGTTGTGAATATGCAACACAGGCTTTGATGATTAACTACACAACTACCGAATTTATTTTAAATAGTCATATCAGATGGTGTGTGATTTGGGGCACAATATGCGCGTTAATTAACAGAACAAAGGAAATATTCGTGAAAAAATTAGTTGCTGTTCTAGCGCCATTAGCGCTTGTACTTTCTGCATGTGCTGCGACTGGTACAACAGGTACAAGTACATCTACAGGTACAACTTCAGCAAACAGCTTGGCAATGATGGCTGTTAAAGTGGGTGTTCAAGCGAAATGCGTGACTGAGCTAAATAACAACAGCTACTGGAAAACAGGTTCAAAACTATTAACAGAAACTCAAAAATCTGAACTACAAACTGAAGTGTGTTCATGTGTAGGCGAGAAAGCGACAACTAGCGTGACTGCAACGGATTTGGTTGTAGCAGCAATAGATAAAACTTCACAAGCTAATCTTGCGGCTAAAATCGTGACAAATACTTTAAATGCTTGCGTGATCGAAACATTTAAAAACTAAGATTTAGAACATTTTATACGACCCAGACATTGGTATTGCTGAGTATTAGCAAATCCAAATTAAGGGTCGTATTTTATTTTGAGTGAGAGATATATGAAAATTGCTGGTGCAGATGAAGCGGGTCGCGGTCCATTGGTGGGTTCGGTTGTTGCGGCAGCTGTCATTTTAGATCCAAATAACCCGATTGAAGGTTTAAACGATTCTAAGAAACTCACTGAAAAAAAACGTGAAAAGTTATTTATTGAGATTCAAGAAAAAGCCTTGGCTTGGGCGATTGCTGAAAGTTCTGCACAAGAAATTGATGAGATCAATATTTTGCAGGCATCGTTACTTGCAATGCGTCGTGCAGTCGAAAAACTCAGTGTGCAGCCAGAACACGTGCTGGTCGATGGTAATAAAGTCCCAGCTGGTTTAGCGATGAGCTGTGATGCAATCGTAGGCGGAGATGCGATTCATCCAGAGATTTCGGCTGCGAGTATTTTGGCAAAAGTGACTCGAGACCATGAAATGGTTGAACTAGATGCAAAATATCCACAGTATGGTTTTGCAAAACACAAGGGCTATCCAACCAAAGCACACTTTGAAGCAATTGCGCAGTATGGGGTGATTGATGAACATCGCCGCAGTTTTGGTCCCGTACGTAAAGTTCTAGAAGGGCAGTAATAAAGCTTAGTTGAACGTCTATAGTAAAAGCATGTTCTAGATAAATTTAAAGCGGCCTAATGAGCCGCTTTATCATTTAAACAACTTAAATCTTAGCGATTATAGTTATTTTGGGAATAATCAGTTTCTTCAAAAGATGGCTGATATTCTTGATCAATGTTTTGGAGATGTTCGTGCATTGCGCGTTCATGTTGAATTCGTTGGTAAATTTCTTCACGATGAACAGATACTTCTTTTGGAGCATTCACGCCAATACGAACCTGATTACCTTTAACACCAAGTACAGTCACGCTAACTTGGTCTCCAATCATTAATGTTTCTCCGACACGACGAGTCAGAATCAGCATGTTTCTCTCCTTGCAAAATGCAAAACCTGCAAATGATCTGTTATGTAAAATTCATAACTTGTAAAAGCAAAAAATTTAGCAGTGCATCTGAAACAATCATTGTGACAGTCGCAAACTGAGTAAATTTTAAAATCCTCAGGTTTAATATAACAGAGCCACTATAAAAAAAACTATAGTGGCTCTGAATTTTTACGATGTTTTTCAAAATCTGTCTAACAATGACAAATTTTGACACACAGCAAGGTTAATTAAGCACGTGCGCTTGATTCACCTGTTTCACGGTCTAGACCGAATGCAGTGTGTAGAGCACGTACAGCAAGCTCTAAGTATTTCTCATCAATAATCACTGAAATTTTGATTTCAGAAGTCGAAATCATCAAAATATTAATGCCTTCTTTTGCAAGAGCAGTAAACATTTTGCTTGCAACACCTGCGTGTGAGCGCATACCAACACCAACAATCGATACTTTTACGATGTCTGCGCGAGTTGCAACTTCACGTGCACCAATTTCTTGAGCAGTCGCTTCAAGAATGGCTTTCGCTTTTGATAATTCACTACGGTTAACTGTAAATGTGAAATCAGTTGTGCCGTCTTCTTCAACGTTTTGGATAATCATATCCACTTCAACATTGGCATCACCAATTGGTGAAAGGATGTTTGAAGCGATACCTGGTTTATCCGGTACACCAAGAATAGTTAATTTAGCTTCATCACGGTTGAACGCGATACCTGAGATGATTGGTTGTTCCATGTTGTCTTCCGCTTCAGTGGTGATTAGTGTCCCGACGTTTTGTTTAAAGTTTTCGTCGAATGCGCCATCATCGTCATTATCAAAACTTGATAATACGCGTAAAGGCACTTGGTATTTACCGGCAAATTCTACAGAACGAATTTGAAGGACTTTAGAGCCAAGTGATGCCATTTCAAGCATTTCTTCAAAAGAAATACGATCAACTTTTTTCGCTTTTGGAGCAACACGAGGGTCAGTGGTGTAAACACCATCAACGTCTGTGTAAATCTGACATTCATCAGCTTTAAGTGCGGCGGCCAATGCAACACCCGAAGTGTCAGAACCACCACGACCTAGAGTCGTAGTGTTACCTTCGGCATCAAAGCCTTGGAAACCTGCCACTACAATGACACGTCCAGCGTCAAGGTTTGAAGTCAATACATCCGTATCAATCGCTTCAATACGCGCCTTGGTAAATGCGCTGTCGGTTTTAATACCGACTTGACGGCCTGTAAGTGATTTAGCTTCAACACCAATAGAGTTAAGTGCCATTGCTAACATAGAAATCGTTACCTGTTCACCCGTAGACACCATTTGGTCTAATTCGCGTGGATCAGGGGTTTCGGTAATGGCTTTCGCTAAAGCAAGTAGACGATTGGTTTCGCCACTCATTGCAGATACAACAACCACAACTTTGTGACCGTGATCATGCCAACGCTTTACACGACGAGCAACATTTAAAATGCGCTCTGGAGTACCCATTGAGGTACCGCCATATTTTTGAACGATTAATGCCATAACTATCCTTACCAAGTAAATAAGTCTAAAGACTTAAAGCACTTACACATATTTTAAGACCGCACTTGAGCGCGATATTAATATACCACGTAGCTCATGAACTCCAAGGTAGGAGGAGTTCAAATAGATACTTTGTGTCTGCAGGGGATTCACATGAACCCAGCCTTTTAGACTCCATTTTCATCATTTAGCCAGAGGTTGAATATTGGTTTCAACATGATGATTGAGTTTGCGCTTTCACGCATCAACAGTGTTTAAGTAGGATACAGCATTAAAAAACACACTGCTTAAACCTGTTGATTTGCTCAAAGGAGGTGAGTCACTTTGAGCTATAGGACTTTTGGTCTTATTTTGCAGCTAACCATGCAACGAGGTCAGTCATTACCGCTTCAAGTTTGTCGCTATAAGGCGCACCACCTTGAGCCATATCAGGTTTACCACCACCTTTACCGCCAAGTTCTTGACCAAGGTGTTTGATGATGTCACCTGCTTTTACAGCAGCAGTGTATTCTTTAGCAACCGAAGCAATGAGGCTCACTTTGTCGGCATCAACCGCTGCGATCACGATCACAGCATTGTCTAACTTAGATTTCACACCGTCGTGCAAGTTGCGAAGTGATTTCGCATCTACACCTTGAACCGTGGTGATTAATGTTTTACGGCTACCAATCTCTTGAACTTGACTCAATAACTCAGCGGCTTGGAAGCTTGCCAATTTTTGGTTCAATTGTTCAATTTGTTTTTGCAAGCTAGATGCTGTGTGAGACAAAGCTTCAACTTTTTCTAAAGTTTGATCTTTTTGCGCTTTCAGCAAGTCGTTAATTGCATGAATGTCACGATCTGCTTTTTGCGCAGCTTCAACAGCTTTAGTACCCGTAACGGCTTCAATACGACGTACGCCTGCAGCAACACCGCCTTCAGAAGTGATTTTGAATAGACCAATATCACCGGTGCGTTTTACATGAATACCGCCACAAAGTTCGATAGAGAAGTTTTTCTCATCTTTGGTTGTACCCATTGAAAGTACACGTACTTCGTCACCGTATTTCTCACCGAACAACATCATTGCGCCTTTTTCTTTGGCCGCCTCGATGTCTAAAAGTTCAGTTGAAACAGCAGTATTGGCAATCACTTCGGCATTGACAATGCGTTCAATTTCTTGAAGCTGTTCAAATGAAACAGGTTGGTCATTGGCAAAGTCAAAACGTAAAAGTTCGCTTGCAACCAATGAACCTTTTTGCTGTACGTGCGTACCTAAAACTTGGCGAAGTGCTGCATGTAATAGGTGAGTTGCAGAGTGGTTGCGTGAAGTTGCTTCACGGATATCCGCTTTAACAATCGCCTCAACTGCTTGAGCTGCTTTTAAGTTACCCATGGTCACGATGCCTTGGTGTACAAAAGCGCCGCCTGATTTTTTGGTGTCTTGAACTTCAAAAATACCAGTTTCGTTTTTGAAGATACCTGTATCGCCAACTTGACCGCCACTTTCTGCATAGAAAGGAGTTTGGTTTAGAACGATTAGTGCTTCGTCACCTTCAAAAATTTCATCAACTTGTTCGCCATCTTTGTAGATTGCAACAATTTGACCTTGGCCTTGAGTTGCGTCATAGCCGTCAAATTGAGTCTCGCCTTCAACTTTGACAATTGAGTTGTAGTCGACAGCAAATTTACCAGCATCACGCGCACGTTGACGTTGAGCCGCCATTTCGACTTCGAAACCAGCTTCGTCAATGGTGAGATCACGTTCACGTGCAATGTCTGCTGTTAAGTCAGTCGGGAAGCCGTAAGTATCGTAAAGTTTAAATACAGTTTCGCCTGGAATCACTGAACCTTTAAGTTGAGCCAATTCGCCTTCAAGCAATTTCAAACCTTGCTCTAAAGTTTTTGCGAATTGTTCTTCTTCTTTCAAAAGCTGTGCTTCGATACGTGCCTGGTTAGCAGCAAGTTCAGGATAAGCAGCACCCATCACTTCGATTAACGGCTGCAACATTTTGTAGAAGAATGAACCAGTCGCACCCAATTTGTTACCATGACGTACTGCACGACGGATAATACGGCGAAGTACATAGCCACGGCCTTCGTTAGACGGGTTAACACCGTCTGCAATCAAGAAGCAGCAAGAACGTGCATGGTCAGCCACAACTTTAAGTGAAGCAGGGTATTCAACTGGTTTGTTTTCTGCTTGCGCTTTTGCTTCAAGTTCAGTGGTATCTAAACCAATGATTTCAGCAGCAGCTTTAAGTAGGTTTTGGAATAGGTCAATTTCGTAGTTTGAGTTTACATGCTGTAAAACTGCAGAAATACGCTCAAGGCCCATACCTGTATCTACAGAAGGTGCAGGAAGGGCATGCAGAACACCATCAGCAGTACGGTTGAACTGCATGAATACGTTGTTCCAAATTTCGATGAAACGATCGCCATCTTCTTCAGGAGTGCCCGGTAAGCCGCCCCAAATGTGGTCACCATGGTCAAAGAAGATTTCAGAACATGGACCGCAAGGACCTGTATCGCCCATTGCCCAGAAGTTATCTGAAGCGTATTTTTCGCCTTTGTTGTCACCAATACGGATAATGCGTGAAGCGTCTAGACCAATTTCTTTGTTCCAGATATCAAATGCTTCGTCATCTGTATGGTAAACAGTGGCATATAGTTTATCTTTTGGCAGACCTAACCATTTTTCGTTGGTTAAGAAATCCCAAGCAAATGTGATGGCATCACGTTTGAAGTAGTCACCAAATGAGAAGTTACCCAACATTTCAAAGAATGTGTGGTGACGTGCTGTATAACCAACGTTGTCTAAGTCGTTGTGTTTACCGCCGGCACGGACACATTTTTGTGAAGAAGTTGCACGAACGTAATCACGTTTTTCAAGACCAAGGAAGCAGTCTTTAAACTGGTTCATACCAGCATTTGTGAACAATAGTGTTGGGTCGTTGGCAGGTACCAGAGAACTCGACGCGACACGTGTATGCCCTTGCGATTCAAAGTAGCTTAAAAAAGCTTCGCGAATTTCAGCTGATGTCATAAAACGAGTACTCACAACCAAGTCTCTCCTAATTTCGATTTGGTAATAGCCTATCAAGCAAGTCTTACAAAATTTTAAAGCTGGCTTGAGATGCTGACATAAAATTTAAAAACGCTAAATTATAACGGAAAAAGGTGTAGTGACCAATGATTTTCGGCTATCTCTATGACTTTTTATATGTTTTAAATTTAGCACCTATATTTTTAGATTTTTAAACCTTTGGAACGCTGAAAGTATTCATTGATTAATCTTGTGAGCGCACTGTTGCTGCGTTTTATTTACTGATGTTGCGCAGTAACATCAGAAGCGCAATTTGATTCAAATAAAAGAACGATACGCGGTAACGTCATTCGCAAGTGTTTGAGATAGGGCTACTTTTAATCAAAAATGTTTTTGCGATATTTTCAATAATTTGACGCTAGTGAAAGAGTTTTGCCGGTGAGGTGCATTGCACGGTAAGTTGTTTTCCTTGCGAAGCACGCTTCTCATTTTGCCGAATGAGAAACAATGTTTCGTTATAGTACCTCCAGCCGAATGCTAATCCCTTTGTCAATTCAAAATGTAAGACTCCGTCGAATAAAGTTAAAAAGTATTTTTAAAATGCTTAATTACTTTTTCGTGCATAACATCAGTTATTTATATGTCTTGAAAAGCTTTAAAAGTTCAAATTCAATATGTTGATAAAATAGTCTACGTGAAGGTGCTTTGCTTTTATATTTTTCAGTTCATTTGGATAATTGCATGTTTATACCCAATTTAATCATAGTGTTTGGACTTGATCTTAGTGCTGTACATTTCTAGTGAAGCTAATATTTAGATCTATACAGGTGCTAAAGTTTTATAAAAATAAAGCCCAATAAGCATTAAACGAATAAATGATAACGTTTTCATGTTGAAATCCATTAACATATAGATGCTTTATTTTTGTTTCAAAACGAAGGATTGGTCATGCAGCGAGTGGCAATTAATGGATTTGGTCGAATCGGACGCAATGTATTACGCGCTTGGTTTGAAAATCCAAAAGAATTTCATTATGAAATTGTTGCCATAAATGATGTCGCTGATGTGGAAACCATGGTGCATTTGTTTAAATATGACACCACGCATGGTCGTTTTGCAGGCCAAGTCGAAATTCTTGAGCAAGATGGCGCTATTTTTCTAGATATCTCTTGTGCTCAAGCGCATCTCAAAGTGCAAGTTTTAAATGAAGCACAGCCGAATCTTTTGCCTTGGCAGCAACTGAATGTCGATGTGGTACTCGAATGCACAGGTTTATTTAGATCGCGAGAGGCAGCCACACAACATATTGGTGCAGGTGCCAAACGTGTGATTATTGGTGCGGCGCCGTTTGACAGTGTTGATGCTGCGATTGTGTATGGTGTTAATCATCATGAAGTCAAAGCGACGGATCAAATTATTTCGAGTGTGTCGTGTACCACGCAGGCTTTGGTGCCTTTAGTCAAAATTATTGATGATGCCTTTGGTATAAACACAGCACTGATGACAGAAATTCATGCTGTGACTGCGGATCAGTCTGTATTGGATCATGCACATCGTGACTTACGTCGTGCGCGAGCTTCGGGTCAAAATATTATTCCAACGACGTCTTCAGCTCTAGGGGCATTGAAACGGGTCATGCCGAAAATGGAAGATCGAATCGATGGCTATTCGATTCGTGTACCGACGATCAATGTCGCTGCAATCGATTTAAGTTTTGTGTCCCAATCGCTTATCACCAAGCATGAGTTAAATGCAGTGTTAAGCAAAGCTGCACGTTTTGATTATCATGAAATTATGTCAGTAACCGATGAACCTTTGGTATCAAGTGATTTTAATCATTCACCTTATTCATTGATTGTCGATTTGAATCAAACCATGGTGGTAGGAAAACAAGCAAAAGTTTTCGCATGGTATGACAATGAATGGGGTTATGCGAACCGCTTGCTCGATTTATGTGAAAGTTTTCATTCTCTATAAAAATTCAAACTTATCCAATATAAAAAACATCTACTAGCTTGTAGGTGTTTTTTATTTTCTAAAATTAGATGAAAAATCATGCTTAATGACCTACATATGGCTTGAAAATATTGAAAAACTTTAAAAAATATTCAAGCACAGCCGATTTATTGTTTAAGATGAAAGTCAAAGAAATATATAAAGAGTATTGAGCATGATGTTGATGTTACTTTGGGGATTTATTTTATTATTGGCGCTGGCGGTTATTTTTTTAATTTGGCTACAGTTTAATCGTGACGTATCGCAATCTACCGCGCATGAAACCTTGCCACTCGAGGAAAAAGTGGTGCATCTAGAAGCGAACTTGAAAAAGACCTTGGAAATTATGCAAGACCTTGCAAAGAAAATGCATATCCAGCAAGAAGTATTAGATCAAACCACTCACAAATTACAGCAAGTTGAATTGCAAAATGCAGAGTTGGTGAACCTTTTGGCAAAAGTGGTCAAGACAGACTAAAGCTAATCAAAAAAATACAAAAGACTGCCCACACCTCGATATCTGCATGAAGCATGTGATCTCAAGGTATGGGTATTTTTTATCCAATAAGATGATTCCTAATATTCATCATCATTGGGTTTAAATCGTAGTTCTTTCGTTATTCAAAACATGATCGCGTATTACTTAGTTAAATCAAAATTTGTCTTAATACTGCTGCTGAAAGCATGCTAATCACAACGGTAGGCAATAACGAAAAACGTGATGCTGCAAATAGGGTAATGGCTATCGCAATCAGATCGGCAGGATTATCTTTGACAAAATAGGGCGCAATCACTGATATCAACACACAGCCGGGGACAACTTCCATAATTTGACGTTGTTTGTTGGTGAGGCTACGGTTTTTCAGTAACACATAACCCAAGATGCGGGTCAGGTAAGTGGTTAAGGCTATAAATAGAATCGCGATCAGGGTGCTAGTAAGGATCATGCATCATCTCCAATTAGGAAAAATGCAGAAGCAATGCCAGTAACTGCGCCAATCGGAACATACCAGCCCGTAGGGAGATACAAGTAAGCCAAAGATGCGGCAATCAAACTGACCAGCCATGGACGCGCCGCTTTAAAGCCTTTCCACATGCCACGCAGTAAAACAAGAAATACAGCAGGGAAGGCCATATCAAAACCAAGTCGACTAATATCGCCAAGTATCGGCCCGATCATTGCCCCTAGCGTGGTAAAGCCAACCCACATCAAATATAGAGCACAGCATAAGCCTGCATAGAACATCAAACTAAAGGCGCGCTGAATTCCCAAAACATTAGATTTTTTTTGCGCATCAGCCAAACCCACAGCCCAACTTTCATCGCACATAAAAAATAAAGCGGTATAAACCTTACGATTCGGTAGATGTCGTAAATACGGGACAAGGCTCGCCCCCATTAATAGGTGCCGACTATTCACTAAAAACGTAATAAACATCAGCATGAGAATATTAGGGGGATTGGTCCAAACTTCCAAAATGGCAAATTCAGATCCACCGGCAAAGTTAAGGCCAGTCAAAAGCGGAACTTCTAAACTAGAAAATCCTTTATGTGTTGCCTGAGCACCCAAAACTAATGCAAAAGGAATAATACCCAGCAGCATTGGAATAGATGTTTTTAGACCTCGTTTAAACTCCATAGAATGCTGTGAATGGGTGTGATTGAGTGTACTTTGTCTAAACATCAACATGACGTTTTCCATGAAGCGAGATCGAAAGCAATATTTTATGAATATCTGAGCAGCATTTGGCAGCTATTTTAGGAAAGGTTGCTTTTATTGTGCAATGAAATTGCTAAAATAAAGATTATTGTGAAATTTAGTGCCTTTATTGATGGATCAGATAGATAAACGCATTTTGCAAGCATTACAGCAAAATGGAAAACTACAAAATAATGAATTGGCCCAACTAGTTGGTTTATCACCTTCGCCGTGTTTGAGACGGGTTAGGCAACTAGAAGATGAAGGCTATATTGAGAAATATGTGGCTTTACTGAATCAGTCAAAATTGAATTTAAGTTTAACGGTATTTGCGCGGATTTGGCTAAAAGGTCAAGATGCAAAAACCGTGAATGATTTTGTCGCAGCGATTCAAACGATGCCTGAGGTGGTTGAATGTCAACTCATGGCAGGGATTGTGACTTTTTCTTACGTATCGTCGTGGCAGATTTAGAAGCCTATCGAAAGTTTCAGATTCATCATTTAACGCAGATTGCCAGTGTGCAAAATGTAAAAACAGAGATACCGTTACAGGCCGTTAAACAAACTACAGCGCTTCCATTGGATTGATGTTCGTGTCTTAAATTAAGTTATTGAGCCTGATCATATTTATAACTTTGTTTAAAACTTCATCTATAGAAAGCAGGGTGCTGATTATTTTTTATCAAATGGTTAAAAAAATAACGTTCACAGGATTTTAAAATCTAAGCATAAACATGTATTTAGTTGTAAAAGTTAAAGCTGTAAATGAAGTAATGAATGCTGAATCATCTTTTATGAAAAAGTCGTGTGCAAGCGTAAAACTATCGTGCTAAACTAGGAGAAATCGGGTGTGCTCCCGATTTTTTTATGCGGATTTGTTCCGCGCTGACAAGAATTTAGGTTTACAACATGCCCATTTCAGAGACATGGTTATTACCTGATGGTGTAGCTGATGTACTGCCAGAACAGGCGCAAGTGATTGAATCTTTGCGTCGTGAAGCATTAGATTTCCTCGCATCTCGAGGTTATCAGTTGGTGTACACGCCATTCATTGAATACATCGAATCTCTATCTTCTCTTTCAGAATCGAATCAAGATTTAGACTTAGCCACTTTTAAAGTGATCGATCAACTTTCAGGTCGTTTGCTTGGTGTGCGTGCCGATATGACACCACAAGTGGCTCGTATTGATGCGCATGTACATCCTGTCGAAGGTGTAGCTCGTTATTGCTACGCTGGTACAGTACTACATACTAAGCCACAGGGTTTTAATACCACACGTGCACCTTTACAGTTAGGTGCAGAATTATTTGGTTCAGACAGCATTGATGCTGACGTTGAACTGATTGATGTCATGATCAACTTGCTTGCTAAAGCAGGTCATGCAGATGGTATCCATCTTGATTTAGGGCATGTCGGTTTATTCCGCAGCATGGTGAAACAAGCTGGCTTGAGCAAAGCAGTTGAACGTCAGTTATCTGACTTGTATCAACGTAAAGCACTACCTGAACTTGCTGAATTCACACAAAGCCTTCCAAATGGTGCTGACTTCTATACATTAGGTCGTTTTGCAAGTGATTTAGATGCGTTACAAGCAAATTTAAGTGCTGAAGTTTTAAATAACGAAGCATTTAAACTTGCATTTGATGCAGTGAAATCGACACAAGCCGCAATTCAGGTGCGTTGGCCAGAACTACATATTGGTATCGATGTGGTTGAACTTCGTTCATATCACTATCACACTGGTTTAATGTATGCCGTATATGCGCCAAACCGCGCTGCGCCATTGGCTCAAGGCGGTCGCTATGATGGTATTGGTGAACACTTCGGTCGCGCGCGTCCAGCGACAGGTTTCTCTTGTGACTTATATGCATTAACTGCAGGTCAAGTTCAGAAAAGCCAAGTTTTGGTTGCACCAAAAGGCATCGAAGCAGATTTATTAAAGGCAATTGAGGCAGCACGTACCGAAGGATTCAGTGTTGTTCAATTGTTAGGTAATGATGATTTAAGCTCAGCACCGTATGCAACGCACCAGTTGGTGAATGCAAATGGCGAGTGGACAATCAAACAAATTTAATCTCGGATGTGCCTGCGGGCACACACGTTTTTTCCAATTTTAACAGCATGATGCAATGAGGCTATTATGGGCAAGAATGTTGTGGTACTTGGTACCCAATGGGGCGACGAAGGTAAAGGTAAGATCGTCGACCTGCTCACAGATCAAGCGGCTGCGGTAGTTCGCTATCAAGGTGGACACAACGCAGGTCATACACTTGTGGTTGGTGGTAAGAAAACTGTATTACACCTCATTCCATCTGGTATTTTACGTGACAACGTATTGTGCTTAATTGGTAATGGTGTTGTTTTATCACCTGAAGCTTTAATCCACGAAATGGAAGTTTTAGAAAAAGAAGGCGTGCCTGTACGTGAACGTCTACGTATTTCTCCAAACTGTCCATTGATCCTTCCACACCATATCGCACTTGACCAAGCACGTGAGAAAAAACGTGGCAATGCGAAAATTGGTACAACAGGTCGTGGTATCGGTCCTGCATACGAAGACAAAGTGGCTCGTCGTGCAATCCGTGTTGCTGACTTGGTTCGTGGTGGTGCTCATATTAAAGCTCAACTAGAAGAGCTTCTTGAATACCATAACTTCCAATTGACTCAATTCTTCGGTGTTGAAGCCGTTAAAGTTGAAGATGTAATCGCTCTATGTGACGAATGGCGTAAAGTCATCGAACCTATGGTGATGGACGTGACTGGCGAACTTCATGCTTACCGTAAAGCAGGTAAGAAAATCATGTTTGAAGGCGCGCAAGGTTCACTTCTTGACGTTGATCACGGTACATACCCGTATGTTACATCTTCAAATACAACTGCTGGTGGCGTAAGCTCAGGTTCAGGTCTTGGTCCATTACACCTTGACTATGTATTGGGTATTACTAAAGCGTACACAACTCGTGTAGGTGCTGGTCCGTTCCCAACTGAACTTGTTTATGATGCTGCTAACGACGTTGGTGATGCAATCGGTAAACACTTGGGTACTGTCGGTTCTGAGTTTGGTGCGTCTACTGGCCGTCAACGTCGTTGTGGCTGGTTCGATGCTGAAATTCTACGTCGCTCAGTAGAAGTAAACTCACTTTCTGGTATTTGCTTAACTAAACTAGACGTTCTAGATGGTTTAGAAGAAGTGAAAATCTGTGTAGGTTACGAAGCAGCTGATTCTGGTTGTGTAGGTTCTTCTGATGCGCTTGCATTTGAAACTTTAAAACCGATCTACGAAACTATGCCAGGTTGGTCTGAGTCTACTTTCGGTGCGAAATCACTAGATCAATTGCCACAAAATGCAATTAACTATGTGAAACGTTTAGAGCAATTGATTGAATGTCCAATCGACATCATTTCAACTGGTCCAGACCGTGATGAAACAATCGTATTACGTCATCCATTCGACGCATAATGTGCTGTTGAATTAAGATGTCAAAAGCCTCGCGAAAGCGGGGCTTTTTTTATAGGGCGAAGAATAAAAATTCAAAAACCGACAGGTATTATTAACTGATAAACGCAGTAACATCCGAAGTACCATTTGATTCAAATAAAAGAATGATACGCGGTAAGGTCATCCGCAAGTGTTTGAGACAGGACAACTTTTAATTAAAAATGTTATTGCAATACTGTGAATAATTTGACACTAGTGAACGAGTTTTGTGGATGACAATGGTTTTGGGTACTTTTGCCAAAACAAAAATACCTCCAGCCGAAGGTTAATCCCTTTATTTAAGCCCTAGATGTGAGACTCCGTCGAATATACTTAAAAGTATTTAAAAAATGTGAAATTATTTTTACGGGGTAACATCAGATATTAAATTTAAATAATGGAAAAATAAAGATTTTGAAAAAAATAAGCATAAAAATATTGAGTCAGTCAATTTTTTGTATATATTTGACACTCTTTATAAATAACTAGAGATCATGATGAATTATAAAAAATCTTTGGCATGCTTTGCCGTAGCAGCTTCTTTATCAGGTTGTACCACGATTGCTGATCTTGCAGGTGCTGATTCTGCATCTTTGAACTTACAGGCAACACAGTCTTATAACGCAATGCTGAAAGACGCACAGACCAAACAAGTGCTCGATACCAAGTCTGCGACTTATCAAAAAGTAAACCGTGTTTTCTGGAAAATGAAACCATTTGCAGATCAGATGAATCAAACGGGTCAGGCTTTTGATTGGAAAGTTGCCGTAATCAAGTCTAAAGAAATCAATGCCTATGTTGCACCCGGCGGGAAAGTTGTTTTCTATACAGGAATCGTCGAAACCCTCAAACTCACGGATGATGAAGTCGCAGCAATCATGGGTCACGAAATGGTTCATGCTTTAGAAGAACATGCAAAAAATAAAATTGGCGCTTCAGCACTGACCAATCTTGCAGTGAGTATAGGTTCACAATACGTAGGTAATGCAGCAGGTGGCTATGGTGCAACCTTGCTTGACTTGGGGAGTCAATTTGGTGTGGGCTTGCCGTATTCACGTAATTTGGAAAGTCGCGCGGATAAAGGTGGCCTAGTGATGATGGCAAAGGCTGGATACAATCCAGAAGCGGCGATTTCATTGTGGAAAAAAATGAATGCGAATGATAACAGTGGCAACGACGCACTGAGCAAATTTATGTCTACACACCCAAGCAATAATGACCGTATTGCTGCTATGCAAAAAATGATGCCGGAAGCGCAGCAATATTATAAAAATGCGACACCATCGAGTGTACGTCGTTAATATCTGCGTTTTCAAGACTAAAGTTGCATTTTAGTACGCTATACACTTTGTGGTGAGTTGCTAAAATGCAATTTAAATTAGGAAGAGAAGTGCAGGATGCAGAAGAATATTTCGACCACCATTTTTTATTCTTTATTATTTGCGATGGGGGGAGCACCCACTATTGCTATGATGATCATTCGTGCCCAAACTCAAGATCCACAATTAATTTATCAAGCCCTGATTGGGTTGTCGGTGATTATTGCCTGTATTCTTGTGCCCATAGTTTTGATACAAAATGCTGTCCTATTTTTTAAGCGAAAAAATGTGCAGTTAGAAGAAAAAATTAAGCCATTAATGCATGTGTATTTGGGCTTGAATGTGGTTTGTTTAATCTATTGGTTGGTTCTTCAATTTTCAGCTTAAAAAAATTACATAAATACTATTATAAGTCGCTATAACTTCGTTTTAAGCTCCAAACCATAAGAATATAATATCCATAAATTCACTTATATTTTAATGGTCTGGAGTTTCCTTAATGAAAAAAATAATTCTAACGAGCCTGTGTATGGCCGGTGTAATGACGATTTCGGGCTGTGCGACAGTGGCAGATATGGCAGGAGCGGATACTGCTACATTGAACGCGCAAGCAACACAAAGTTATAACAAAATGGTGACAGATGCGCGTTCTAAAAATCAGCTCGATACCTCTTCGAGTACATATAAGCGCATTAATACTGTATTCCAAAAACTGCGTCCTTATGCAGACCAAATGAACCAAACGGGTCAAGCGTTCCAATGGCAATTGGCGGTTATGAAATCTGATCAAGTCAATGCCTTTGTAGCTCCAGGCGGTAAAGTTGTATTTTATACAGGTATTGTCAATAAACTGAATTTAACCGATGCAGAAATTGCAGCAGTTATGGGACATGAAATGGTCCATGCTCTTGAAGAGCATGCAAAAAGTAAATTGGGAGCGCAAGCCTTAACTGATCTTGCATTGAATATTGGTTTAAGTGCGGCAGGTAATAATGTCGGTCAATTGGGTACTGCGGCCGCGCAGTTGGGTAGTCAAATTGGTATAGGTCTGCCTTATTCACGTTCTCTGGAAAGCCGTGCTGACCAAGGTGGTTTAATGTTAATGGCACGTGCAGGTTATAACCCACAAGCGGCGATTACACTTTGGGAAAAAATGAACAAGCTTGAAGGTGCGGGAGGTTCATCATTCCTGTCTACGCATCCATCAAACTCACAACGTATTGAAGCGATGCGTAAAAATCTACCTGCAGCGCAGCAGATTTATAACCAACGTCGTTAATTCATAAGAATTAATTATCCGTTTTAAAAAAGCAGGCCGTGGCCTGCTTTTTTGTATTTAATAGTTTGAAAAGTTCTTATATGGCATACCTATATCAGGCGCAATAAAAAAGGCAAAGTAAAAACTTTGCCTTTTTGCACTAGAGATCAGAAGATCTTAGTGGTGGTGACCGCCTGCACCGTGTACGTGACCGTGTTCAAGTTCTTCAGCAGAAGCCTCACGGATTTCAACGATTTCAACTTCGAAAGTTAAATCTTGACCAGCAAGTGGAAAGTTCGCATCAACAACAACGTTGTCGCCTTCAACAGCTTTAACTGTCACGATTTGAACGCCATCATCAGTTTGAGCTTGGAATTGCATACCTGGTTGGATGTTGTCCACGCCTTGGAACATTTGAGCAGGAACTTCTTGAACGAGATCAGGGTTGTATTCGCCATAACCTTCGGCAGCAGGTACAGTTACAGTGAATTTTTCACCAACTGTTTTGCCTAAAAGAGCTTTTTCAAGACCTGGAATGATGTTACCAGCGCCGTGCAAATATGCTAGTGGCTCACCTTGAGATTGGTCGAGAGTTTCACCCTCTGCATTAGTCAATGTGTAGTGGAAAGAAACCACAGAGTTATTTGCAATAGCAGTCATGTTATTGATCCATTCAATTTTTTAAGGGTTACATCATAAAGTGAAATTGCACTTTTGTAGACTAAATTTATCAAAAAAATGCAATTTTTAAATGCTTATGATGCTTTTTTCATTAATCGGGGCAAATCTGTAAATTTCAATGCAATTTAATTTTAGGCGCAATTTTTCGTGTAACAAAATCTTTAGCCGTTAATAGTCCTGCATGTGCGTAGCCGTAAATTGTGGCTTGATGCATACGATAAAGTGAAACGTACATTGATTTGGCAACAAAGCCTTGAACATTAACCTGACCTAAAAGTTCACCTACTGCTTTATGTTTACTTAATGAGACTAAGGAACCTTTGTCTGAAAATACGAACATCGGGAGTTGCTGACCACGGATACGCGCCTTTAAGCAATCCACGAGAAATGACGCTTGTTGGCTAGCAACTTGGGCGCGTGGGCCGAGGACAGGCTCATCTGCACGCGGTTGGCAATGTGCACAATCACCAAACGCGAAAATATCTGGGTGTGCCTTAGTTTGTAGTGTTGCATATACACTCAAACGCCCCATACGGTCTTTTTCAAAGCCTTCAAGCTTCGAAATTACTTCTGGTGTTTTAATGCCTGCTGCCCAAACCTTCAGTTCAGCTTTAATTTTACTGCCATCATTAAAATAAACATGTTCAGCATCGACTTTTTCCACACGTTTAGATGTCAAGACTTCAATTTTCATGCGTTGTAATTGCTGCTGAGCATGCTCGGCCATTTTTTCAGGGAGTGCAGGCAGAATCCGATCAGCACCTTCAATCAAATTGATCTGTACGCTTTGAGGATGAATTTTATTTAAACCATATTTATAAAAATTATTTTTGGCTTCAACCAATTCTGCTGAAAGTTCAACCCCCGTTGCACCTGCACCAATAATGGCAATTTTCAACTCACGTGCTGTATTACTATTTTGTGCATCCAAATACAACTGTAAGAGATCTTGTTGGAAGATTTCAGCTTGTTGCAGACTGTCTAAATAGTGGCAATGTTCATACACGCCTGGCGTGTTGAAATCGTTGGAAACTGAGCCTAAAGCAAGAACAAGGGTGTCATAACTCAGTTGCAGTTGTTCTTGAGTAGATTCATATTTACCTTGTTGGACTTTGCTAAGCTGAATAGTTTTTTCAGCAGGATTGACATCTTCAAACTTAGCCAAGACAAATTCATAATGATGCTTCGCAGCATGCGCATAGTAGTTAATTTCTTCTTCGCTAACCGACATCGTCCCTGCGGCAATTTCATGCAAGAGGGGTTTCCATACATGCGTGAGTTTCATATCTACAAGGGTAATGCGCGCTTTCTTTTTTTTACCGAGTAAATCACCGAGTTGGGTGACCAGTTCTAAACCACCGGCACCACCACCGACAATGACAATATGGTGTAACTTGGAGTCATCAGCGTTATTCATTGAATTACCTATTTTATTATTGTTGAAAAAAAGAAGATGGCACGAGTATGCCATCTTCTTTTTTGCACGAATAACGAATTGTCTTACAAGTTACATAATCACATCATTGACCTAAAGGGTAGGTTTTAACTTCTGCTGCATCCGTATTAAAGATGCTAAAAAGACCTTTAATCCACATCATGAAACGCTCAAAAATATTGGCTTCTTCAATTTGCACGTCATCTTCGATATCAAAGGTATTGATCAGCTGATTATTTTGATAAACCGTAACGGTGGCTAATTTCATCACTTCAGCCAATGGCGCAGTGAGTTCTTTTTCATTTACTTCAACACTCAGTTTAGTCTGTGTTTCATGAAGTGGTTCAATGGCTTGAATTTGACCATTGCCAGTATTTAAAAGAATACGTTGCTGTGTAGGGTCAAAAGCTTTTAAATCGATGGCATAAGCTTGATCATAAAGTGAAGTTGTAATTAGTTTAGGTTGTTGAGTTTCCACCTTAAACATTTTCAAGGTTGATTTAACCACAGGTAATTCTGCAATTAATTGCTTATCTTTGATTGCAACTTCATTACGTGTATAGGTATAAGCCAAGTTCATGAGGTTGTGTGCTATTTCTGCACGTTTTAATCCACTTTTTGCCCCTAATACCACAACAATCAAACGACGTTCTGGCGCGTCAGGATTCGCGATCAAACGGTTGGCTGTTAAAGCTAAATTATAACCTGCAGCTTTAGTAAAACCTGTTTTTAAGCCATCAACGGTAGGATCTTGTTTGAGTAAAATATTAGTTGCATGGTGGAAACGGTGATTATAACTAAAACTTTGTTGTTTTGAATAATACAAATAGTCAGGTGTTTCAGTCACCAGTGCTTGCCCTAAACGTGCAAGGTCAGCCGCCGATGAATAATGTTCTGGCATGGTAATACCGGCTGGATTTTGAAAATTGGTATCATTCATGCCCAAAGCTTTAGCTTCTTTGTTCATGCGTTCAATAAATTTTGGAATATCACCAGAAATGCGTTCAGCTAAAGTCACAGCGGCATCATTGGCAGACATGACCACAAGACCTGCCAAAAGCTGATCAACTGAAATTTGTTCGCCTGCTTTGAGATACATTTGTGATTCATCCCATTGAACCACTTGTACAACTGGGGTTGCGGTTAGGATTTCATTTTTCTTTAAATGACCTGCTTTAATTTCCTTTAAAGCAATATAAGCCACCATCATTTTGGTAAGTGAAGCAGGAGCACGCTGAACATGGCTATTATGTTCTGCAATCACCTGACCCGACTGAGGGTCTAAAATGGTCCAAGCTTCAGCTTCAACAGTTTCAGGGACAATATTTAAAAGGGCAGCATTTGCTATCGTGGAGCATAGAAAACTAAGCAGCGCGATGAGGTAGATCACGTGTTTCAATGAGGTTCCTTAACCAACCATTCCGTTGGTGGTAAAACGAAAAAATTTTTAGGCATGCTATGCCTTTTTTTTTCTGCTGACTAGTCATAATTGTAGACAATTACGACAGTTCCGCATTCAGTTGTAAAAAATGTTAATCTAATTGATAAGTTATCTTTTACTAATTTTATATCGCCCATTATGTTGCATTATCAAATCGAATTTGACGATTATCGTCAGCATCTAGTCCATGTCACTGCACGTTTCTTGGCAAATCCAACACAGGTGCTTTCTTTACCAACTTGGATTCCCGGAAGTTACTTAATCCGAGAATTTTCGAAGCATATCGAAGCTGTTCGAGCTTATGATGAAGATGGGCGTTTGTTACAAATTGAGAAATTTGAAAAAAATAAATGGCGCTTATTCAATACAGATCATGAGTTGATCACGGTTGAATATGATGTATATGCCTTCGATTTGTCGGTCCGTGGTGCTTATGTTGATCAAAGCCGTTTATACGTCAATCCAGCTTGCGCATGTTTAGGTTTAGTTGACCAAGAACATACAGCCATTGAGGTTGAAGTTTTCTTGCCACCCGAGTTAAAGCATTTCCAACTTGCGACAGGATTAAAGTCAAAAAGTTTAGTGAAAGGTCGTTATACCTTATATGCAGATAACTATGCTCAGTTGATTGATGCACCGTTTGAACTGGCGGAACAAACCCGTTTTAGTTTTGAAGCCAACGGCATTCCACACGAATTTGTGGTTTCGGGCAAACATGCCATGAACGCGCAGCGTATGCAGCAAGACATCGAAAAAATTTGTTCGACAGAAATTTCCATGTTTGGTTCAGCACCATTTAAAGACTATACCTTTATGACCATGGCAACGGCCAATAGCTATGGTGGTTTAGAGCATCCAAATAGTACAAGTTTAATTAGCCCGCGTGATGATTTGCCAAAAGCCAATGAACCTGTAGAGCCATCGGCAGATTATCAACGTTTCTTAGGGTTATGCAGCCATGAATATTTCCACTCATGGTTGGTAAAATTTATCCGTCCAGAAAACTTTGTGAATTATGATTTGAACAAAGAAGGCTACACTTCTTTGCTTTGGATATTTGAAGGTTTTACATCGTATTATGATGATTTGATTTTACTGCGTAGCGGTGTGATTAATCAGGATTCTTATATCAAGCTTTTAAAAGCACAAATTGATCGCTATTTGCAAAATCCGGGTCGTGAAATTCAAACCGTTGCTGAATCAAGCTTTGATGCATGGGTGAAATTCTACCGTCAGGATGAAAACTCAAATAATGCAGGTACCAGTTACTATAATAAAGGCTGCCTCGTGGCGCTGTGTTTAGATCTTGGCTTACGCCTACGTGGTTCAAGTCTTGATGCCTTAATGCGTAAGCTATATGAAAACGCACAAAACGGCATTCAAGTGAATGAACGGACTATTTTCAATTTATGCAATGAATTGACGGGTGATGATTGGTTAGAACAAATCAATCATTTGATTAATACTACGGATGAATTGCCGTTAGACCAATTATTCCCTGAGTTTGGCTTGAGCTATACGCTTAAAAATGACAAATCATTGCCATTTGGTCTAAAACTTGCTGATAAGCCTGAAGGAATGTTGGTTCAGTCCGCTCGCCGTGATGGTGCAGCTGCAAAAGCTGGCTTGTCTGCGAACGATGTGATTATTGCAATTGATGGTCTAAAAGCAACCGTTAAATTGGCAGAAAAATATGCCAAGCAAGACGGAACTTATACCGTACTAGCATTCCGCCGTGATGAGTTGATGAGCTTTGAAGTGAAAGCTGCAGGTTCAGAATTAACTGAAGTTGAACTTAAAGTGGAAGATCAGGCTAAAGCTGAGAAGTGGTTGAAGGCTTAATTTGATAAGTATTTAATTTTTATGTAAAACCCATACTTATGTATGGGTTTTTTTATTAGAAAATGAATAGTAAAAATTTAATAATTGGAATTTCGATAACTATAGTTTGGTTCTTAGTTATAGGACTATTTTGCGTTCAAAACAATTTTGTATTTACCAATAGAGAGCTGAATTCACTAGGGGATTTTCTCGCAGGTATATTTGCTCCAGTTGCTTTTCTTTGGTTAATACTCGGGTATCTCCAGCAAGGTAAACAATTAGATCAAAATACCAAAGCTTTGGAACAGCAAGAAAAAGCATTTAAACTTCAAATAGAAGAGATGAAGGAGAGCGTTAAACAGCAAGGGTATCTTGCTCAGCTACAGTCAGAACAATTGAGAATGAATCATAATTCATGCCAACCTTACTTAGAATTATGCACTCCAAAATTAGAAATTCTTAATATTAGAGATCTATTAACTAATAAGCCTGAAAAGTTATGTTCATTAATTTTTAGTGTTTATTCGAGAATTAATGAATCAAGAATTGTTTTATTAATGACTTTGGATGACACAATTTATCAGCGTGAAATGAAAATATTAGTTGATGAGTCTATTGAATTTAAATTAAGGCTAGATTGTTTGAATGACACTTATACTAATGATTTTTTATCAGGAAAAATCAATGATTTGGATTTTAAATTTAAGATGAGATTTCAGAATATTTATGGATTAGAAACTGAAAATATTTATTCATATAGAATATTAAGACATGAAACAGGTGAGGTTCAAGTATTAAAGCCATCACTGAGAGATTCGTTAGTAGCAAGTAAAGTTGTATAAATTATGCTTCAAAGATACATTTTTATTGAAAAAAAGCTCACTGGTGTAAGCTTTTTTCAAACTGATTTTTAAGAAATAATATCAACGTCCGTTACGACCGCGGCCACGAGGGGCTTTAGTATTCGGACGAGTTGTGCCATTGGTACGGCGTTTGGGTTTTTCGCTCTCATCCATTTGCCAGATACGTTTTGTACCTGACTTTTTCACTGAGCCATCTTTATTCTTACGAACCATTGGCTTACCACCTGTACCGCCTGGTTTTTTCACATAAGAGCGCGAACGGTAAGGTTCTTCTGCAGGTACATTTTGAAAGTCAGGGTACAGTAAAGGCTCAATTTCTTTGGTTTCACCTGGTTCTAAACCCAATTGAACTAAATCGATGGCACCAATACGTGTACGAATTAAACGTAAAGTCGGGAAACCTACTGCTGAAGTCATACGACGAACTTGACGGTTACGGCCTTCGCAAATTTGGATTTCAACCCAAGAGGTTGGAATGTTTGCACGGAAACGTACAGGAGGATCACGATCCCATAACCATTCTGGCTGTTGCACTTTAATGGCTTTGGCTGGCAAAGTCATACCATCTTTTAGCTCAACGCCTTGACGTAATTGTTCAAGCGCTTCTTCTGTGATGTCGCCATCGACTTGCACTAAGTAGGTTTTGAACTTTTTATTTTCAGGATTGGTGATGTACTGATTTAAACCACCATGATCGGTTAAAAATACCAAACCTTCGGAGTCCATATCTAAACGACCTGCAATACGTAGACTAGGATCGTCCACGAAGTCAGATATGGTCATATGCGCTTCGTCTTTACGGAATTGGGAGAGCACGTCATATGGCTTGTTTAAGATGACGATTTTCATAGGAAATAACTTCTATTAAATACAATAATTCAAATTGGTTAAGATTTATTCAATAGGGAAATGCAGCTATTTCCCATCTAAATCTCAAAAAAGGTAGATTTGCTTTAGAGTATTATGCGTGAAGCGCAATTAAAAGTCTTATCAAACAGCAATTATTTTTTCACTCGCTTCTCAGGGAGGATCATAAAAATGGGTTATCAGAAGATCGTCGTTCCAGTGGATGGGACAAAAATTACAGTAAATTCAGACTTATCATTCAATGTTCCCAATAATCCAATTATTCCATTTATTGAAGGCGATGGTATTGGTGTTGATATCACGCCCGTGATGAAAACTGTGGTGAATGCCGCAGTACAAAAAGCTTATGGTGGAAAACGTGCCATAGAATGGATGGAAGTTTATTGTGGTGAAAAAGCCAATAAAATTTATGGTACCTATATGCCCGAAGAAACCTTTGAGGCTTTACGCGAATTTGTGGTTTCAATTAAAGGGCCGTTAACGACGCCTGTCGGTGGCGGTATTCGTTCGCTTAATGTTGCATTACGTCAAGAATTAGACCTCTACGTCTGTGTGCGTCCTGTACGTTGGTTTAAGGGCGTTCCTTCACCCGTTCAGCATCCTGAACGTACAGACATGGTGATCTTCAGAGAGAATTCAGAAGATATCTACGCAGGGATTGAATGGAAAGCAGATTCGCCTGAAGCCAAGAAAATGATCAAATTTCTTAAAGAGGAAATGGGTGTTACTAAGATTCGTTTTGAGGAAAATTGCGGTATCGGTATTAAGCCTGTATCTAAAGAAGGTTCTCAGCGTTTGGTTCGGAAAGCTATTCAATTCGCCATTGATAATGATAAGCCGAATGTCACCTTGGTGCATAAAGGCAATATCATGAAATATACCGAAGGTGCGTTTAAAGAGTGGGGTTATGAAGTCGCACTTGAGCGCTTTGGTGGTGAATTGCTAGATGGAGGTCCTTGGGTCAAAATAAAAAATCCGAAAACTGGCAAAGAGATCGTGATTAAAGATGCGATTGCAGACGCTTTTTTACAACAAATTCTCATGCGTCCGACCGATTATTCAGTCATTGCTACTCTAAATTTAAACGGTGATTATATTTCAGATGCTTTGGCGGCCGAAGTTGGCGGTATTGGTATTGCACCGGGTGCCAATATTGGTGGCGCTGTGCAAGTATATGAAGCGACACATGGCACAGCGCCTAAATATGCGGGTCAAGACAAAGTAAACCCTGGGTCTATTATTCTGTCTGCAGAAATGATGCTGCGAAATATGGGCTGGACTGAAGCGGCAGATCTAATTATTAAAGGTATTGCGGGGGCGATTGAAGCCAAAACAGTGACTTATGATTTTGAACGACTCATGCAAGGTGCAAAACTCTTGCGTTGTTCAGAGTTTGGACAAGCCATCATTGAGCATATGGACTAAGTTTATTTGCCAATCTAGGTGTAAAAAATGCTAGGTGAAAAAAGGACTGAATGATTCAGTCCTTTTTTATGGGAATTAATTAAACACACAGAAAAAGGGTTACTCAATGCCATTAAATAAGATGAGATAAACAGATGACTTCACGCAATCAATCAGATGGTCTGGCATGCTTGTGTTACTAAAAGTTTAAAACCACACTATTCGAGTGAACTTAGGTAATGTAGAAAATAGAGGGGGATTGATTTCAAATTAATTATTCTCCAGTGATTTTACAATGACGTAATTCGAAACATTTATCGGGTTGGTTCCATGAAAATTAGCGGTACATTGGTTGTTGTCCTTTAGTAGATGTACATCTAGTAACAGTACATTGTGACACTTATGATGATATGGAGAAATGAAATGTCTCGTAAACAGCATCAACAAAACCAACAAACTGATCAACAGCAGCAAAATGATCAGCAACAGCAACAGCAACAGCAACAGCAACAGCAACAAGACCAAAAGAAACAGAAACAACAGCCACATCAACGAAATCAGCGTCAACAACATCATTAATAGGTTAAAGACTTTGTGAGTCAAAGTTCATTTGGCCAAACGATTTACTCATTGAACGAAATTAAAGTTTTATACGTAGACGAGAAGGAGATGAATTTGTCTAAGAAAACCAAATCACTTAAAAAGGAAATTAAAGCGAGGTTGAACAAAATTTCAAAGCATAATTCTGCTTTGAAAAAGTTAAAGAAAAAGCTGAAAAAAGCTTAGTCCATTCACGATTTATCAAAAAGAAAAGACCTATTTAAATAGGTCTTTTCTTTATATACATGATTGGTGATGTAGTTGAATGTCTTGTGATCTACCTAGACGAGATGCTTACTTAATTTTGCAGTGCGAGTAAACCAAAAGAGTTGTAGTGTTCCAATGCAGAGCACGCATGCGGCCAAAATAAATTGCTGTGAATAATCAATACCAATTCGCTGTAAAAAACTAAAGCTTATACCGCCAATCAATTGAATAGATGCAAAGCACAGGGTTGCAATACTCCAGAGCTTTTTATAGGCGCTACCATAGATTTGCAGAATGGTATAAGAGGTGAGAAAAACCACTGCCGGATTGAGCAAGCCTGTAGCAAAAGAAGATAAAAAAGTAAAAAGTGGATGGATATTAATGATCGCTATAAAAATCGCGAAGACATAGCAGCTATATAAAATTTTAAGAGCGCTGATATTTCCCAGTTTTTGTGCCAAGCAGTAAGCAGCAAAGGCTCCTAAAGCACTTCCTAGACCATATAAAATCCAATTGAAATTGATCCCGATCGGGCTCAGGTGTAGGGTGTGAGTTAAATAGTCAATCCAAAATAATGAATGGGGCACGTAAGCAAAAGCACTGGTGCTATACACAATTAAGAGACAATAGAAAATTCCATCGACTTTATGTTCTACTGCTGGAACCGCGGTGAGTGTTGTGAGCTGTAATTTAAAACTCTTCAAAAGCACGCTGAGTAACATACAAATCAGGCTTGAAAAAGCAAACAAAATCAACCAAGCCCACATTGTCGAAATTTGTTGGATGTAAGGCAAAAATAGCGTTGCCATTAACACCCCTAAGCCAATACCACTGAAACCAATAAAGTTGATTTTAAAGCGGTCTTGAAGCTGTGAACATTGGGCCACGACACTTGGGGAGAGGATCATTAGTAAGCCGCCGCTGATCCCTGAAATAACGCGCCAAGTGCTATACCAAAGTTCTGAAAAACCTGAAAATGCACAACTGAGTAAACTGAGTGTCCCTGCAATAGCTGCGAGTTGGATATAATTCACCATGCTTTTATTTTGGGGTAATTTCATGGCCCAAAATGCACCGATCAAGTAGCCGAGCAAATTGGCACTGCCTAAGATGCTGGCAAAACTTGGGCTCCAACCAAATGCTTCACGGGTTGAAGGGAGGAGTGCAGTATAGGAAAAACGTAATATCCCGATGCCTAGGCACATGCTTAGACAGAGAAATAGGCTCAGTTTAATTTTGTTAGAGAACATCCTGTACTCATGTATTTTTATGATTGGTTAAAAAATAACATGAATATGCTGTAGAAAAATCAACAGATCTTAAAGTTTTGACTAAGGTCTAAGCTAAAAATTAATTCTTAAAAACTTAACTATTCAAAAAGATAGCTGTGGTGTGCGTACAGTAAGAAATCAAATTTAAAGATACAGTAATAAAAAACCGTACATGGCGTACGGTTTTTTATTTTTAAAACACTTATGAATTAACGCATTTTCGCCAAGAAACGACCTAAACGAGTGAGTGCTTCACGTAGTTCATTTTCAGCAGGCAAGAACACCACACGGAAATGATCAGGTGTCGGCCAGTTAAAACCTGTACCTTGAACCAAAAGCACTTTTTCAGCACGGAGGAAATCTAACATGAATTTCTCATCGTCTTGGATTGGGTAAATTTCAGGATCCAATTTAGGGAAGCAGTACATTGCACCCTCTGGTTTCACACAAGATACACCTGGAATATCATTCAACATTTCCCAAGCAATGTTACGTTGTTCATATAAACGGCCACCCGGACGGATGAGATCATTAATTGATTGATAACCGCCTAAAGCTGTTTGAATCGCATATTGCGCTTGGTGGTTGGCGCATAGACGCATCGACGCCAACATGTCTAAACCTTCAATGTAATCTAGCGCGCGTGATTTATCGCCTGTAATTGCCATCCAGCCTGAACGGTAACCGGCAATTCGATACGCTTTAGATAAGCCATTGAAAGAAATACACAGCTGATCGCCCGCCAATGACGCAACAGAAACATGTTCAATACCGTCATAAACGATCTTGTCGTAAATTTCATCAGCAAACAAAATTAAGTCGTATTTCTTTGCGAGAGCTACAATTTGCTCAAGCACATGACGTGGGTAAACCGCACCTGTTGGGTTGTTCGGGTTAATCACCACAATACCGCGAGTATTCGGGGTGATTTTACTTTCCATGTCGGCAATATCTGGATACCAGAAATTTTCTTCATCACATTTATAGTGAATAGCAGTACCGCCAGAAAGGTTAACTGCCGCTGTCCAAAGCGGATAATCCGGCATAGGCACTAGCATTTCATCGCCATCGTCGAGCAAGCCTTGCATTGCCATCACAATCAGTTCAGATACGCCATTTCCGACATACACGTCATTGACGTGCATGTTTAAGATGCCTTTTTGTTGATAATACTGACAAATCGCTTTACGCGCAGGGAAGATGCCTTTTGAGTCGGTATAACCAATTGCATTAGGCAGGTTGAGTGCCACGTCGTTAATAATTTCTTGAGGTGCTTCAAAACCAAAAGGAGCAGGGTTACCAATATTTAATTTAATAATTTTATGGCCAGCCTCTTCCATCTCATTGGCCGCTCGTAACACAGGTCCGCGAATGTCGTAGCAAACATGCTCGAGCTTAGACGATTTCTTAATTTCGCGGGGGGTGTTAAACGTATTCGGCATTTTTATATTCTCGGAAAGAGTGGAGGTCACTTTTGCATAACGGTATAAATAGCTTTTAAATGTCTCGGTCGTTACTAAATCGAGATGATGTTCGTCTCTGAGTAAAGCAACTATTTTTTCATGCGTAAACCCTGCCTGTTGATATTGTTTGATCACAGGCAGCAGATTTTTAAAAATTACGCTCTTTTTCTGCGACATTTTTTAATCCTGAGCAAGAGTAGCGCTAAGATTATCACTAAAGGTGCTCACAAAAAAGCATTTAATTTTGTATTTTGCTCACCACGATTTTATATTTGCTTACTTTTTGCTTTTTGGGTCATTATATAGATTTTGTAAATTGTTGAATAAAGACTAGAAATTTAAGATTGAATGACGTAAATATAGGATTATCCTATTTTAAATACCACGATATAAAGGGACGTCATCATGGGAAAACTCAATAAAACAGAAAGAGAATGGCAAAGAGAATTGTCGCCAGAAGAGTTTCGCATAACGCGTCAGAAAGGCACGGAGCAAGCTTTCACTGGAAAATATTGGAATACGAAACAAGCTGGCACGTATGTATGTCGTTGTTGCGGGGAACCGCTTTTTTCTTCTGAAACAAAATACGATAGCGGTTGTGGTTGGCCGAGCTTTTATAAGCCGATTGAACCTGCTGCAGTAGAAGAAAATGTAGATACGACACACGGTATGGTCAGAACAGAAATTGTTTGTCATCATTGTGACGCACATTTAGGGCATGTTTTTACTGATGGCCCACAGCCGACTGGATTACGTTATTGTATTAATTCGGCATCGTTAGAATTAGAAACAAAAGAAAAAAATGATGAGGAAACTTATCCATGACCACCATTCACCAGTTTGAAGCAGAATTACTGGACGGAAGTAATAAATCCTTTGCAGATTATGAAGGCAAGGTTTTATTAATTGTAAATACCGCTAGTAAATGTGGGTTTACTCCTCAATTTGCTGGTTTGGAGAAAATTTACGAACAGTATAAAGATCAAGGTTTTGAGGTTTTAGGTTTTCCATGCAACCAATTTGGCGGACAAGATCCGGGTTCAAATGATCAAATTGGCGCATTTTGTCAAAAAAACTATGGCGTATCTTTTCCAATGTTTGCCAAAGTGAATGTAAAAGGCCCAGAAGCGCATGTGATTTTCCGTTATTTAACCAATAACTCGAAAGGCGTATTGGGAAATGGCATTAAGTGGAATTTTACGAAGTTTTTAATTGGAAAAAATGGTCAGGTCTTAAACCGCTATGCACCCACGACCAAGCCTGAAACATTGAATGAAGATATTGAAAAAGCTTTGGCTCAGTCAAAATGAAGTGAATCATTGGCCGAACTGAGGTTGATATAAAGGCGCGGAAGCGTCTTTATTTTTTGGATGTTTTATACTGAAGTGTCTTTATTTGAAGGTCATAACATTGTTTAAGCAGATGGTTAAACGTCGAATTTGTGTTTTAACGTTTTTTTTACTCGTATTTGTGGGGTTAGCTTGGGCAGATAGCACTCCAAGTGCATCTGAACCTACAAAAATGTCTGTTGTTGCAAGCAATCTAGACCGTACTACAGATGCTCGGGTCAACGCATTATTGCAATTGTTAAAAACACCTATAGAAGAATACCAACCTACGCGTGTTGCAGATGTAATTGATCCACATGTAAAACCGAAAATGTATGAAGTCTCTTGGGTAAATGCACCGCAATATGTGCTGTCTGCGTCTGAGATGAAAACATATAAGCAACCTGTCAAACTACAGCTCACTGTGATTGCTGCAACAGGCTATATTGGTAGCTCAAAACTCATTGCAAGTTCAGGCTCTAAAAACTTTGATCAAAAAGTACAAAAATCCTTATTAGTTGCGCGACTTGAACCTATTCCGATGGTTGATAAAAATCTCAGTTATACCGTTGAACATGAATTTACTCTTCATCCACCTCAATAAGCTTATAGCAGAAGGCAAATTTTAAGTTCCATAAATGATCTGTTATTACTGGTGCATCTAATTGATAATGAAAGATATTATTTTGCAACTAACTAAAACCTTTCAGTGTCTGTTTATCTATACGCTTTACAACAATTCGTTATGACCATACTTATTTTTCATACAGCGTTTAACAGTGAGAGAACCTCGAACATTTAAATTGAGTGCAACATTTGATTTCTAATAGTGTTCAATGATTTCTTAATGATTGTTTATAAATAATTATTGCTAGATGATTTGCTCTGAATGATTGTTAAGAAATGACTCAAATAAAAATGCCCCAAATCTGGGGCATTTTTTGTTTTAAGCAAAACACTTTAAATCAATTAAAGTACTGCTTTTAAGCGACGAATCACTTCTTCACATTGGGCAATATCAGCAACAAGGGCTAACCGGACATGGTTTTCACCCGGATTCCCTTGTGCTGTATCACGTGATAAATAACGGCCTGGAAGCACTTTAACGTGTGCTTTTTCCATCAGCATTTTGGCAAAGCTTTCATCATTATCGACTTTTAACCAATAGTAGAACCCTGCATCAGGTTTTTGTAATGGCAGTAAGTGACCCAATTCGCGTTGGAATAATTCGAATTTTGCACGGTACTGTACGCGGTTTTCTTCGACGTGTGCTTCGTCATCCCAAGCTGCAATTGAAGCCAACTGGTGTTGAACAGGCATCGCAGCGCCATGATAAGTACGGTATTGTAAATAGGGTTTTAAAAGCGCTGCATCACCTGCAACAAAGCCAGAGCGCATACCCGGTAAGTTAGAGCGCTTAGATAATGAGTGGAATACCACGCAGTTTTTATAGTCATCACGGCCCATTTCAGCACAGACTTCAAGCAGACCAATGGGTGCTTCATCAAACCAAAGCTCTGAGTAGCATTCATCAGATGCAATCACAAAATTATATTGGTCAGACAGAGCAATCAGTTTTTTAAACTGTTCTTTAGAAAGTACTGCACCTGTAGGATTACCCGGTGTGCAGACAAACAGTAAAGCGGTTTTTTCCCAAACTTCAGCTGGCACAGCGTCAAAGTCGCCAAGGTATTTATTTTCTTCTGTACAGTTGATGAAGTAAGGTTCTGCACCCGCAAGTAAAGTTGCGCCTTCATAGATTTGGTAGAACGGATTTGGCATTACCACATAAGGGGCATCTTCACGTTTAATCAAAGCTTGCACAAACGAGAAGATCGCTTCACGCGTACCTGACACCGGCAGTACGTTGGTCTCTGCACTGATGTTATTGAGTTTAAAGCGACGGGTTAACCAATTTGCAATACTTGTGCGGAGCTCAGGTAAACCTTTACTGTTTGGGTAAGTGGATAAATGCTGAAAATTATCAATAATGGCCTGTTTCACAAACTCCGGTGCAGGATGCTTTGGCTCACCAATCGATAGGGGAATCAAAGGCAAATCTGCGGGTTTCACATCCTGAAATAGCTTATTTAGCTTTTCAAATGGATAAGGGTGCAATAATGACAAACTGGAGTTCATGGAATGGATACCGATCAATTTAAGTTAATGATGACTACAAACCTGATTCGAAGCTTCATCGAGTGCTGACTTTAACTGTGCAGCAAACGTTTCTGCTTCTGAATCGCTCATAGGTGAGCCATCTTTTTTAGTGACATAGAAAATATCTTCAGCACGTTCACCGAGCGTTGCAATTTTCGCAGAGTGAATATCTAAGCCTTGCATCATAAATAAACCACCGACTTTAGCAAGTAAGCCCGGATGGTCAAGTGTCGCAATTTCAACCATATTTTGTTGAAGTGCCTCATTAAAGGAAATACTCACGGTATTTTCAATATCAAAATGACGCAGTTGACGGGGAATACGACGTTGCATCAGACCTGGGTACTTGTCGGATTGGCTCAAGGCTTGTTTGAGTGCTTCAATAACAGTTTGCTCACGTTCAGGATCTGTTAATAAAGTGCCAAAACGGTCAAGTACAACATAAGTGTCCAAACTAAATGCAGTGGATGCAGTGATAATACGGGCATCCTGAACGTCTAGATTCATTCTGTCCAGAATTGCCACTGTTGTTGCAAACAAGTTAGGCTGATCTTGTGTGTAAATAAAGATCTGTACTGCATCTTGTGCAAATTTACGATGTGCTCGCATCATCACCAAAGGTTCTGCATTATTGCCATGTTTTAAAATGGCGCGCGTATGCCATGCGATTTCATCGGCAGATTCTTTTAGGAAATATTCATCACCGAGTTCTTGCCAAACAGTTTCTACATCGTAGAGCGAAAAATCGTTGACTAATAGTTCACTGGCCGCAAATTTAGTGTCTTCGATCAGCATTGGATAATCTACAGGACGACCCAAACCAGAACGAATCACATCACGCGCTTGTGTATACAGTTGGCGCATGAGGGATGCACGCCATGTATTCCAAAGCGTCGGATTGGTTGCGTTAATATCGGCAACTGTCAAGGTATAGAGATAGTCGAGATGCTCCATATCGCCCATTTTCTCAGCAAATTCTTTCACCACATCTGGATCGGAAATGTCTTTTTTCTGAGAAGTAACGGACATCAATAGATGGTTTTGAATCAACCATGCGACAAGGTTGCATTCACGTTCAGTAAACCCATGGGTACGGCAGAATTCAATTGCATCTGCTGCACCAAGTTCACTGTGGTCACCGCCGCGACCCTTGGCGATATCATGGAAAATTGCCGCTAAATAAACAATGTCACGGCGCGCCAGTCGTTGGAATACGGAGCTAACGACAGGGAAGTCCTTAGCAAATTCAGGCTCTTTAAAACGGTTTAAATTACGTAGTAGTAATAGGGTATGGGCATCGACAGTGTAAATATGGAACAAGTCATATTGCATGAGTCCCATGATTTGCCCAAAGGCAGGAATATAGTTGCCGAGCACGCCATAACGTTTCATCGCCACCATGGTGTCATATAAACGGTAGGGTGAGCGAATGATCGCCATAAATAAGGCTTGATGTGCAGGATTGTCACGGAAGTTTTGATCAATACGTTTTGCTGCAAGTGACAATAGACGTAAAGTTCGGGCACGAATCCCTTCAATTTCTGGACGATTCGCCAAGAGGTAGAAAATTTCTAGAATAGCACTTGGATTTTCAGAGAAAATTTTATGATGCTGTACCGCTAATTTGCCATCGACTAATTTGAAGTTAGCATTGATCTCTTCAATTTTACGTTCATAGTCAGGCAAGCGTGGCGTAATGACAGATTCATTAAAATAAGCCAAGAGCATTTCATTTAACGTCGTCACTTGCTGAGCGCTACGATAGTAACGTTTCATGAACTGTTCGATTGGATAATTCGGTGATTTACCTTCTTCGCGCTGATAGCCAAATTTAGCAGCAATGTCACGTTGATAATCAAACAATAATCGGTTTTCGTCGCGCTTGGTTAAGCGATGTAAATGATGACGGATTTCCCAAAGAAAGCTTTCTGTTTCTTCAAGAACACCCAGTTCAAACTCTGAAATAAAACCTAAATGTACAAGGTCATAGATGCGATTGACACGGAAATGACGCTTAGCAATCCAGCCGATTTGGTTGATATCACGGATACCACCGGGCGCATTTTTAATATCGGGTTCTAAGTTGCTTTCGGTATTGTTGTGTTGAGCATATCGTTTGGCTTGCTCTTGCATTTTGGCATCATAGAAGGTTTTATCCGTCCATGTCTGTGACACGATACGGCGTGGCCATTTGGCTAGGTGTTCATTGCCCACAATCAAACGTGCTTCAATCAAAGCTGTTGCTACAGTTAAATCATTGGTGGCTTGAGCGACACAATCATTAATAGTACGCACACTGATGCCCGGCTTGAAATTACCAACATCCCAAAGTGTTGAAATAAAGCTAGAGATGAGTTTTTCTTGTTCTGGGCTGATTTCATCTTCAGACAAAATCATGATATCGACGTCGGAGTATGGCAGCATTTCACGGCGACCATAGCCACCTACAGCAAACAAACCGAGATCGGTTTGGTCGAGTTCAGCATGTGTCCATAAGAACTTTAAGGCTTCATCGATTAGATTCGAACGAGCCAAAATTACATCACGAATCGACTGTCCATTTTCAAAGCATTCCTGTAGCTGATTTTCAACATCTGAGCGCCATTGGTTAATCGCCTGAATGTCGTGGTTACTTTTAATGTAATTCAGCAGAGGAAGCGTATTGATCATGAACAGTGGTCCGTTAAGGTGTTACAAACTTAGTTTTGTTGAACACTGACTTGTTGTGCAGCATGTTGAGCAAGTTCACGCGCGTGATCTGTGGTTTCAGCGCGTGCTGTTGCTACGCCCATACGGCGACGTTTAAAGCCTTCTGGTTTACCAAAGAGGCGTAAATCGGTGTCTGGATTAGCCAAAGCAAGATTTAAGCCAGTAAATGATAAATTGGTATCATCCACGCCTGCATAGATGACTGCGCTCGCAGCAGTACTGTGTCGAGCAGTATTCACAGGCAGACCAAGAATGGCACGTGCATGCAGTTCGAATTCGCTTTGGAATTGCGATGCAAGCGTGACAAGGCCTGTATCGTGTGGACGAGGTGATACCTCACTAAACCATACTTTATCGCCTTTGACAAACAGTTCCACCCCAAAAATGCCACATCCACCTAATGCAATGGTTACTTTATTGGCAATACGCTTGGCTTCCTCTAATGCAAGAGCAGTCATGAGTTGTGGCTGCCAACTTTCTACATAGTCGCCAGCATCTTGGCGGTGGCCAATCGGGTCGCAAAATGATGTTTCAATTTCACCTGTTTCTGCATTTTTAGCTCGAACAGTCAGCAGGGTGATTTCAAAGTCAAAGTCAATTTGTGATTCCACGATCACAGTACCTTGATTTACACGTCCACCTGTTTGTGCATATTCCCATGCGGCATCGACTTCATCAAAGCTTTTTACACGTGACTGTCCTTTACCCGAAGACGACATGACAGGCTTAACAAAGTTTGGATAACCAATGTCATCGCATGCAGCACGGAACGCTTCAAGGGTATTGGCAAAGCGGTAGGCTGAAGTCGGTAGTCCAAGCTCTTCGGCAGCTAGACGGCGAATCCCTTCACGGTTCATCGTCAGGTTGACAGCTTTTGCAGAAGGAATGACAGTGGCAATATTTTGTTCTTCAATCTCGACCAAAACTTGAGTCGCAATGGCTTCAATTTCAGGGACAATCAAATGAGGCTTAACTTGAGCAATTAAGGCTTTAAGTGCCTGAGGATCTGCCATATTTAAAGTATGAGAAAAATGTGCAACTTGCATGGCAGGAGCATGGTCATAACGATCGGCAGCATGAACTTCTACACCCAAACGTTGCAATGAAATCACAACTTCTTTACCGAGTTCACCAGAACCTAACAGTAAGACTTTATACGCTGAAGACTGAAGTGGAGTACCAATAGTGACGCTCATGTAAATCATCCATGCTTGATTTTATGGGAATTTAAGCATAGCAGAACTTGTTCGAGAGATAAGCGAGTGTTCACATAAATAAATGATATTGTCCAACAATTTTTTTTATATCTTTATGGGTAAGCGTTCGTGTAATTATTTATCTGTGAAAACCTTTAAAAAGTGGTATTTAGTTGTTTTTATTTAAATTCACTTTAAATATGCCTGCATTTTTTACAGATGCAGGGAATGGCTTAATATCCAAATTCGCACATTGAAGCGCACGGAGCTGCACAGATGTTTGACGGAAGTTGGGCTAGTACAGTAATCCGAGCAGTGGTGCGGCGCATATACATAAAATCAATATTAAGCCAACTAAAATGGCAGTGAAATAGAGTGCGTCTGCAGCTACCGATAGAAGGTGAAATGATGAATTGAGCCATGAACTGAGGCTGAAAATACACAGTAGAAAAATCAATAAAAAACCGGATAGCTGCAGAAAATTGCTAAACAAGCGGGGTATTGAGATGTGTGAAAACATCAGGCGACGTGGATGTAAGTGCAGAATCTGCTGTGTGGAGTTGTATAAGCCCACAATCTTTTGTTGCTGATTTTTCTCTATATAAATGGTGCGGATCAGATCTGCAGGTTGGCAATGTACAGCTCAGAAATTACCACTGAACAGCTGGCTTTGAATGAAGCATTGAAAATATGTACTTTCGATGGTTTTTTGCAGTCCCCAGCTTAATTCAGATGGTTGTCTAGAATGAATATAAATTTTGCCTTGAATACAATAGTACTTTGCCATCTATTGGTTTTCGCTAGATTTTTTATGTTATGCGTTGACTATCTCATAAATATTGCAAATTAAAAAGCACAGGCTAAAGAAGCGCATGCTTGAGGTTTTTATTTGGATTGTCGCTGACTCAGCTTTAGAGATGAAAAGGTATATAGGTATAGACTAAGCCGTAAGTCAGTGCCGCAGTGAGTGTAGCAGGGACAATTTTTTTAAACTTGAAATACAAGCCTGCAAGCACAGCAAAACCAACCAACATGGCAAAGCTTTTATTTGGTGTCTCAAGCAAAGGTGGTAAGGTTGCAACCACCAACATTGAACTAATTGCGGCAATGCCAATCGAGCCCAAAGCGATTTTGAGCCATAAAGAACCACGCTGCTGTGAACCTTGCTGAAATTTCTGAATTACAAAAAATGGCCCAAACCGTGATGCAAAATTCGCAATCCCGACCAAGATCCCAACCAAGATAATTTCTAGATTCATGATGCTTCACCCATATGTTCAGGATCAGGTTTCTTTAAGACATAATGTTTGAATAAACCGGCAAAAATACCAGAAGAAATACCGATAAAAATCGCAGCAGACAAGTCGATAAAGTAGCAGGCAATCGCAGAAACAATAATTGTAACCGTGACCACAAATGTATGTTTTTTCTCAAATGCTGCGAGTAAAAAGCTTAAAAACAATGCAGGCAGTAGGAAGTCGAGTGCGGCTTGTAAAAATTGTGGAAGGTTGCTGACTTGATCGGCAAATAAACCGCCTAAAAATGAGCCTGTTGCCCAAGACAGCCAACTAAATAAGCTGAGTCCTAACATCCAAGATTCTGACCATTCTTGACGACGTTGCGACAGTTTGATCATGCCTGATGCGAAAACTTCGTCGGTTAAACCCCAAGCCCAAACTGCCGTTTTCTTTAAATTGAGTCGGTCTTGAATCAGGTTTTGTAAAGCAGGACCGTAGAGCAAATGGCGTATATCGAGAGCAATCACAGTGAGTGCAGTCATCCAAATGGATGTTCCACTTCCCAGTAACGCAACGACGAGAAACTGACTGGCACCGGCATACATAGAGCATGATAAAAATAAGGCTTCCCACGCAGTGAAACCAAATTGAGTCGCAGAAACCCCAAATGCAAAAGAAACAGGAAGATAGGTAAAGATAATGGCTTGACTATCTTTAGCACCTTGCCAAAAACCCGCAGGCTGAACTGTAGGAAGTTTGTGCTCAGACACGACACACCTTTGAAAGAGTTGAACAACAGGTCAAATGATGATTGAGTATTGTACGCGAATTCACTAGCATAGTGCCGAATATGTTTGCTGAAATGAGCTGGATATGCAGAGGTTAAAGATGCGTGGGATACTGATTGTTTCATTATTGAGCAGCACGGTGTTGTTGCAGGCCTGTGGTAATGATGGAGCTGAACAAGCTCAAGTCGAAATTAAAGCAGCACCCAAATTAACCAATGATGCAACGGAGTATGCTGCCAAAGCTTGGGCGTTTATCAATGAAGCCGATCCGATTGTTTATGCAAAGCAAGTCGATCAGATGGAAGAGAAAGTCCGTGTTCCAGCACGTAAATTGAGTACCGAATGGCGTATCAATGTCAAAATGACCGATTCTGTGACTGAAGGTAAATATGCACTGTGTCGTAAAGCTTTAACAAGTCTGGAAATTTGGGCACGTGAAAGTATTGATCAGAGTTCGACTGTTGCACAAAAGCAAGCAGATTATGAGCGTGATAAAAATCAATGCAAAGGTGCGATTGAAAACCCTGAACTCGGAAATACCGATCCGAAAAAAGTAGGCATTTAACCCGATCAAAGCAGTGAATTTTCACTGCTTTTTTTTGGAAAATATCAAAAAACAAGAATAAATCTATAATAGAGGATTGGAAAATTCTCCTAAAAACATTGCTATTTCATATAAAAAATAAATCAGACTGCTGTCTTTGTGTTGAGCTTAGTTTCAAATTTGCATGTTATTTTTTGAATTTAAATAGATAAAGCATTGATAATGAATAGTAAAAATATCTTTTGAGAAAAATTTATTGATAAAAATCCCCCCATTTTAGAACGCCAGTCGTCTGACCTTCTCTTTAATTAATATCTTTAAAATATTAATAATATAAAGTATGGATAATGTGATAAAAAATTAAAATTATCATTATTTGATAAAGTATGTAAAAATTACTACGTAAAAGATGAAGTATGTAAGTTAAATTAAAGACGTTGAATAGGTGATTAAGATGAAAAAAACATTAATGAAGTTATCGGTTTTGGCTGTTTTGACTACAGCGATCAATGTACAAGCAGCGACTGAAGACAAATCAGAAGCATCAACTCAAGAAGTTGCAGCATGTACAAATGGTTTTGACAGTGTAAATGTTTGCCAATTATTGTCGTGATCAAAACTCGATAAAGCGAAGTGCCACAAATAAAAGCAAAATAACTATAAAGAATCATTCTGGTGCAATTAAATGCACTTATTTAAATCACAAATGTCAGACATCATGCACAGGAAGTGCATGAGCAATCTGATGTAACTGCGCTAGATCTAAAATTTCAATTTGTTTAAACGCAACACGAAGCACCTGCATTTTTTCCAACTGCTGAAGCTCCTGATTGACTGATTGTCTTGAGCAATTCATCAGTTGCGCGAGTTGTTCCTGTGAGATGTATATGGTGTGTTGTTCAATTTCCAAATGATTCCCATATCCATTTAAAATAAACAGCAGACGCTGTGCGAGACGTTGACTTAAACTTTGCGTTTGTAAGGCAATGAGTTCCATAAAGGCATAGCGAAGCTTTTGACTGGTGAGCTGGGCAATATGAAACCAAAACTCAGGGTGTTGTTGTAATAATTGCTGAATTGCTTGAGCCGGTAAGTGTAATAAGGTGGACTTTTTGGTACAGATGGCATCGTGAGAACGTGGTAATTGGTCAACCAAGGATATTTCGCCAAACCACATAATCGGCTCAGCAATGGCGGCAATCGCTTCTTTGCCATGAATATCAATATAGCCTAAGCGAACTGCGCCTTCTAAGACCGCATACATACCATTAAAATGCTGTCCTGATAAAAAAACACGTGCGTCTTTTTCGAAAGTTAAGGTCAGGGCATGGCGGCAGATAAAGTCTTGGAAGGAAATATTTAAGCCTGAATACCACACATTTTTATTGAGTTGATGCACATATTGAGCGTCCAGCACAGCATATCCTTATTTTATGGTCCAACTTGTCTATTAGCTGACAACTTTATTGATGCATTTTTTATATAGTGAAATGAGTGAATGAACAAGGAGTAAGTTAATGAGCAAACTTGAAAGACTGCTAAGCCAATATGCAGCATATCATTTAGATCGAAAAAATGTGCTAACACATTTTGTGGGTATTCCGTTTATTGTATTTTCGATTATGTGTCTAACCGCACGAGCAGGGCTAATGATTTCAGGTTTTGAACTGACCCTTGCATTGTTGTTGATTATTGCCAGTGTAATTTATTACCTGAGTTTAGATAAAATTTTCGGTTTGATCATGCTTTTGGTGTTTGCAATCACATATCCCTTAGCCTTAATGATCGCAAAAATGAGCCTTATGTTATGGTTGATCTGGAGTGTGGGGATCTTTGTAGTGGGTTGGATTATCCAATTTATCGGTCATTATTATGAAAAGAAAAAGCCTGCGTTTATGGATGATGTTATTGGCTTGGCAATAGGGCCTTTATTTGTCCTAGCTGAGTTCGTGTTTCTACTAGGCTTTCGTAAAGAGCTTGAACAGCGAATGCTGACAGAAGCAAAAAGACAGCGTGCAGAGATGGATGCAAAAGCATTACATACTGCTCATCCATAAATGATTTAAATAAAAAAAGCCGGATAATTCCGGCTTTTTTATTTGCTGTGTGTTGATTCTCAACTGTTTAGGATTTCACAGCAGCTTTATGTTGTTCCACTGCTACCTTTTGTGCAGCGATTTTCGCTTTTGCATCAGTATTTGCAGCTTTGGCAGCATGGGCTGAAGTTTTAGCTTCTGATTTTGCTTTTGTTGCAAGATGCTGTGCTTGAGCTGCATCATGTATTGCTAATTTTTGATTATGTTTCACTTTACTTTGAGCCAATTGGCTGGCTTGTTTTGCATCGTGTCGAGCGACTTTTGCATCATGCTGCGCAACTTGTGCTGCATGTGTAGCAGTACGTTCCTGATGTTTTGCATGTTTAGCAATGGAAACACAAGTACCACCTTTATGGTTTGCACCTGTACCACCTGCAAGTGTGGTGCCTTGTGGACATGCAAACGCAGTTGCACTAAGCATTGTAAAGATACCTGTTGTTAGAATTGTGCTGATTTTTTTCATTGCTATTGTTCTATGAAAATAGGCATTAGTGCCTATGAGTAAATTTATAGCAGAACGGTAGAGATTTAAGTCGTTGCACTGTGGTGACTCGGCAACCAAATCATGTATTCGTGTCGATATAATTTTGTTTTTAAGCAGGTTTTAAGTTTTTAAATATGCATATTTTTTGGTGTGGGCTTTTGCCTAAAATTAAAAAAGCCAGCAAATTGCTGGCTTCTTATGGGTGCTGTCTTATACGTTAAAACGGAAGTGTAAAACATCGCCATCTTGAACGATGTATGTTTTACCTTCTAAACGCCATTTACCTGCTTCTTTAGCGCCAGCTTCACCGTTGTATTGAACGAAGTCGTTGTAGGCAACACATTCAGCACGAATAAAGCCTTTTTCGAAGTCAGTGTGAATCACACCTGCAGCTTGAGGTGCAGTTGCACCAATTTTTACTGTCCAAGCACGAACTTCTTGTACACCAGCTGTGAAGTATGTTTGAAGGCCGAGTAAGCCATAACCTGCACGAATAACTACGTTTAGACCAGGTTCTTCCATGCCTAAAGCTTCAAGGAATTCAGCACGATCTTCATCTTCAAGTAATGAAATTTCTGCTTCGATTTGGTTGCAAAGTGGAACCACAATCGCATTTTCTTCAGCAGCTAATTTTTGCACTGCTTCTAAGTGAGGGTTATTTTCGAAACCATCTTCTGCAACGTTGGCAATATACATGGTTGGTTTAAGGGTTAAGAACCCATAACCACGCACCAATTTGCGTTCATCTTCATCAAGGTCTGCAGCACGCGCAGGTTTACCTTCATCAAGTAAAGGTAAGATTTTGTCTAAAACCGCTTTGGTCGCAATCGCTTCTTTATCGCCACCTTTTGCAGATTTTGCTAGACGTGTAATTGCTTTAGAAACAGCTTCTAAGTCAGCAAGTGCAAGTTCAGTGTTGATCGTTGCGATATCGTCAAGTGGGTCAATTTTGCCATTTACGTGAATGACATTTTCGTCTTCAAAACAACGTACAACGTGTGCAATAGCATCAGTTTCACGAATGTTAGCTAAGAATTGGTTGCCAAGGCCTTCACCTTTAGATGCACCAGCAACGAGACCTGCGATATCTACAAATTCCATCGTGGTTGGGACAACACGTTGTGGGTTTACAATTTCAGCAAGTTTATCCATACGTGGATCAGGTACAGGTACGATCCCAGTATTTGGCTCAATTGTACAGAATGGGAAGTTTTCAGCAGCAATCGCAGCTTTGGTTAATGCGTTGAAAAGCGTTGATTTACCAACGTTCGGCAGGCCGACAATACCACAGTTAAAACCCATGAAATAACTCACAAAGTATTATAAAAAAATTGTGGATGATTTTACATGAAAGCCATAATAAAGTCAGGTGATATGGGAAGGAGAATGTATAACTTATTGAATCGCACAGAGACCGAGATGAATTCACGTCTGAATAAAGCTTAAGTTGCACTACGGATGCAGAATAGGTGCAAAAATGACATTGTGTTTCAATAACACAGTGACTAAAGTATCTCTATAAAATTACTGGGTTTTATAAACTGCAGTTACAACAAAAACTTGGAGCATTTATGCGAACTCTCTACCAGTTTCCACTCTCACATTTTTGTGAAAAGGCGCGCTGGTTACTCGATCATAAAGAGTTGGATTATGTGGCTCATAATTTAATGCCGGGTGTACATCGTGCATTTGCACAGCTTAAAACAGGGCAAAACAAATTACCGATTTTACGTGATCAAGATCATTGGGTTGCAGATTCAACTCAAATCGCCTTTTACTTGGATGCGACCTACCCCGAACATAGTCTGATCCGTCCAGATGTCAAACTGCGTGAAGACGCTTTAGAAATTAATGAACTCTCCATTGAGTTAGGCCAACATGTGCGCCGTTGGGGGTTGGCACATGCATTAAATGAAAGTGAAGAATCACTTGATATTTTAATTGGTGAAAAGGGCTATTTACGTCAGTTTGAAAAATATTCCAAGCCCATTATAAAGGCACTGGTTTCTAAAGGTTATCAATTAGATACGGATAAGGTTGCGGCTTCACGTGAGCGATTGGACGAAATTGTGGTTGATTTAAATCAACGTCTGATCGAACAAGGTGGGCGTTATTTTGTAGGCGACCGATTAGGTTTGGCTGATATTGCAGTGTGTTCAATGTTGGCGCCGATATTGGAGATTGTCGGAACGCCGTGGGAAAAAGAGCATGGCGAAACCTTATCAGAAGAGTTTAAAGCTTACAAAGCCTATTTGAGCGATTTGCCTTTAGGTCAATATGTGCAACGTATATACCAAACAGAACGGAATGCACGGGTAGATTGGCGTGGTGTATAAGCTCTTTATATGAAAACTTTGCGTCATACTGCTTTAAAAAAGCGCGCCTAACAGCGCGCTTTTTTTTATAAGACTTTCAATCCTTAAATATAGCTTTGTTGTTGAATATCCAAATTATTCAGCACTGGACTGATACTATCGGCTTGTAAAGTATTCAGAGGCATAACAGGGTAGAAGATATTGCCTAGCGCATCCTTAATACTTGGGATGATGGTGGAGATATCAAAATCACCTTGAGCAGAACCTAAATTTTCCAATAGGTCATTAATATTCGGTAATTGGCCCGTGAGGTTTTCAGTCAATTGATTGAACTGATCCGTGATAGAACCAAGATCAATTTTTTCAGGAGCAAGATTGCCAAGTAAATCGCCAAGATCTGGAATGGTCAGTTGATCGAGGAACTGAGTCGCTTCACCATTACTGTCCATCAGAGCAATGACTGGTTTCAACGAATTAATCACTTGATTTAAATCAGTTGAAAGCGTCAGTAAGGATGGATTGTTGACCACATCCAAAATGGTGCTCAAGCTATTTAATACATCATAAATCGCTTTGACGGTTTGAGCCTGATCCGTATCGATGACATCGCTTTTTGCCAGTAAATCTAACAGCGGATTAAGTCCTTTGATCACCCCTGAAATGGTCTCAGGGACATTCCCTTGGTTGGCTGATGAAATGGCGGTCACTAGATTGGTCACACTTCCAATCACTGTCGGTAAAGCATGACTCAACTGTTCCATATCAATAGTTGAGTTGTCTTTATTGATTGAAGCTAATAAAGGTAGGAGGGCAGTCGTTGCACCTTGTGCAATTTGCCCAAAGTCGATGTTTCCAGAAGACGAGCTCCCAATCATCTGAATAATAGGTTGCGTATATTCTAAAACTTGGCTGAGTGTATTGATAATTTGTGTTGCATCCGTTGACCCTGTTGCGCTTCCAAGCATAGCAAGCAATGGTTTGATGGCATTTACAGCATTGCTAATATTGTCAGGAAGATTACCTTGATTATTGGTGCTACTCAGTAAACTTTGCAAGCTGTTGACAATGGTAGGTAAAGATTGAACCAACTGATTCATCTCTGTTGAGCCAGCGTTGCTACCTAAGTTTTGTAGGAGTGGTTGCAGAGTTGTCATCAATGTCTTGAGTGCATCCGAATTTGAACCATTATTGGATGTAAGACTTTGAATCGTGCTAATCACTTGCGGAAGCGATTTAGTCAGTGCGCTAAAATCAAAAGACTTTGTGCCACCTAAATTACCCAATAATCCTGTCAGCGTATCCGTGATATTGGTTGTAGGTTTAAGCGGGCTAAGTAGGTTACTGACTGTGCTGCTAATTGTACTGAGCTGTAGGGAAGGACTTAGTACAGAACTTAATTTTGAGCTGAGTGAACTCAGTGATTTAATTGCCATGTTTATTCTTCCGTTTTTGTTTTTTTGTATATTTATGAACCGCCGCTATTTTTTAATGTAATTACCAAATCTAGTAAATAAGTGAAAAAAAGCAAAATGTGAAATAGAGCGCACATTGAAAAATATAGTAAAAATAAAAAGTTGAAAAATATAAAATAAAATTTATTTTCCTTTTATCTGAAATTGATTTATTCAGATCAATGGAATGCATCGAGAAGCTTTATTGGTAGGTTGTCTAAAGACGTTATTTAGAATATAAAAACTAAACTTTGATGAAAAAACATTCATTTAAACACGATATTTATGCAAATTATTATGTTCATAATGCATATGAGCTTTATTATTTTTAATAAATCATGCTATACATGAGAAAACTTGCACATAAATGCTGATTTTAAAACTTAAAATAACATTGAAAATGACAACAGGTGTTTGATGAATCGGGATCATCAGCACTGTTTTCAAAAATGGCTGGAGTAGACTGATGGAACTAGACCGTTTTGATAAACAAATTTTAGAAATTTTGACCCATGAAGATGTCAATTTAAATGAACTGTCAGAGCGGGTGAATTTATCGGTCAGTTCAGTTCATCGTCGGATCAAACAATTGATTGATCACAATATTATCAGTGGTCTAAAACGTGAAATTAATTATCAAAAATTGGGATTTAGTTTGCATGTGCTGCTGCAGGTGTCCTTAAGCAAACATGATACAGACACCTTTGCTAAATTTTTAGAAGAATTAGAAAGTATTCCGGAAGTCATCAATGCATTTTTAGTGACAGGGCAGTCTGCCGATTTTATTGTGGAAGTCGTTGCACGAGATATGGAAAACTATAGTGAAATTTTACTCAAACGCATTGGTAAAATTGAACATGTGGTCGCATTACATTCGAGCTTTGTAATTAAACAATATAATGTTTTTAACTGTAATGGCTTATTAAATAAGGTTTAAATGCAGCCCTCATATATAAACTCAAACAGTTGAAAGCTAGGCAATAAAAAACGCACCGAAGGGTGCGTTTTATACTTCAGTCGATTGAATTATAGAGCTTCTAACTCAGCCATTACTTCATCGGTGAATTCAACGTTGGTATACACGTTTTGAACGTCGTCTAGATCTTCAAACATATCAATCATTTTGATGATTTTTTTCGCTTGTTCGATATCTGAAATCAACGCTTTAGTTGAAGGGTTCATGACCACTTCGGCGTTATCAGATTTTAAACCTGCTGCTGCAAGTGCATCCTGAACCTCACCGAAAGTTTCAGGTGTGGTGATAACTAGAATTTCATCTTCATCTACTTCAATATCTTCAGCACCAGCTTCTAAAGCGATGTCCATGATTTGATCTTCTAAAGAAACATCTTCAAAAGTAATCTCACCACGTTTAGTAAACATATAAGCCACTGAACCTGCAGTACCTAAATTACCATCAGTTTTCGAGAAGCAATGACGAACGTCAGGAACAGTACGGTTCAAGTTATCCGTCATTGTTTCAATGATGACCGCAACACCACCAACGCCATATCCTTCGTAGGTTACTTCTTTTAGATCGGTATTTTCTTCACCACCCACACCACGTTGGATCGCACGGTTGATGGTGTCACGTGTCATGTTTGCAACTAATGCTTTTTCAACAACAGCACGTAAACGTGGGTTAGACGCTACATCACCGCCGCCTAAGCGTGCAGCTGTCACGATTTCACGGATAAATTTTGTGAATACTTTAGCGCGGCTTGCATCTTGTTTTGCTTTACGATGCTTAGTATTAGCCCACTTGGAATGACCCGCCATGCGAAATATGCTCCTTGTAGATTGGCCTTATGCCTATCAAATTGAGCAAATTCTACCATAATGGCTTTTTTGTGTGAAAGTACTGGATTTCATGAATTGAGTAGTTGAAAAAAAAATATCCAAATTTGAGAAAATAATGCGAAATGTCTAAACGCCCGTACTGTAATTTTTCTTATGATGAGAATCGGGCTAAAAGGGTGAGCTCTATCTTGATATAACAGGAAGATATAAATGTACAATGCATGGAGCACGTGACATTTATATCTTTAAATACGTAGTTCGTTAAAACGTGAATGGCGCTTAGTCTTTATTTTTAGGTTCAGGGATCACGATATCTAAACCTACTTTATCTTTATAGAGCTGCTTGATTAAGGCTAAATCGTGATCGAGCTCAGTCGGGTAAATCTTGCCAAAAATACCACCTTGTTTGGTTTTTGAGTTGGCATACATTAATACAATCGGCACACCTGCTGCTTTAGCAATATACCAAAAGCCTGTACGAATTGGTTTTCGTGTTTCACCACGTACTGCACGGGTCGCTTCTGGAGCAATGACTAAATTAAATTTTTCGCTAGCTTCAAAATGCTCAACCATTTGAGTCACGATGTCTTTATTGGCTTTACGGTCTACAGGAATACCGCCAATCGCTTCAAGAACAGGTTTAAATGGACCTTTAAAGAGTTCTTTTTTAATCAGCGTGTGAATTTTAATGTCGTAAATTTGGCAAAGGGCCAGTGAAAGAACAGCATCCATCATTGAGGTGTGTTCAAAGCCGACGATCACTTGTTTATTTTCTAAAACATCAGGTTCTACGTGGTATTTCCAGCCTGCCAATTTAAATGCAGATTCGCCAATAAACTTTTTCAACATAGTCGGTGATACAGTGATTTTAAAAAGGTGTAATTTCTGCTTGTTTGTCCTATGAGTCAAGAGCATTTAAGTGAGCTTTAATCCGAATTGTGCATATATTTCAAATCGGATTAAAAAAGAGGGCTGAAGTCTTATATTTTTTAGCAATAAATCGGTTAAATTTTATATAGCAAAGCTATCATCATAGATAAAAATACTCTTAAAAATTTGCTAAATATGGCTAGGCACCGTCAGAAATTCTTATTAGACTTTTGTCGTAGGTTAAAACTTTTAACCTGTTGGTCTTAACTCGTTTTCTAACGGAGAACTCAAGCATGATTTATTTAACTGCTGTGTTATTCGCTGTTGCTATGTTTGCTTTGATTGTTATTTGGTCAATTATTGAGTTTTATTTGGACTTAAGAAAGCCTGAACAGGTTGAGTCTTAATATTTGCGCTTTTAAAATGCGAAATATGTAGTATCTCTAAAAATCATGAATCAAAAAACATTTGCTTATAATGAATAAAATAATATTTTTTAAGTATAACAAATCGTGACTTAATTTATGGGTATTTAGAACTTAAGCTTTTAAATTTTTCTTGAATGTATTTCTTTGAAACCCACTTCTCGTATTAACCAATCGTGGCTTACTCAAGTTGGCTTGAAATTTTGTACGTATCTATATGTTATCTGCCATATCTTTTAAAGGCTTAGACTGACTTTATTTAGTTTTTAACATTAAAAAAACCCCTCACGATTAATGCACGTAAGGGGTTGTTTTATATGGTGGGCCCACACAGACTTGAACTGTGGACCAACGGATTATGAGTCCGCTGCTCTAACCAACTGAGCTATAGGCCCTATATTCTGAATGTGTTATTTATCAACAAGTTCAGACGCAAAGCATACTAGCGAAGATTTTTTTAAAAGACAAGCCTTTTTCTTCACGGCTGCACACTAACACAACAAATTGGCTGTAGTTGCAGCAGTTGAGCTTGGATTCGACCAAAATGCACAAAGTGTCAAATCCTATCGTGATGTAAATCACGACAAAAGTTATCAAACAGTCAAAATAACCTTATAATAATGCCCATTCTTGTCAGTACCGTGCCCAACAGCGCTTAGATTGGTACTGGCCTCACATTTTTAAGTCAATGTCCTACAGTTATTCGGCTTATGTTTTCATTTTTATGTGTTGCACTGACACATAAGAATATTTAGGTGCCCACATGGAAATTAAGGTTAATTATCTCGATAACCTTCGACAAGAAGCCAAATTTGATGACTTCACGGTAATTGCCGACCAACCTATTCGCTATAAAGGTGATGGTTCTGCTCCCGGACCATTCGATTACTTTTTGGCGTCGTCAGCATTATGTGCAGCGTATTTTGTAAAAGTGTATTGTGCGGCGCGAGACATTCCGACAGATAATATTCGCTTATCACAAAATAATATTGTTGATCCTGAAAACCGCTACAAGCAAATTTTCAAAATTCAAGTTGAACTTCCTGCGGATATTTCAGAAAAAGACCGTCAAGGCATTTTGCGTTCAATTGACCGCTGTACGGTTAAAAAAGTCATTCAAACTGGTCCTGAATTTGTCATTGAAGAAGTAGAAAGCATTGATGCAGATGCACAAGCTTTACTTATGCCAAATTTAGCGTCAGACAGTACCACGTTTATTCCGGGTAAAGATCTGCCATTGGAAGAAACCATTGCCAATATGTCAGGTATTTTGGCTGGTTTAGGCATGAAGATTGAAATTGCATCATGGCGTAACATCGTGCCGAATGTTTGGTCTCTACATATTCGTGATGCACAATCGCCAATGTGTTTTACCAATGGTAAAGGCTCAACCAAAGAAAGCGCATTAGCTTCGGCTTTGGGTGAATTTATTGAACGTCTCAATTGCAACTTCTTCTATAACGACCAGTTCTGGGGTGAAGAGATTGCCAATGCTGACTTTGTGCATTACCCAGATGAAAAATGGTTCCAACCTGGCCCAGAAGGCGAGTTACCTGTCGAAATTTTGGATGACTACACACGTGAAATTTATAACCCAGAAGGTGAGTTATTAGGTACACATCTATATGACACCAATTCAGGAAATATAGCACGCGGTATTTGCTCTCTTCCATTTGTCCGTCAGTCAGATGGTGAAACAGTGTATTTCCCATCAAACTTGATTGAAAATTTATACTTGTCAAACGGGATGAGTGCAGGGAATACCTTGGCAGAAGCGCAGGTTCAATGCTTATCTGAAATCTTTGAACGCGCAGTAAAACGTGAGATTTTAGAAGGTGAATTGGCTCTACCAGATGTACCAGAAGAGGTTTTAGCCAAATATCCAAGTATTGTTGCAGGTATTCAAGGCTTAGAAGAACAAGGTTTTCCTGTATTGGTAAAAGATGCTTCACTTGGTGGTCAGTACCCAGTGATGTGCGTAACCTTAATGAACCCACGTACAGGTGGGGTTTTTGCATCTTTTGGTGCGCACCCTAAACTCGAAGTGGCTTTAGAGCGTAGCTTAACCGAGCTTCTACAAGGCCGTAGCTTTGAAGGTCTAAACGATCTACCAAAACCAACGTTTAGCTCAAATGCAGTCACTGAACCAAATAACTTTGTAGAACACTTTATTGACTCAAGTGGTTTGGTGTCTTGGAAATTCTTTAGCGCACAATCAGACTATGATTTTGTAGAGTGGGATTTCACTGCAGAAGGTGAAAATGCCAATGCGGAAGAAGCTGCAGCGATGTTTGCGATTCTAGAAGACATGGGCAAAGAAGCGTATATGGCGGTCTACCAGCATCTAGGTGCTACGGCATGTCGTATTTTGGTTCCGGGTTATTCTGAAGTGTATTTGGTTGAAGACTTGGTTTGGGATAACACCAACAAAGCTTTGGACTTCCGTGAGGATATTTTAAACATTCATCGTCTAGATGAAGATGAGTTAGTGTCACTGGTTGAGCGCTTAGAAGAGCTTGAAGTGGATGACTACACGGATATTGTGACGCTCATCGGGATTGAGTTTGATGACAATACTGTATGGGGCCAATTAACGGTTCTTGAGCTCAAACTACTGATCTATATTGCCTTACAAGAATTTGAAGAAGCAAAAGAGTTGGTCGAAACCTTCCTTCAATACAACACCAATACGGTCGAACGTGGTTTGTTCTATCAATGCATGAATGTAGTTTTAGAAGTTGAATTGGACGATGACTTAGATCTCAATGACTATGAACATAATTTCCGTCGTATGTTTGGTGACGAACGTATGGATGCAGTGATTGGTTCAATGGATGGCAGTCTTCGCTTCTACGGTTTAACTGAAACCAATATGCAACTTGAAGGTTTAGATCGTCATTTACGTCTGATTGATAGCTATAAAAAATTGCATGCTGCACGTGCGAAGTTTGCCAGTCAGAACGTTTAAATCTGGGCTTGTGAATAACGTTACTCATGTGATCATCTATTTGAAAAAACTCTCCTAAGGGGGAGTTTTTTTGTGCGAAATTTGCTGAAAATTAATCTATATCTGTGATGTTGATATTAATAAAAATCCTTATAACTCAGGTGAATATAAGGAAGGATTAAAAATAACCGATTATCCGAAATTGTGTCATTTTAAAGTAAAGATATTTGACTCATTGGAAAAATATGCTAATAAATTAGCTATGGCGTGTTTAGGCATGATCATAATATTTCAGGACGAAATATTCAGAAGCACATTAATAAATAAACGGGAGTTTTAACAACATGCTTCAATTATTCAGAAAACTATTTTGCATGCATATTTACGAATACGAGCAAATGGAAGAAATCGGTTCGCACAAGGAATGTCGTAAGTGCGGTGTGACAAAGTAATGCAGAGTCTCAGCCGAAAAAAAAGTGAGCGAAAGCTCACTTTTTTAATGCCGGTCAATATTGAAATCATTAAAATGGAAATACATTCACAGTTTTCATGCAGATATGAGTAAAGATTTTCAAGCCGAGCGTTATACCGTCGATGCCAATATGGCAGATACCATTGCATGGTTATTACAACATCAAGATTGCTTTGAATCTTTTCATTATGATGCGATTCAGCAGCAATTGGTGGTTCAACATGCTAATGGTCAAGACATCATTCGTGAAGGGGATTATTTAAATGCAGGCTATGGAATTTTAATAACAGCACATAACTTTGCGAAGTAATCGATATATTTTCCATACTCATGGTGATTCAACCATTCATTTATTCGCACCATCTCTTGCATTGCACATTGAAACCTACCACTGATCATTCAATAAAACTAAGCCCCGATGTTCGGGGCTTGGGTTTTAAGCCATTTGCATGGCATCAGTTGAAAGCTGTGCAGCATTTGGTTTGGGCTGTTCAGCCACTAAACCGAGTTTGCTAAATAAAAGCTGATCTTTGCCTTCGCCTGCATTTGGCGTGGTCAGCAGTTTTTCACCAGAAAAGAGTGAATTTGCACCTGCCATAAATGCCAAAGCTTGTTCTGAATCACTCAGGGATTCACGACCTGCAGAGAGTCGAATATAGCTTTTTGGCATAATGATCCGTGCGACTGCAATGGTGCGAATCCATTCGATCACATCAAGTTTCTCAACCTCTGCAAGTGGGGTACCTTGAATAGGGACAAGGAGATTAATCGGCACGGATTCAGGATGAATCGGCAGCGTTGCCAACTCCATCAAAAAGGCGATACGGTCATCACGGCTTTCACCTAAGCCCACAATTCCGCCGCTACAGATTTTCATTCCAGATTGGCGCACATAGTCTAGCGTCGTTAAACGGTCATCATAGCTACGTGTGCTAATGACATTGGGATAATACTCACGAGAAGTATCGAGGTTATGGTTGTAATAATCTAAGCCCGCCTCATGTAAGCGCTCTGCTTGAGACTGATTCAGCATGCCAAGGGTCATACAGGTTTCAAGTCCCAGCGCTTTGACTTCACGCACCATTTCTAGCACATAGGGCATGTCCCGTTCATGTGGATTGCGCCATGCAGCGCCCATACAAAAACGCGAAGAACCTGAGGCAAGCGCAGCTTTCGCTTCATTGATGACTTTTTCCACAGCCAGACGTTTTTCAGCTTCTAATCCAGAGTCATAATGTGCAGACTGAGAGCAATATTTACAGTCTTCAGGGCACTTACCGGTTTTAATCGAAAGTAAGGTGCTGACTTGAATATGATTGGCTTGGAAATATTCACGGTGAATGGTCTGTGCTTGGAATAATAAATCCATCAATGGTTGTTGATACAACTCTTGTATTTCTGGATGTGTCCAGTCATTTCGGTAGCTCATAAATGATCCATATTTTCTGCCTAATGCAGATCATCATACGTAAAATTTGCAGACTTCCAAGACTATTTTGTAATATTGCAATTTAGCTAAAATGCATTGAAATGACTTTTTCAAAGAACTTTTGATATTTAAGATGCTTGCAAAGTTATGCTAAATGACAGCACAATCGCTGCAATGTTTATTTTGAGCTAAAAAATTAATTTTCTTGGATTACGTCACTAAGTTTTAGCTTAAATGAAAACTTTGTAAGGATCTGGAAAATAGAGAATAAAAGTCCTTAAGGCATTTTTGAGTTTTGTTCTGCAATTGCCCAATCAATATGAACTTGCACAATCGCGTCATGTTTTTCGCGAGAATTTTTTAATGATTGAACAATATTTGAACTGTATGGTGCATTGCCTAAGCCAATAGCGATATTTCGCATAAAGCTTTGATAGCCTGTTCGTCGGATAGGACTGCCTTCAGTACAGCTTAAAAAAGTGGCTTCATCCCATTGCCAAAGATCTAATAAACTCACTTGGTCGAGGCCATGACGTGGATAAAAGTCCTCAATTTGAGTTTTATGCGCAAAGCTATTCCATGGACAGATAAGTTGACAGTCATCACAGCCAAACACACGGTTACCAATGCCACGGCGTAATTCTTCAGGAATGATGCCTTTGTATTCGATGGTTAAGTAGGCAATGCATTTACGTGCATCTAACATATAGGGCTCAACGATGGCCTGAGTTGGACAGATATCAATACAGGCTGTGCATGAACCACAATGTTTGGTTGCCGGCGAATCAAAAGGCAAATCGAGTGATGTAAACAGCTCACCTAATACAAAAAATGAGCCTGATTTTTTATGGATCAGTAAGGTGTGTTTGCCTGTCCAGCCCATGCCTGCATTTTCAGCTAAGGATTTTTCAAACACTGGTGCAGAGTCGGCAAAGGGTCTAGATTCAAAATCTCCGATTTTTTCACGGATAATATTCGACAAGGTTTTTAGACGACCGCGCATGACTTTGTGGTAGTCACGACCTCGTGCATAGCGTGCAATGATGGCTGAGTTTGGCTCATCTGGAACATAACGTGGTTTTGGTGTCTCGACCAAATAGTCCATGCGGACACAAATGATACTGCGGGTGCCGGGGACTAAAAGTGCGGGATTGGCACGTTTTTCAAGGTTTTCCTCTAGGAATTTCATATCGCCGTGATAACCACGTTCTAAATATTCTTTAAAACGAGGGAGTTCCTCTTGAGCATCTGGCTTTGCGATGACACAATCAGAAAAACCTAAATTTAAGGCTTGTGCTTTAATCCATGCTTTTAGGGTTTCTGGATCATATTGATCGACAGGAATTTTTTGTGCAGGAGTTGAAGCGGCCATAATCATAACAAGGAAAAACAATGCGTCTGCAAGTTTACCATAGCCCTGTTTATCTTAGCCAAAGTATTCAAGCTTGGGAGCAGCGTTGGTTTGCTCAGCACAATAGCAGTTATGGTCTGATGCAGCAGGTCGCATGGTCGATTGCTCAGCAACTCATTCCAAGGTTAAAGCAGCAAAATTTAAAAAATATCGCTGTATGTTGTGGGCAGGGCAACAACGCAGGTGATGGATATCTTACAGCGCAATACCTACAGCAAGCAGGCTTTCAAGTCGATATTTACGCCGCTGAAATTGGAGCATCGAAAGATTTACATTCTGCTGTAAAAGAAGCGATAGATCACAAGTTCAAGATCTATACACATTTTGATTTTCAGCGTGACTATGACGTTTATATCGACGCATTATTTGGTATAGGGCTCAATCGTGAACTTTCTAGCGAATGGCAAGCCATTATTCAACGATTAAATGCATGCACGGGACTCAAAGTTGCGATTGATATTCCAAGCGGTTTACATGCCAATACAGGGCAGCCTTTACCCATCGCATTTCAAGCCGATTATACCTTTACTGCATTGGGTCTAAAAGCAGGGCTATTTACAGGCCAAGCAAAGGAATATGCAGGTGAAGTTGTGGTGATGGCATGTATACCGACTGATGCAGAGCTAGCGCCACTTGCGTATTTGTCGCCACAGAAAATCACTTTACCTGCACGTCAAGCTTTTGGTCATAAAGGCAGTTATGGCCATGTTTTGGTTGTTGGTGGCCATGCTGAAATGGGCGGGGCGGTGATTATGGCTGCTGAGGCTGCATTCCATGCAGGTGCAGGTAAGGTTACGGTTGTTTGTGATGCACGACATCACACCGCTATTTTGGCGCGCGCACCGAATATTATGCTACGCGATATCAATGCATTAACTACAGAAGCGATTCGGCAACTGATCGATCAAGTCGATGCGATTAGCTTTGGCATGGGGCTTGGTCGTGACGATTGGGCACAACAGCAGTTTCAGTCATGGTTTCCATTGATTCAGCAGTCAACCTTGGAAATTGTTTTGGATGCAGATGCCTTGTGGTTTCTAGCAGAAACGCCTGAAAAATTGAATGCACGCACCTATGCAACGCCACATCCGGGTGAAGCTGCAAAATTATTGGGTCTATCTATTGCTGAAGTTGAAGCAGATCGTGTACAAGCAATTCACCATTTAAGAGAAAAATTTCAAGGTCAATGGGTGCTTAAAGGGGCAGGTAGCTTAATACTTGAAGATCAGCTTTGGATTTGCACCGCAGGTAATGCAGGAATGGGTACAGGCGGTATGGGAGATGTGCTTGCAGGGATGATTGCAAGTTTAAAAGCACAATTCCATCAGCAAATTCATCTGCATGAAATCGTAAGCCTGCATGCTTTAGCAGGTGATGTATTGGCGAAGTCTGGGATGCGTGGTTTACAAGCACAGAATATGGCCCAAGCGGTTTATCATGTGGTCAATCATTCAGGAGATTAAGACTAAAATGCATGCAGTTAAATTGCGAATCCAAGGTAAAGTGCAGGGTGTTGGTTATCGTCGTTGGTTTGAACAGCAAGCGGTTGCACTTGGTTTAAATGGCTATGTGAAAAATCTAGCGACGGGCGAAGTTGAAGCGCTGATTATTGGAACTGAAGACGCCATTCATAAAATACTGAAACACAGTCTGGTGGGGCCTTTACGAGCAGACGTGACTAAAATCGATCAGCAAGAAATTCCAATGTATGAATTAGACTATAGCGGTTTTAAAATGATTCGCTAAGTTTGATCACTAGATTGAGTGGGCTTTTGAAAACAGTCTGAATTACTGAGCTATATGATTTGACGAATATTTATCGACGTCGAGTGCTTACACGACTTCGGCCACGAGCCATACCACCTAAGGCATTCAGTACAGCCATTTTACTCATACTACCAGACGCATGCGCATGACAAATTGCGGCAGCCAAAGCATCGGCTGCATCCTGCTGGGGTTTGATGCTTAGGTTTAGTATGCGCATAACCATCATTTGGACTTGTTCTTTGTCTGCCGCACCATAGCCGACCACAGATTGTTTGATTTGACGTGCAGTATATTCAGCGACTTGTAAATCTAAATTGGTTAAAGCAGCAATGGCAGCACCGCGTGCTTGACCTAATTTTAAGGCCGAGTCAGGGTTTTGAGCCATAAATACTTGTTCAACCGCAGCTTCAGTAGGCCCGTGAAACTTTACGATACGATCAATACCAGCAAAGATACGTTTTAAGCGTTCAGGCATTTCTGTTGTTTCGGTACGAATGGTGCCAGCATCGACAAAACGTAGTTTAGAACCATCCTTTTCGATGATGCCGTAACCAGTTAGGCGAGACCCAGGGTCAATACCGATAATTAATGACATGTTTGCCTATTTGCCCTTTAAAAATAAAAATATGCCCATATTGTTACATAAGCGTGTCAAAAAAGCTTGATAGTGATTGAGCAGTTGAACGCAACACCTTAAATTAATTTACTTAGATTTGTTTAATTTTCATGAAATTATTTCTTCTGATTTTAGCAGGCTTGATCCTGGAAGTGTTTGTCTGGATCGGTGTGGGCGACCTCGTCGGCAGCATGTGGTATGTCTTTTTCTGGTTCTTGGCGGCCTTCTTTATAGGGATGAATATTATCCGTAAATATTCATCAGGTCTGATGCCTCAAATGCAGCAAATGCAAGCAGGTCAAATGAGTAATGATCCAGCTTTAACTGGAAATTTACCAAAAATTTTGGCTGGTTTCTTATTGCTGTTACCGGGTCTAATCTCAGATATTATGGCATTACTTATTTTGATTCCACCTGTACAAAATGCCATGAAAACAGTCATGATGAAAACAATGATGAAGCGTCAGCAAGCCATGATGGAAAAAATGATGGGTGGCATGATGGGCGATATGGAAGGCATGGGCGGTGCTCAAGGTCAGAACCCATTTGCAGATATGATGCGTCAAATGCAAGATATGCAAAATCAGCAATCAGGTCGTGATTCATCCGTTATTGATGGTGAAGCTCGTGAAGTGACGCCAGATGCGAAACAAATTGAACTGAAAGATGTCAATAAAAAATAATTAACTCAGTATGAAAGGCCGAATGTGTATTCGGCTTTTTTTTGCGTAAATTTTGATACGGCCTAAAAATAAACCTTGTGTTGCCAACAAAAAAATTGAACAGGCGATATAATCTTCACGTTTTAATTCAAATGAATCAGCTTGCATGTCACTGTTATTCACCATCTGTGCGCTACATTTTGTTGCGCAGTTGAGTCCAGGTCCAGACGTATTATTAATTGCTAAAAGTGCAGCATCAACAACCCGTGCAAATACCTTAAAAATTATTGCGGGGATCTCTGTCGGGATTGTGGTGTGGGTCGTTTTAACCTTATTGGGCTTTACGGTTCTGGTCGAGCAATTTCCATGGATACAACAAGTTTTAATGGCCGTTGGTGGATTTTTCTTGGCGAAAATGGGCTGGGCAATGTTTAGTGGCGGGCTTAAAAGTTTAAATCAAACAGCCAATTTAGAAGACGGGCAGGCCTTAAGTCAGCAGAAAACTGAAAATTATTTTTTATTAGGTTTATTTACAAATTTAGCCAATCCGAAAACATTGATTTATTTTAGCAGTGTGTTCTCACTGGCGTTGAGTTCATCAGCCAGTAGTAACCTCAAAGCACAGCTTGCTGTCATCATTCCGATTCAAACCTTTATTGTGTTTAGTCTGTTTATGATGATTATGTCTTTGCCTAAAATTAAAGCACTCTACCAACGGTCAGGTAGTTATATTGATCTGGTTTCAGGGGCACTATTTCTAATTTTTGCGATTTGGCTGTGGTTCGACGCAATTAGAATGTTCAATCTTCAATAGCTGCAAACATATTGCTGTCAGCAAAGCGAAAGCCAAGTATTAAAACTTGGCTTTTTTTATGTCAAAGTTCTATTGCTCTGGATTGGTTTGATCTTGATCTTTGGATGGTGCTGTATTTGATGGATCTTGTGCAACATCGGTAGTTTCAGCATGATCACGATAACGGTTCGGTTTGAGGGTGGTTTCGGTATTTTCAGAGCCTTTGTATGATCGGCTACGATTGGCGCGTTCACGTAAACCGCCTTTTTTGATTAACTGCACCATCGTCTAGAACCTCATTGCTATTGCCATAGTTTAAAGAATTTTCCTCGTGAAGATAAGTAAGCAGGGCGATGCAAGCGCATAAAAAAGCCTGAAATCATTCAGGCTTTCATCATTTTAATTTCTCGCTTTGAATGACTTTAAAGCAACTGGATAATAGCGCTTAAATACGGATTGTCTAATATTTGGGCATTGCTAGCCTGTTCATGGGGCTATATTTGGCTGTTGTAAGAAAGCTTAATTTTTACCATCCTGCTTGAGTACTTCAAAGATGTTGAGTTGGGTTGTAGCTTCAGTATCGTGCTGTTGCAAATACACTTGAACACTCTTAAATAGAATGGCAACAGCCAAACAACTGAGTATGCAAAATATCCAAAAGCCATATGGGCTACGGATATTATGCGAGCCACATTCGGAACATTCTTTATCGCTTGAAGCCAATACTTTATTGCAACAAGCACAGTGATATTGATAGTGCATTGCGTTTCTCCATTTAGTCGAATTTGACCAACATTCTTGTTGTTATTGTCAACCATCAATCCGTGATGATTGTTTTATCTTAATGTGCAAATAAGCTACTGTACAAGTTTTAAACGGTTTGTTTTGCTCATTATTGTGTAAGTGAAAAGCGTCAGAGAGTTAAATATTTGTTTTATTGCTAATTTATAAATGAAACAAGGCATGAATTTTCAGTCATAAAAAAAGCCAGTTCGAAAACTGGCTTTTGCTGTTCTGTCTAAACTGAATTATTGACCAGAACGGATGATGTAATCAAAAGCAGATAATGATGCTTTCGCGCCTTCACCTGTCGCAATGATGATTTGTTTGTACGGTACTGTTGTACAGTCACCGGCAGCAAATACACCTTTTACATTGGTTTCGT
>NZ_VPCE01000014.1:0-103342 GCF_013418335.1 Acinetobacter sp. YH12145 | reverse complement strand
CCACACAAGTTGTTCTTCATAATCTCTTAATGATCTTCTTGTTGGTTCGTCACCAGCAAGCTAGGTCGGCTATATTACTCTTTATTTCTAAAGAGTCAACTGGTAATTCAAATTATTTTTAAACTTAAAAAATAAAACCCAACTTAATCAATTCAACCAAGTCATTGTTTTATCAGAAGTTTTAATCCTCATCACCGCCGATGGATGTGCATTCTACAGCATTTCAGGACCGTTGCAACACCCTTTTCCATTTATTTTTAATTTTTCATTACGTTTGTTTATTTATTCTACTAAATCAGCGTTTTTTACTTAAAAAAGTGTTTTTAGCGTACAGAAAGCATGCAATATGCCACAGGCACCCATAAGATAAACATTAAAATTGGCATAATACCGTGCACTTCTTCAGGTTTTCTATACAACCACTGAATAAATGGAATGCCGATACCAAATAATGTCGCCATCAATAGCACATCTACAAATCCACCTGTCAGCAGTAGCCACAGTAAAACTGGCACACTCATCAACAAGCCAATTATCAATAAAACACAGTATTCGTATTTCCTGAGCTGCCAAAGTGTGAACCCCTGAATGATCCAGAATCGCTCTGCAGATTCAAAATTTGATTTTAAGTCCATTTTGATCACACCCAGATTGAATAAACTCAGTGCAATATAGATGGCACACATCAATTGGAATAATTGTGAAGCGGTAAAATCAAGACTCATGATGTTCCAAGTATCTGCCTGTGTGGCAAACCAATACAAAATCACGACCGCTGTAACTGACATACCGATACTAACAATACGATGGGTTAGAAATCTTTTATGAAATGCCTGACGAATAATGAGTTTATTTTGATTGAGCCAGAGGGGACTATATTTCTGTATCAGAAATACCCTAGGTACTTGCAGCTTAATTGGTTTTGATTTCCAACCGAGCAGCCAGAATTTTATTGCCGCTATACAGATGAAAGTAGATAACAATACTGCAATGTGTTGAGCGTCCAATATCGCTAGGCTCAAAATGGGCAAATATGTCAAAAGACAGACTAAAACCCAATATTGATTCTGTTGTAAAAACAGCATTTGTATAATTAATAAATTAAAGATCCAAAGTAGCATCAATACACTGATGCCAATGGAAGCTAAAAGTTCATACTCAACCCAAACATATAGAAGCGCCAAAACAAATGGCAATAACATCAAAAAGCTTAAACTGCCTAAAAATTTGATTTCCACTGCAAAGCGACTTTTGAGCATGATGGGCAATAGCGCTAGATAGTGATACCCTTCCCCACCACTCAAAGCTTTACGCTGTATCGCACACCAAAATACATTTAAGGCAAGAAAGCCTGTCCAAAGAAACAGATTCGTGATTAATGATTTGCAATAAACCAAATCAATAATGGGCTGTACTAAAGATAAGAGCAGTCCGAATAGCATTGGCCCGAGAATTAATGTGATTAAAATAAGTAAATGCTTTTGCCGTGCAACTGCGTCTGCTGTGGTTTTGACATAAAATGTCCATCGGTATTTCAAAAGCGTTTTTATAATTGTTCGCTGCCCAACAGGTCTTTGTTTATTCATGCCGTCTGCTCATTGGACTTTAACCGATCTAGCTCGATGATTTTTGCTGCAAGACTGTCTCTAAATACAGGATCATGGCAAGACAATAGAATCAATTTTGATTGGCTCTGCTGTAAAAGTATGCTTGTTAATTCAGCCAAGGCATTTTGATCTAAGCCATTGCTCGGTTCATCCAAAATCAGTAAAGGTGCCGAAGTCATTAAGGCTGCAACCAATAAAAACTTTTTGGTTGTACCAAAAGACATGTCAGCAAATGGCGTGGCTAAATAGTTTTCTAATTTAAATTTTTCAATGAAGATTTGATACTGCGCATGCGCTATCCCTCGAATATTACATATTAAATTCAGAAACTCCTGCCCTTGTAAAAAATCATAAATAGGGCTTTTATCTGGCACATAGGCCACAAGTTTCTTGTATTCATTGTTGTGAGGGGCATATTGCTGATCATTAATCAAAATATTGCCTGCATCAAAATCCAACATCCCAGCAATCATCGCAAGTAAGGTGGACTTCCCTACTCCATTCTCAGCAACAACAGCGACAATTCCGAATTCGTTTAACTCTAAATTTAGATTTGAAAATATACGTTTTCCCGCAAAAGATTTGGACAATTGCTGCAAGCTCAAAGAAACCATCATGATTTTCCTGATTTATTATCTTAAGTTATTGATTTATTATTGATCTATCTTCACATATCTTGAATCTGAATTAAATAAATTATTTAAGAGACAACTTTAATTTTTTAAGTGTCATTCACTATCTAAATACGCCAAAATCATCTTTGATAATTCTACTTTAATCTGCTGTTCTGTAATTAAAAAACTATTATTGCTCACATAGCGCATCATGGTAAATAAGGTACTATTAATGATCACAAAAGAGCGATGTTTCAGCGTTTCAAAGTTCCAATGTGAATAATAGCGATTAAATAAATACATCCCAACTTCAAAAAAATGCTTTTCCAAAACCTGAGAGGCATCTGAATGACTGTATTGATGCCAATGTTTTAAGATCTCAATGAAGAAGCCACGATCAGCTTTCAACATATCAAAGCCAAACTGAATACAAAGTGGGATCACCTCATAAATACTGTGCTGCTCTTGCTCCACGACTATATTTTTTAGTGCCAACCCCAATTGTTCTGATTTTCTGAGCAGTAATTCTTCTACGATTTGTTCTTTATTTTCAAAATATTGATAAATCGACCCAACGCTCACGCCAGATTTTTCCGCAATTTTGGGCGTCGTCAACTCCAGTAAGCCTTGTTCTACAATACACAACTGCGCAGCTTGCAAAATGCTTTCCACAATCATTTTCGCGCGTTGTTGTTGTGGTCTTTTTCTCATTCTATTGCTCTCCAATGCGATAGTGTTATGCGAATTGAATGCGAATAAATATTCATATTAGTGTGGTATGAAACAATAACATTGAAGATCAAAACATGACCACTCACTTCAATACCCGGCTGTCTTCATTTCAGGCCACGCAGCAATCTAATCTGCTAAGTTTTCTGCTGTCTCATTTGACGGGCCAAGCTGCACAGCCGAATTACCCTCAATATCTTGCCCTCAATAAAGCCTTGCAATGTGGTGATCCACAGTTGGAAAAAGTGCTCACGTGGATGATGCAGAACCCTAAGCAGCATCGTGAATATTTTGAAATTGCTTTATTTAAAGGTGTAGAACAGCTTCCCTTTTCTATTCCCGAACTCGAGCATTTTTTTAAGCATGTTGAACAAACACCACCTTGGTTAGAGCCAGAAAAAATACAGCAAGCCCTTGAGTTCACCCATCGCCTCGGGATTAACAATGGCTTTATTTTGCGCGACCTTTCACTCATGGTCGGTTATCTCTTCCCCGGTTTCAATCAGCCGCTCATGCTGACCGGTGCTTTAAATAAACAAGCCGGTACACGTCTGGCTGAGACCACTAAATGGTGGGTAGATATCACTGAAGAACGCGGACTCGAACGTTTGCATGCGGGATTTACATCGACGATTTATGTGCGTTTTATTCATGCTTTGGTACGGCATCAACTCCAAAAAGGTAAAGACTGGGATTTTGCAACGTGGGGGGTGCCGATCAATCAATTTGACTTGGCGATGACCAATCTTGCCTTTAGCAGTGTGGTGCTTGTGGGCATTCGTGCTTTAGGAATTTTTCCGTCAAAACAAGAAACTGAAAGCTTTTTGCATTTTTGGCGCTATGTCGGCTGGTTGATGGGTATTGATGAAAAATGGTTAATTGAAAAAGAATCTGACGGTTGGAAACTGCTGTATTGGATGCAATTTGTACATCCTCAATCCGATGCAAGCAGTATGGCTCTCGGTACAAGTCTATCTAAAGAACCTTTTGAAAGACAATACAAATACCTCCGACCATTTCAGCAAAAACTGGCTTATCGACAACATCTGGAGCTGACACAATTTTTTATTGGCAAAAAACGCATGCATAAATTAGGGCTCAAACCCCAATCCGCCGCATGGTTTGCCTATTATTTATTAGCTAGAAATCTCGTCCTGTATTCAGGTGCTAAGCATGTCCCGAGTTTAAATCAAAAATTACAGCAAAAAGGCCGTGCGATTCAAAAACTCGGTTTAGCACTGTATCAAAGTAAGGCCAAACAACTGGCAAGTATGCACCAATAAAAAAAGCAGAGCGATCGCTCTGCTTTTTGGATGACAAATGTCCGGACTTAGAACTTCATCGAAATACGTGCCCAATAATTGCGACCAATATTATTAAACTGTTGATCGGTCGCTAAACCTGTCCCTGCATCACCCAGTTTATTTAGATGTTCGGTATAGGTTTTATTCAGGAGATTATCTACACCCACAGATACATCTACACCCTCATCAATATGATAAGTACCATTTAAAGACAGTGTGCCAAAACCTGCACTTTCTTTCAGGTCATAACCCACGATATTGCCTTGGTACGCACTGATACGATTTTGCCCATCAACCACACGCCAAAATGCTCCCAAAGTATAATTATCTTGGATATATCGTAAGTTAATACGCGCTTCTAAAGGTGAGATTTGCGGTAATGGCTTGCCATCTGTGGTGTTTTTACCCCACGCATACATTGCGCTGACATCGGCTTGAATATGATCGCTAAATTGATAGCCAATCCCCGCTTCAGCTCCCGCAATGGTGGCATCAACATTTTTCGCACCCGCGCTAAAGGTTGAACCATGATCATGCTCACCTGTATTTGGATGATCGTGATAACTCATCAAAATAAAGTCCTGAATCAGCCCTGCATAGGCAGACGCCCATGAACTGAATGCCCCATGTTCATGTTGATAGCCCGCATCTAACTGCAAGGTTTTTTCAGTCTCAACGCCATTAAAGGTGTTTGTTGTGCCTGCATTACCGTGTTTAGGACTAAATAACTCCCAATAATCAGGCATGCGTTCCACATAACCTAGACCGATATAGGTTTTACCATTGTCATGTTCAGGGTGCTTATTTTCAAAACGAATAAAAGCACTTGGCAAAGTTTCATTCAGCTCCGTGTTATAGCCACTCGCTTTCGAAGCTGCCCGCTCATCTTTCACTTGCACTTGATCGAGACGAAGTCCTGAAACCAACTTGTTGTTATCACTCAATTGATAACTGACTTCTCCAAAACCGCCATAGGACTGAAATGCCATATCTTGCGTTAAGGGCTTATTCATCGAAGGCATCATTTTCGACGTCATGCTGCCGGCATGCTTATTATTCTGCGTATCCAGTCCAGTAATGAACTGCAGCTTATCCCATTCATGGGTTACCGCCATACGTGCATTTAATGTACGGCGTGTAACCTGCATCGCCATTGGATTCGGCATGAGCATAGTCATACCATGATGAGTCATTTCAGCTAAAGGTGGCTCACGCAAACTAAAGTTGTCCATGATATGGTCGTTATAACTATAGTTGACCTGTGCTTCGATTTTTTTAATCACCTCTGTGACATTCTTTTTCTCGACACGAAGGCCTAAGCTTTCACGGGCAAATTGCGAACCATCCATTGAACGGCCTGCGTATACCGCCTCACCATCGGCTTTACCTCCGGTAAGTTCTACCCATGTATCTTCATTCGGTGTCCAACCGAGAGCCAAATCTGTATTCCAACGCTCCCAGTCTGACGGCACAGTATTGCCATCTCCATCTTGGTAGCTGTCTGCAACAGAACGGCTGGCATTTAGACGCACATATTTATGTTCATCGCCCACAGCCGCTTCGACATTATGATCTAAACGACCATAAGAACCGATCATCACACTGGCTTGACCACGGTAGTTTTTATCAGCATCGAATTGTTCAGGTTTTCGTTCAAACAAGACTGTTGCAGCAGAACCTGTATTGGCATATTGAACCGTTTGAGGTCCTTTAATCACTGAAATTCGGTCATAACTTTCAGGGGAAATATAAGACGTTGGTGCATCCATACGACTTGGACACGCCCCGAGATTTTCTGTGCCATCGGTCAAAATTTTAATGCGTGAACCAAACATGCCACGGAAGGTTGGATCTGCATTGGTTCCCCCATTTTTAATGGCACTAAACCCTACAATACTTTTTAAATAATCTGCCCCATCACTGGCAGGTATCGGTTGAATCGGCTGTTTGGGATTGGCACGGACAATTAAACCATTGGCATCATTCCCTTGATGTGATGTCACCACAATCGGTGCCAAAGTCTGTACTGCATTGGTTTCCGTCATCTCTACGGGCATCTCGTCAGCCATCACAGAAGTTGAATAGCAGGCAATACAAATTGCAGCCGCAAGAGGCTGTAGAAAAAATTTAGGCTGAGCCATGTTTATCTCACAAAATACATAAATAAAGGCGTACCTGAGTCCTCAAAGACCCAAGTTTAAAAAAAACGTCGGATTTATGCAGCGAGTGGTGGGGCTCGACCTTGCGGAAGTAAAAAGAGTTGTTGAAGAACAAACCAGACATGCTTGAAAGCTTTTTGAAAAGCAATTAAACGAACTTGAATTCGATCAAGCACTTCTTTCACATCAAGTTCAGGGGGCAAAACCAAATTGCCATAGACCGTACAATACTGACATTGATGACTGGCATCATGTTCATGGGCAGAATGATCGACTTGAACTTGCTCAGCGTGAGCGGAAGATGATTGGTCTGAATGTGCGGTATGTTCAGCATGAACATTGGGAAGTAAAAGTGCACGCGTAATGGTTTCGCAGACCGGAGCAACTTGATATTGCTTGGGCAACAATGGCTGTAAAAAAACAGCAATCTGCAAAAAAACGGCTGCAAAGGACAGCAGCACTCCACTACGAAACAATACAGGCAAACCCTAACATTTGTCTGACCCAAGTATAACAAAGCCCAATCGAAATTGGGCTTGTCTCAGGTATTTTTTAACCGCGATCAATTAACGCTTAACTGCGACTTTATCTTTTTGACGCTGGCGAACCAATTTTTCCACTTTGTCACGTGCACGTTGACGTTTCAAAGGCGATAGATAGTCGACGAATAACTTACCATTTAAGTGATCCATTTCATGTTGGATACAAACTGCGAGAAGTCCGTCCGCTTCCACTTCAAATGATTGACCTTCAAGGTTAATTGCCTGAATTTTTACACGTGACGGGCGCTCAACTTTATCGTATATTTGAGGCACTGATAAACAGCCTTCTTCATAGGGCTGCGTCTCTTGCGTCAATGGCGTAATTTTGGGGTTAATAAACACCATGGGTTGATCTTTTTCTTCAGATAAATCCATGACTATCAGCTGAATATGGTGATCTACCTGTGTTGCTGCCAGGCCAATTCCCGGTGCTTCATACATAGTTTCAAACATGTCGGCTGCTAACTGACGAATTTCATCAGTAACTTCTTCGACTGGTTTTGCAATGGTACGAAGACGGGGATCGGGGAAACTTAAAATAGGTAATAAGGCCATACGACGTCCTCACTTATGCCATTGATCAAAAAACAAAATGAAGGAATGCTTCATCAAAAAATTGTGTGTAATATCGTTATTATAACGCAGTTACATACATAATTTTAGGAATTATGATAATGAAAAAGGTTTTGAAGGGCATGCCAACTTTTAGTGCCTTGGGGTTTAAAAAACAATTATTGGCACTTACAGTCTGTGTAAGTGTGGGGATGGGAATGGTCAGTGTTGCAGAAGCTGCCCCTGCTCGTAACGTCAATCCACCGTCATTGAAGGCAGGTGCCCCTCAAGTTTATGTGGTGAAAAAAGGCGATACGTTGTGGGATATTTCCAAGCGTTTCTTAAAAAATCCCGTGCGCTGGCCTGAAATCTGGGCGAGCAATAAACACGTGAAAAATCCGCACTGGATTTTCCCAGGTGACCGCCTATTAATGTGTACCTACAATGGCCGCCCAATCATCGGTAAAGATGAAGGTGATGGTTGTGAAGGTATCATTCGTCGCTATACAGGTGGCACTAAACTTCAACCACAAGTTCGTGTTGAGTCCCTCAACAGTGCGATTCCGGTTATCCCATTAGAATATATTAAGCAATGGCTTGAGCGTAGCATGATTGTTGCAGCTGATTCTGTGGAAGGCACACCTTACATTTTAGGTACAGCTGATCAACGTGTATTAGCTGCCAAAGGCCAAACAGTTTATGCACGCGGCCAAGGTATGCAAGTCGGTCAACGTTATGCTGTTTACCGTGAAGGCGAACCGTACATCTTTACCGATGCAAACGGCAAAAAATACAATGCAGGCTTAGAACTGACTCAAGTCGCTTCAGGTGTTGCCGTTCGTGGTGAAAATGACATTACCACTTTAGAACTGACCGATACTTATAATGCCGAAGTTCGTCGTGGCGATCGTGTTCTTCCTGAATATGACCCAATGCTGCCAACGCTGTTCTATCCAACCAATGCTGAAAATGTCACTGCTGGCGGTAGTATTGTTCGTGTCATGGGCTCGATTGGTACTGCAGCGGTTCACAGTGTTGTGACGATCGACCGTGGTAGCTTGCAAGGCGTTCAATCTGGTCAAGTCTTTAGCGTGAACCAAAAAGGTGAAATCGTGACTGATCCAAAAACCAAAGAACGTGTTCAACTTCCAGGACAACGTATTGGTAACATCATGGTATTCAAAACGTTTGATAACTTAAGCTATGCTTATGTACTTGAAAGCGAATTACCAATCAACGTAGGTGCAACAATTCAGCCCCCACTGATGGATGACTAATTCTAAATCCACAAAAATGAGGTTGTATTTCAGCCTCATTTTTTATTATCCAACAACGATATCACTGATAATTTTAAACCATAAAAAGAAGACACTTTCAAAGGTCTCATTATGCTCAACTCATTGACTGACTTGCATTTAGATTACATTCGCCTGTGGTTTTTGGTGCAACACTCACTTCGTAGTTTTTATAAAATTCAGCAGTACTATCCTGCCCTACACCACGCCCTTAAGCCTGATCAAATCACCACATGGCAAAAATTGGGACTGCATAAAAATCATTTACAGCGCTTTGAAGAATTTCATAGCCCAAGTGGACAGCTTAACTTTAAAAAATGTCTCAAGGATATTGAACAATACAGTGACTTTGTACTGATTCCTGAAGACCTCAACTATCCACAACAGCTTTTACCTTATAGTGACAAGCCGCCCATTCTATTTGGGCAAGGTAATGCCCAAGCCTTGATGCAACCCCAAATTGCGATTGTGGGTAGCCGCAAACCTAGTCCCCAAGGTCGGCAAATTGCTTATGATTTTGCTTATTATCTGAGTGAGCAAGGGTTCTACATCAATAGCGGTTTAGCACAAGGAATTGATGAAGCGGCGCATCGCGCTGCCATACAACACCACAGAACTATTGCCGTGATGGGCACAGGTTTAGATCAAACTTATCCGACTGCACATCAAAGTTTAAGACAAGAGATCATCCAACATGGGGGAACAGTAATCAGTGAGTTTCTCCCACACACTCCCCCCTTACAACACCATTTTCCACATCGAAATCGTATCGTCAGTGGGCTTAGTCTTGGTGTCATCGTGGCGGAAGCAGCGTTAAAAAGTGGTTCACTGATCACGGCTCAACGCGCTGCCGAACAAGGCAAATCTATTTTTGCCATTCCAGGCCATATTTATAGTGAGTCACATCAAGGTTGCCATCAACTCATACGCGAAGGTGCAATTTTGATTGATCATCCACAACAGGTCATTGAAGACTTGGCATTGGCTACACAATGGCAATCGCAGGCTGCTAAAACCTTAACAACCACCGAAATAGCGACACCCGAAACAGTAATACCGGACACCCCGCCACCCGAACCTATCCCAGAACATTTAATTGCGCTGTATCGGCAGCTTGATTGGGTCGGCCAAGGCCTTGATCAATTGTCCATTCAACTCAAAATTGATACCGCGACATTGACCAGTCAACTGATGGAATTAGAGTTAATGGGCTATGCCACACAACAAGCCGGACACTACTTACGTTGTCGAATGGGTAAATTAGGTTCACAATAGTCCTTTGTCGAATCAGTTAAGGTCTATAGAAATGATTACCACCTCTGTTGCAGAAGCAGCTTCCTGTCTTAAAAAAGGTCAGGTTCTCGCATATCCTACAGAGGCTGTTTGGGGATTGGGCTGTGATCCCTACAATGAGCAAGCCTTTCTCGAAATTTTGCGCTTAAAACAACGTCCCATTGAAAAAGGCGTGATTTTATTGGCTGCCAATGTCGCTCAAGTTGAACACCTGCTCCAAGGCTTAACAGAAGATATGCGTCAGCAAGTCATTGCGACATGGACCAACCGTAAACCCAATGAACGTGCAACCACATGGTTATTACCGGCTGGCGACCATATTCCAACATGGATTAAAGGCAATCATCCAAAAGTCGCAGTCCGTGTGACGACCCACTCTTTATGTGTGGCTTTATGCCAAGCTTTTAATGGCTTTATTGTGTCTACCAGTGCCAATCCTGCGGGATTAACCCCTGCACGTTCCTTACAAGAAGCCAATCAGTATTTTGCCAATGAACTCAATTATTTAAATGGTGATCTCGGCCTAAGCCAAGAACCAAGTAAAATTATTGATGCTGAAACAGGTGAAATCATCCGCGCATAAGCTCGGATGCCTGTCTACACCTGCCTTTCGGGGAAATACAGACAAAAAAAAGCTCAGCCATATAGGGATGGCTGAGCATAAAAAAGGATGTGTATAAAATCACATCCAGAGGGTCTTGCAATCTCTGGGTAAATATCAAGTAATTATTAAGAATTACTTCCTCATTTACGATGAAAGTATTATGTAATATTTTTTTAAATTTAACAAATATATTTTTTATATAAATAAAACTACTGATAAGCACTTTATTTGTGATTTTATAACAACTTAGTCAAAATATGTATCTATTTTTGATTGATTTTTAAGACGAGAATTTGTTTTTTTAATTCAGTTTTACACTCAAAAATCCATTTTCAAAAGATTTGCTCTATAAAAAATAAGTTTGTTTGCCTATTTTTTAATCAATAATTCTCATAAATTTTCAACTTTTTACTAGATTTACTTACGCTGCGCCAAGATCACCCCAGTAATCGCCATCACTGTGCCGACGGTATGATAAATCATCCACTGCTCAGCCAACCAGAAATAGGCAATAATTGCGGTAAATACCGGCATCAAATTCATAAAAATACTGGTGCGATTCGGGCCGAGATGTTGTACAGCCAACATCCATACCAATGGTGCAATCAGTGATGGAAAAATTGCCGCATAAAATACACTTGGCGCATTGGCAGGATTAATCGCGTCTATGCCTAAATACAATACGAATGGCAAGTGATATAAAACGGCAAAGAAAATTTGTACATATAAGCTCAACAGTAGCGGAAGTTTCAATTGCCATTTTTTTAAAAACACCCCATAAAAGGCATAAAAGAACACTGCGAAAATCATGAGGATATCGCCGAAATGTCCGCCCATATTCAGTAATTGACTGAAATCTCCTTGCGCAATGACAAACAATAGCCCCGTAAATGAAATCGCACAGCCTAGGATGGCATAGCGGTTGGGCACATCTTTAATTAAGAAAAATGCAACGGCAATCGTAAAAACAGGGATAAAGGCATTGATGATGCCCATATTGGTCGCAGTCGTATAATGCGCAGCGGTATAACCCAAGCCTTGATATAACACCATGCCAAACGCACTCAGCACAGCCAATTGCTGCCAATGCTGCTTGATCAGCTGTCTTTGCTGCCAAACGGTTTTCAGCATAAAGGGGGTTAAGATCAAAAATGCAATAAACCATCGATAAAAACTGATACTGACCGGTGAAATATAATTAGTTACATAGCGAGTGACGGTAATATTCAGCGACCATATAAATACCGCAATCAGAGGCAAACAAATTGCAAATTTCGCCCAACGTGCTTGAAGCAACATGTCTAACTCCTCAATGTATCGTGCAAAGATTGGTCTAGATATTTTGAGTGATGTCTGTTTTAATTGAAATACATGATTTCAGACATCTGTATTGTAGTTCAGACATCGAAACTTAGGCTTATATGACGTCATCACCGATTGAACAGCAGATCGAGCTTTTTGAAGCGCACTACACCACATTAGATACGGTCTATCCGCACAGTTGTCTTTGGGGTGATTTTAATTTTTGTCTCGATGGTATTTTCGAATATGAGATACAAGGACAACACCATCTCTCACCTGCCAGTTATGGGGTGTGGATTCCCCCACATACAGAACATTGCTCGGTCGCGATTGATGAACAACCCATTCATTATGTGGCAATCCGACTGGCACCAGATCTCTGCATAAATTTCCCCAAGCAGACGGAAGTATTTAGCATCCAGCCTTTCTTTCGTTTGTTGGTGCAAGAAATTTTGGCCTTTCCTACAGAGCAACATACCACACCACCCTATCGACACCTGCTACAGGTCTTATTCGACCAGTTAAAAACTGCGCCCAAACATCAACATTATTTACCGCAAAGCCATGATGCGGTGTTAAAGCCGATCTTGGCGCAGCTTACAGATGTAGATCATTTTAGTTTGAGCCTACAGCGATGCTTATCCAATGTCGGTTTGAGTGAGCGTCAGTTATTGCGGCTGAGTCAGAACGAACTGCAAATGAGCCTTTCTGAATGGCGAAACCGTGCAAAAATTATTTATGCCATTCAACAACTCCGCGCTGGTCAGTCTATTAAAGCTCTCAGCTATGAATTAGGGTATCAACATAGCTCAAGCTTTATTGAGTTTTTTAAACGCTATACAGGAAAAACCCCAAACCAACACCGCGCCACTAGTTAAACGTCAAGCACTCAAGCAAGCATCAGCTCGAATTCTGCAAACTACTACAAAAATTATGCGAAAAGCCTATCGATAAAAGCTTGCTGTTCACCAGATTTCCCTTTAAAACAAGGATGAAAGGCACAACTTCAATTAGGAACGAATATGTCAGCTTCAGTTTACGATATCCCAGTAAAAACGATCCAAGGTGATGACACCACACTCAATCAATACCAAGGCAAGGTTTTATTATTGGTCAATGTAGCCTCTAAATGTGGGCTAACACCGCAATATGAAGGCCTAGAAAAACTCTATACAGAGAAGAAGTCGCAAGGCTTTGAAGTCTTAGGCTTTCCTGCCAATAACTTTTTAGAACAAGAACCTGGTTCTGAAGCTGAAATTCAAGAATTTTGCTCGATCAACTACAAGGTCGATTTCCCACTTTTTGCAAAAATTTCTGTTGCAGGCGCAGATAAACACCCACTTTATCAAACCTTAACCCAAGCCATTCCTGAACGCATTGGTGAAGGCCCATGGTGGGATGATTTAGTCGAATACGGATTAACACCAAATCCAAAGCCTGAAGTGCTCTGGAACTTTGAAAAATTCCTCGTGAATAAACAAGGCGAAGTTGTGGCACGATTTGCACCTGACATCAAGGCAGATGATGCTCGTATTGTCGATGCCATTAACGCTGAATTAGCCAAATAATTCGACAATATTTCAATCTCTCAGTTAAGATTATTGTGATTTTAACTGAGATTAATCATTTTAAATTATCACAATAATATTTAATAATTATCACATATTGATAATTTACACATTTTACCCATTGTTTTAATATTTCATATACACATTGTTCAAAGCTTCCCTGTAAATACTCATTATGATGAGTCTTATCAATTCACATCCAGCAGTAAACAGGTGAACTTAAAATACATTAATCAAAGCTATCGTTTTATGTATTTTTTGACAGCACGTGTTTCTGCGCTAACAATAGATGCACGGCAAAAAACTCAAAAGACGAAAACCCAACAGCACACTAAACAATACACACGGGTAAAAACCAAAGCCAGAACAAGAAAAAAGCCGTAAATCCTTCACATGATTGGCGTTCTGGACAAAAAGTACCTTCTGAATACCGTGGTCATCGCTACAAAGGTGACCACACCAAATACAAAAAATTATCTAAACCAGGCAAAAACCAACAATGGATTAAAGTGAATGGCGACTACATTTTAATGAATGCCATCAGTCACGCCATGATCAAAATCATTGCGGGTTAAACCCACCAAAACATCAAAAGAGGGCAAATGCCCTCTTTTTTTTGTTCAAGCGATTATTTTGTTATTGCTTTGCAACAATCTATTTTTAATCCACATTTTGCCCCTATATTCAAAGCAGAGACTTAACACATAGTGATGATTGAATGAAAAAGCTTGTGCAGAATGCCCTTCTCCCTTTTGCCATTTTTAGTGGTGTTTTGGTGCTGATTGGTTGTGAACCTGCCACAGCACCGCAACAGGAACAAGAAATCGCAGCAGAAAATGATCGCCCTGCAACAACATCAACAAACGAAGATCAATCTGCGACACAAAGTCAGGCGACAGATCAAAGCCAATTAAAAAGCGGCAATATGTTTTATATCGTTCGCGATGTTGCGGATATGCAACTTAAAGCCGGCAATTATGTTGAACAACTCAAACAAACGCAGGTCGATTTAGAAGCCGCAGTCAGCAACCAAGATCATCTCCAATTGCAAAAAGCAGCAACCCAGCTGCAACAGCAGCTCAAAGGTTTCAATCAAGCATTGAATGATTTAAATCTAAAAAGCACTGAGATTAATGATATTCGCAGCAATCTACAGGCAGCGAATCAGCAAGTATTGGCCTCACCTTTTCTCAATGGACAAGTCGATTTAAGCAAAGTTGATTTTCAGAAAATTCAAAATCAAATGGGAAATATTCAAGCGGAAATGCTGAAATTGGCAGGTATGTTGATCCAAGACCAAGCAGCTAAAAGCTCATCTAATGCAACCACTAAAACTGAATAAGTAGCGAAATTTAGTATTTCCATTGCATTCCACCTGTTGTAAATCAAAAAAGCGTTAGACCTTGAGCTAACGCTTTTTTCTTACAGTTCCGCTATAGAACACGACTGTTTTTCCTTTTAGATTAATGCTAAATAATAAAGCCAATGATGGAACAGTTATGTCAAACGCTGTGATTTATAACATTACACCCACTACCTTTCGTTTAGATTTAAAAGATCCTTTCTTATTTACTGCTCATCATATCGATCATTTTCCTGCTGCAAATGCAGACATGGGGCCAAAAACAGCCGCAGAGAATGATGAATTCAATATGTACTATGGCGATGTGGTTCCAGGTTTCCCAGAGCATCCACACACTGGCTTTGAAACCATTACCTTGGTTGAACAAGGCTATGTCGATCACTTTGACTCATTAGGCAATGGCGGACGCTATGCTGCGGGTGATGTGCAATGGCTGTCTACAGGCAATGGCGTTGAACACTGTGAAATGTTCCCCCTACTGCATGAAGATAAAGCCAATCCTTTTGAACTTTTCCAAATTTGGTTTAATTCATCAGCTGAACAGAAAACCCATGATGCTGACTATAAAATGTTTTGGCGTGAAGAGATTCCTCACGTCTTTGAAACGGATAATGAAGGAAAAAAATCGGATATTCGCGTGATTTCAGGGCAGTTCAAATCCACTGATGCTATTTCCCGACCGCCACACTCATGGGCGGCTGCCGCAGAAAATAAGGTCAACATTTATTTAATCACCATGCAAGCAGGTGCAGAGTTGGTGATTCCCGCAACAACAAGTAGCTCCAACCGTTTTGCTTATTTCTATCAAGGCAATACATTAGAAATAGAAGGTCAAACCATTCAGATGAAGCATTTGGTTGAACTCCAATCAGATGCCGACGTCCATCTCAAAGCAGGTGGATTAGAAGCACGGATTCTGTGGTTAGAAGGTGAACCGATTAATGAACCCGTGGCGATGCGCGGTCCATTTGTGCTCAATACCACGGAAGAACTCGATGCGGCTTTTAAACGCTATCGTGAAACCCATTTTGGAGATTGGCCTTGGCCAACACCTGCACCGGTCTTCAAACGTGATCAGGCTCGATTTGCCAGTTATGAAGGCGGTAAACGTGTAGAGCACCCAGAGCAGGAAAGCTCACAAGCGTCTTAAAGTTCAATTAGTTGGATTGAGCAAATTCAAAGGTATTACAGTTTTTATCTTGTCCAAGTGCGCGCTGAACATCTTGTTTAAAACGTGCTTGGGCAAAGGTATATTGCTTCGGTAAAAATAAGGTAATACGTGTCGTCTGTGGATCTAAACTTTCGACCAACATTTTATGCAAATACGCCCCATGCTCAGTTCGTGCCATCAATGTCCCCTGCTCCAAATGCTCTTCTAAACGATTATCGGTATAGACGTATCGATTGTTCGCGGTAAACGCAACACAGTGATTATAGGCTTGTCGCAGATTTCGAAAGGCGGTCATATATGGGATTTTAAGCTCCGTACTGATGCCATTATCAACCGATTCAGCGACAAGTGCAGCTTCAGTGGGAAGATTGGGTGTCGTGACATATTGGCTTTGACATGCAACGAGCAAACTACAACAAAGACACAGTGATAAACTGTTGAAAAATTTGTGCATACGGACCTTTGCAACTTGTTCTTATTTATTTTGCAGAGATTGTAGCAAAACTAGGTTGCTGATTTAATACTCTACTATTCATTCCGTGCTTTCATTGCAAATACTATGCAGCTGATTATTTTTACAGGCGTTCAAGCCTCTGGCAAATCAACCTTTTACATGTTGAATTTATATCATAGCCATTTACGTATTAATTTGGATATGTTGAAAACCCGACATCGGGAAAATATGATCTTTGAAGCAGGTTTGGCATCCAAAACCAAAATGGTGATTGACAATACCAACCCAGATCAGGAAGCTCGTGCTCGCTATATCCAACGCGCAGTTGATGCAGGGTTTGAAGTCATTGCTTATTATTTTGAAACCGATTTGGACAGTACCTTAAAGCGCAACAGTTTACGTGAAGGCAAAGCTCATATTCCAGAAGTTGGCGTGCATGCGACCTATCGAAAGCTTCAAGTTCCGTCACGGGATGAAGGCTTTGATCAAATTTTTAAAATTAAAATTATCAGTCACGGCGAATTTTCAATTTTACCCATGTATGAATAACGAGCATTAACCTGCTTTTTGGCTATCTTGCCATTTTTTAAAAGCTGATTGCATGGCCTGACGCTCATATGGTTTCACTAAACGACTTTCTAATGAAGCAAAATCACCTTTATAGGCAGCAGCGACCATCGATTTTGCCAGTTCTTGAATACTCACGCGCCCACGGTGTTCATATTGCTGGACTTCTTCATGGGTGAGTTCAACATCCCAACATGACACGACAGAACTTAGATCAACCGCAATGCTCAAATAATATTGATCAAAGTCTTGATAAAGTTCCCAAAAATGCGGCTCATAGGCGATAAGGTTCATGGTGCAATGCTAGCTGATTGAATTTAATCACCATAAAGATTGTATTGAATAAAATATATTCAACTTTAGATTGATCAATTTCAAATAATTTAGGGATAAAAACTACCCTTTCGAGTAGTTTTTTATCTACATATAAACCTTTATTTCAATGCGATGGTGGCTTTGCTGCAATTACCACCTTGTGCAAATGCATATTCGCTTACGGCCTTTTTGCCTGTTTGCTCATCAACCAGTTTTAAATTTGCCCCACCTACAAATGCGCCCATTTTAATAAATTGCTGAACAAAATATTGTTTACCTGCTTCAGTTTCAATATCCAAATGGTTAGGTGAAAATTCTGATTCAGTCGATATTGTATGTTTTTGATTACCCATTACTTCTTTATAAAAAAATACTCCACGAGAGGTTTCACCTAAACATTCCCCATCTACCCATACATCTTTCTTTAAGGCAGCGCCTTTCACAGAAGCTGAACGATACACATAAATTCCTGCATTGCCTTCTTGTGGGGCATTAAATTGTTTTACTGCTGTTGAAGCATTTTGATCTGCTTTAGGTACGGATGCACACCCAACAAATCCCAAAGATAATAGTAATGTACAAAAGATTTTATTAGACATCATTAATTCCATTGATATATTTTTAAGCATATGAAAAATAACAATTAATCAAAATATAATCAAATTTATTTATTATTCAGGCATAAAAAAACCACCCTTTCGGGTGGCTCTTTCAATCTCAAACTGCGTCTTATTGAGCGCGGTTTTTGATTTTGCGGATGGTTTCCAACTGAGCAGCAGTTTCTGCAAGAGCAGCCAAAGCAGCAGCAGAGTCCAAGTCGCTCTTTTGATTTGCTAACAATTGTTCAGCTTGTTTACGAGCTTCAATAATTGCTGCTTCATCAAGGTTGTCAGCACGTACTGCAGTATCTGCAAGTACAGTAACAACGTGCGGTTGAACTTCAAGTACACCACCTGATACATAGATTAATTCTTCTGTACCATTTTCAAGCAGAACGCGGATTGCGCCCGGCTTGAGCAAAGTTACTAGTGGCGCATGGCCAGGCATAATACCTAACTCACCACCAGCACCTTTAGCAATTAGCATAGTTACAGCGCCAGAGTACAAAGACTCTTTAACACTTACAACGTCACATTGCATAGTCGCCATGAGAATCTCCTAAATTAGGGAACTAATTAAAGTTTCTCAGCTTTAGCAATAACTTCGTCAATACCACCAACCATGTAGAACGCTTGTTCTGGAATGTGGTCGTATTCACCAGCTAGAAGACCTTTAAAGCCACGAATTGTTTCTTTAAGCGGTACAAGTTTACCAGGAGCACCAGTAAACACTTCAGCTACGTGGAACGGTTGAGAGAAGAAACGTTGGATCTTACGTGCACGGTATACAGTAAGTTTGTCTTCTTCTGCCAATTCGTCCATACCAAGAATTGCGATAATGTCTTTCAATTCTTTGTAACGTTGAAGAACGTTTTGAACTGAACGAGCGATTTCGTAATGCTCAGTACCCACTACAAGTGGATCTAACTGACGTGAAGTAGAGTCAAGTGGATCGATCGCTGGGTAAATACCAGAAGATGCGATGTCACGGCTCAATACAACAGTCGCGTCCAAGTGAGCGAAGGTAGTCGCAGGCGATGGATCTGTTAAGTCATCGGCAGGTACGTATACCGCTTGGATTGACGTAATAGAACCAGACTTAGTAGACGTAATACGTTCTTGAAGAACACCCATCTCTTCTGCAAGAGTCGGTTGGTAACCTACTGCAGATGGCATACGACCTAGAAGTGCTGATACTTCAGTACCCGCTAGTGTATAACGATAGATGTTGTCAACGAACAATAGAACGTCACGGCCTTTACCGTTTTCGTCTTTTTCGTCACGGAAGTACTCAGCCATAGTCAAACCAGTCAACGCTACACGTAAACGGTTACCTGGTGGCTCATTCATCTGACCGTAGACCATTGCTACTTTGTCTAGAACGTTTGAGTCTTTCATTTCGTGATAGAAGTCATTACCTTCACGAGTACGTTCACCAACACCAGCAAACACAGATAAACCTGAGTGAGCTTTCGCGATGTTGTTGATCAACTCCATCATGTTTACAGTTTTACCAACACCGGCACCACCGAACAGACCAACTTTACCACCTTTTGCGAACGGGCAAAGTAAGTCAATGACTTTAATACCAGTTTCTAAAAGGTCAGTAGAAGCCGCTTGTTCTGCATAAGAAGGCGCTTGACGGTGAATTGGTAAACGAGCTTCAGTACCAACAGGACCAGCTTCGTCGATAGGGCGACCAAGAACGTCCATGATACGACCTAAACATGCAGTACCTACAGGTACAGAGATAGGCGCGCCAGTGTTAGTTACAGTAAGACCACGCTTAAGGCCTTCAGTAGAACCCATTGCAATAGTACGAACTACGCCATCACCAAGTTGCTGCTGAACTTCTAATGTAGTTTCAGTACCATCAACATGGAGAGCGTCATAGATCTTAGGAACGCTGTTACGTTCAAACTCGACGTCGATAACCGCGCCGATGATCTGAATGATACGACCGCTACTCATTGCTGTCTCCTCAATTCAAACTAATAATGTTAAACGGCAGCGGCACCACCAACGATCTCAGAGATTTCCTGAGTAATCGCGGCTTGACGCAGCTTGTTATAAATAAGTTGTAGGCTCTTGATCAATTCACCCGCGTTATCAGTTGCAGCTTTCATTGCAACCATACGAGCAGACTGTTCACATGCGATGTTTTCAATCACACCTTGATAAACCATAGACTCAATGTAACGAACCAATAAACCATTTAGAAGCTCTTCAGCTTCTGGTTCATAGATATAGTCCCAACCGTATTGACGATTTAGGCCTTCGCTTTCCTCAGCAGCTGCTAAAGGAACAAGCTGTTCGATTTTTTGGTTTTGAGTCATGGCGTTGACAAAGCCGTTTGACACTAGATAAATACGATCTAACTCGCCTTTATCAAACGCGTCTAACATCACCTGTACAGAACCAGTTAACTGTTCAAGACTCGGAGCATCACCTACGTTTGTAGTTGCACCAAGAACTTTACCGCCGTAGTTTTTAAAAAACGAAACCGCTTTTTGACCAATTAAAGCAAATTGAACTTCAATTGACTGCTCTTGTTGCTGTTGTACGTGTTTGACCACTTTTTTGAACAAGTTAATGTTCAAACCACCAGCAAGGCCGCGATCTGAAGAAACAATGATATAGCCAACGCGCTTTACAGGACGTTCAACCATATAACGGTGTTTGTATTCAGGGTTCGCTTGTACCAAATGAGCAATTACACGGTGCATATTTTCGGCATACGGACGGCCTTGAGCCATGCGCTCTTGCGCACGACGCATCTTAGAAGCTGCTACCATCTGCATCGCGCGAGTAATTTTCTGCGTGCTTTTGATACTAGCTACTTTGGCGCGAATTTCTTTTAAATTTGCCATACGCTTAACCTAGTATTCGAAAGCCCTTTCGAGCTTTCGAAGGTTGATCCGTGAACCAAACCAGAACCAGATTCAACATCGTTGAATCTTAGTAAGTTTGAGTCGCTTTAAAGCTTTCAATACCTGCTTTGATTGCTGCTTCGATTTCTTTATCGTAAGCACCAGTCTCGTCAATTTTTTGCATTAACGCAGCATGTTCTGAACGGAAGTAAGAGATCAACGCAGCATCAAATGCAACGATTTTCTTCACTTCTACGTCAGCCATATAGCCTTCGTTAGATGCATAAATTGAAACAGCTTGGTCAGCAATTGAGTATGGAGCATATTGTTTTTGCTTCATAAGCTCAGTTACACGTTGACCATGTTCAAGCTGTTTACGAGTTGCTTCGTCAAGGTCAGAAGCGAACTGAGCAAACGCAGCTAATTCACGGTATTGCGCAAGAGCGGTACGGATACCACCTGACAATTTTTTGATGATCTTAGTCTGAGCAGAACCACCAACACGTGATACAGAGATACCCGCGTTCACAGCAGGACGAATACCTGCGTTGAATAATGATGTTTCTAAGAAGATCTGACCGTCAGTAATCGAAATTACGTTTGTAGGTACGAATGCAGATACGTCACCGGCTTGAGTTTCAATAATCGGTAATGCAGTTAATGAACCAGTTTGGCCTTTAACTTCACCATTAGTGAATTTCTCAACGTAGTCAGCAGATACACGTGAAGCACGTTCAAGTAAACGTGAGTGTAGATAGAATACGTCACCAGGATATGCTTCACGACCTGGTGGACGACGTAGAAGCAATGAAATTTGACGGTAAGCAACAGCTTGTTTAGACAAGTCATCATAAATGATAAGCGCGTCTTCACCGCGGTCACGGAAGTACTCACCCATTGTACAACCAGCATACGGAGCAAGATACTGCATCGCTGCAGGATCAGCTGCAGCAGCTGCTACAACAGTTGTGTACGCCATAGCGCCAGTTTCTTCTAGCTTGCGCACAACGTTAGCGATAGTCGATTGTTTTTGACCAATTGCTACGTATATACATTTAATGCCAGAGTTTTTCTGAGCGATGATCGCATCGATCGCCATAGCTGTTTTACCAGTTTGACGGTCACCGATGATCAACTCACGTTGACCACGACCAACAGGGATCATTGTATCTACTGATTTATAACCAGTTTGTACAGGTTGATCCACTGATTGACGCCAAATTACGCCTGGTGCTACTTTTTCAACAGCATCAGTAAGTTTTGCGTCAATAGGGCCTTTACCATCAATTGGGTTACCCAAAGCATCTACTACACGGCCTAAAAGTTCTGGACCAACCGGAACTTCTAATACACGACCTGTGCAACGAGCTTTTTGACCTTCTTGAAGGCTTAAGTAGTTACCTAAGACAACGGCACCCACTGAATCCTGTTCTAGGTTCAGTGCCATACCAAATAAGCCGCCGTCGAATTCGATCATTTCACCGTACATTGCATCAGCAAGGCCGTGAATGCGCACAATACCGTCGGAAACCATAACAATGGTCCCTTCGTTCTTAGCGGTCGCGCTGGTGTCCAGATCGCCGATACGCTGTTTAATGAGCGCACTGATCTCGGATGGATTCAGTTGTTGCATTGCGCTATACCTCAATCTTTTTAAAGTTCAGTCTTCAAGCTGTTAAGCAAGAAGACGAGTCCGCATTTTTTCAAGCTTGTTAAGCGCAGAATCATCTATCACTTGGTCGCCTGCACGAATAACTACACCCGCGATTAACGCTGGGTTAACTTCTACTGAAACATTTACGGCAGCTTCGAATTTTTTCTCTAATGCATGCGCAAGTAATTGTTCTTGTACAGAAGTCAATGGGAATGCAGATTCAATCACTACATCCACAGTATTGTTATTCTGTGATTTGAGCTGTTCGTATTCTTCTGAAATTTCAGGAAGAAGTGCCAGACGGTCATTATCAGCAAGCAATGTCAAAAAGTTTGACACTGCTGCAGTCTGGTCTTCACCTAAAACTTTTGCGAAAACACTTACCTGCTCAGCAGGAGTAAGCTCAGGGCGATTTAGATAAGCTGAAAATGCTTCGTCTTGCACCGCAGCACTGAGCAAGTTTAATGCATTTGACCAAGCGTCAGTTGCATTTTGCTCAGAAGCGTAAGCAAATGCTGCTTTAGCGTATGGGCGTGCCAACGTCAAGAGTTCAGCCATAATCCGCCTCTCTTAAAGTTTAGCAGCCAGCTGAGTCAGCATGGCATTGTGAGCTTCTGCGTCAACTTGCTGGTTCAGAATTTTTTCTGCGCCAGTAACTGCAAGAGCAGCAACTTGTTGACGTAATTCTTCGCGAGCAGCATTGATTTCAGTATCAACAGCTTCTTTAGCTTGTTGACGAATACGCTCACCTTCAGCCGCAGCTTGAGTACGCGCTTCTTCTACCAATTGCGCACCACGACGGTTCGCTTGTTCGATCAATTGAGCCGCTTGTGCTTTAGCCGCATCTAATTCAGCTTTCACTTGTGCTTGCGCATCCGCAAGGTCAGCTTTCGCTTTTTCAGCAGCGTTTAAGCCATCAGCGATTTTACGCTGACGCTCACTAATCGCATTGATTAGTGGTGGCCAAACAAATTTCATGCAGAATGCGACAAAAATCGCAAAAGCAATCGCTTGGCCAATCAATGTGAGGTTGATATTCATTGCTATTCCTCAATAGTTTAATTTAGGAATTAAGCTGATTAACCTACAAATGGATTAGCGAAGATGAAGAACAAGCCAATACCAACACCGATCATAGGCACAGCATCAAGAAGACCCGCGATTAAGAACATACGAGTTTGAAGTTGTGGAGCCAATTCTGGTTGACGAGCAACAGCTTCTAAGAAACGGCCGCCTAGAAGACCAAAGCCAATCGCAGTACCTAAAGCACCAAAAGCGATCAAGATAGCAGATGCAATTGCAACTAGACCTAAAGTGAGTTCCATGATAATTCCTCAGAGGTTAGGTTTATACCAAATTAAGTTAAAAAATTGTGTGCCCAACCACCCTTTGACAGTTGAGCAATACCATTAATGCTTTTCGCTAGCCATACTCATATATACGATAGTCAACATCATGAAAATGAATGCTTGTAACGTAATAACAAGAATATGGAAGATCGCCCAAGGCACAGACAACGCCCACTGGATCCAGAACGGCAATAATGCGATCAAGATGAAGATCAACTCACCCGCATACATGTTACCGAACAGTCGTAGAGCCAATGAGATTGGACGTGCAATAAAAGTTACTAATTCAAGAATAATGTTTACTGGAATAAGTAATGCTTTTAAAACTGGGTTACTTGGGTTAAATGGGTTAAGTGCAAATTCTGCACCGAATCCGACAAGACCTTTCTCACGGATACTATAGAAAATAGTTAACGCAAATACTGACAATGCCATACCAAGGGTAATGTTAGGATCAGTAGATGGAACGATTTTGAAGTAAACGTGGTGAGGATCCATACCAAACACGTTAGCACCGATCAATTGAGCTGTATAAGGAATCCAGTCAACAGGGATCAAGTCCATCAAGTTCATGAGGAAAATCCACACGAAGATGGTCAACGCTAACGGCGCGATTAAGCGCGATTTGCCATGGAAAGTGTCACGGACACTTGAGTCAACGAACTCGATAATCATTTCGATTGCAGACTGGAACTTGGTCGGAACACCAGAGTTTGCAGCTTTCGCCACAACCCAGAACAACAAACAGAAAACAATACCAAGGCCGATAGACCAACCCATTGAATCCAAGTGAATAGCAGTGAACCCCATCTCTTGAGCTTCTTTAGCAGTCTCAGCTAACTTCCAAGTACCATCTGGCATTTTGCCATAGGTCATGTTAGTCAAGTGATGCTGAATGTACTCGGTCGAAGTAAGGGCATGTTCTTCAGCAGCCATAAATCACACCTGGTCAATGTCAAAACTAATAGAGAAAACGAATATCGCGTGCTGCCTGATATCTCGTTACTCTCCAAAAAACTTTTCAATTTTTTGTTGTGCTTATACTCGTTTTTTTAAGCGTGTTGCCCAAAAAGGAGCGACCCACGACATACTTTGTACGAGCATAAAACCACAAAACAATGCCACCGCTGACAACGGTTTGACATTGATCAAAATCAAAATGAATCCAACAATCACGATTGCAAACTTGCCCATTAAGCCACGATACATGTTTGACAGCACCTGTTTAGAGGCACGGGCACCAGCCGCACGAAACGACTGCCATGAAAAGTAGCTACTTGCTAGCCAGCATACCAACGCACCCAAAGCTGCACTATATGCTGTGATTGTGTCTTTAAGGACCCAACCAATCAGGGCTGAAACAGGAATCATTACTGCTTGTAAGATGACTAAAGCTTTCGCTAATCGTCGATCAATCATGCGACTAGTTCGACTCATTTTTGTTCACTCACAGCAATTCTGCTTGACAAGTTTAACTGATGATTATTTTTAATCGCAGGCATTATAGAGTTACACCCCTTAACTTGCAATCTTTTCCCGACCTTAGTCGTGTTTTTTTAAATTGGTAAACTGCTTTCAAACTAATCAATAGTTGTTTGTTTTTTACATTACTTTCGCGCATTTAGTGTGCACTTAAGGGTTTTATCAGCCAACTTCTTCCATGCTGTTACAAAATCCCCTGCCCCACTCATGGTTTCGTCAACAGGTTGAAAGATGATACCACCGAGCTTTTGATACTGATTTTGACTGGCATGTGCTTCTGCAAGTAAGCATACTTTGGGCTGTGCACGATGGTCTTTCAGGTATTTGATTTGTGCCAATGTCGGTGCGACATGTGGATCATCTGTCAACGCACCGGTAAATTTCAAATTCAGTGAGCGCTCAAGATATTGATAGGCATCGTGGTAAGACCAGTAAGGCTGAGCACGGCTCGACACATCTGTTTTTTGGGCTGTGATCAAGAGTTTCTGCGCAAATGCACGCGCATTAGCCCAATATTTTTCACGATGTTCTGGAAACTGTTGTGAACGTAAAGCAGCAATAAAAAAGCCGATTCGAACCGCATTGTTAGGTTCAAGCCAGACATGGGTATCGATTGTGCCTTTTAATGCATTGCCACGGACATCCCGTAATGGCAAAGCACTGATAATGCCTGAGTCTAAAATAGCGATACTTTTGCCACTTTCACCTAACATTTTTGCCAATGGCGCTTCGTGCGCTTGGCCTAGCCATAAAACGAGATTGGCATCTTGCACGGTTTTACGGTGCGCAGGCGTCAAACTCACATCATGTCCAGATTGATGGTCAAGCAATAGTTTTGGCTGCTCTACACCCTTGAGTACATCCTTCGCGATTAGATAAATCGGTTGTGTAGAAACAACGAGGCCTTGCGCCCAGCTCATCACACTAAATAAAGCCAAACTACAAAAAAGAATTACACGGGACATGGGGAGAGAGCACCATAAAATGAATAGTGTTATAATATAACAAAATCGTAAAAAAACCTACGTCTGTTCGTAAGTCCTTACGCTTCATGTTAAGATTTAAAGTCTTTTTCTTTATACAGTTTCGTACTCGAGGTTGGCTATGAGCGCATGTTCACACGAACATCATAATGCTTTGCATGGTGTACACGATCATCATAATGTCGAACAGCGCCTTGCTGAAGCTGAGAGTCTCTGTAGTGCGACGGGTGCTCGACTTACGCCCTTGCGTAAAGAAGTATTGGAACTGATCTTAAATGCAACAGGACCAATGGGCGCTTATGACCTTTTGGCTAAAATCAAAAGCGAGTCTGACCGACCTGCAGCGCCGCCGACGGTGTACCGTACGTTGGATTTTCTGCTTGAAAAAGGTTTGATTCACCGCCTAACGTCGATTAATGCTTATATCCCATGTTGTCATCCGCGCGAAGGACATCAAGCAGCATTTCTGATTTGCACAGACTGTAAAATAGTCAAAGAAGCATCTGCTCAAGGCTTGATGGCGCAACTTGATGAATTATCTGCATCCGATGGCTTTACTGCACATCACAGTATTATTGAAATTTCAGGGATCTGTCAGCAGTGTCGCAGCAAACACTAAATGTGAAGCCCATTGTGGCTTTAGAGCATGTTCATGTCCGAATCGATGAACGTGACATTTTAAAAAATGTAGATTTCGCCTTACACGAAAAAGAAATTGTCACATTGATTGGTCCCAATGGTGCAGGCAAATCCACGCTCATCAAAGTGTTGTTGGGTATTGTAAAACCTGTATCTGGCAAAGTGATCAGCACACAAAAATTAAAATTCTCATATGTGCCACAAAAATTTAATCCATCACACAGCTTACCGCTACGTGTGTGTGATTTATTGGCCCTAGAAAAATGTGATGCCAATATCAAGCAAGAAATTATTCGTGATACAGGCATTGCCAAGTTACAACAATCTAAAGTTCAGCAATTGTCGGGCGGCGAACGTCAACGCGTTCTGATTGCACGGGCTTTATTGCGTCAACCGAATGTATTGGTTCTGGATGAACCTATGCAAGGTCTGGATATCCAGTCTGAAGCGGAACTGTATGACTACGTGCGTAGCTTGCCAGAAAAATATGGCTGTGCAGTTTTGATGGTTTCTCATGATTTACAATGGGTCATGCAAGGCACGCACCGTGTGGTTTGCCTGAACAAACATATTTGTTGCAGTGGCTTGCCTGAAAATGTACAGCAACATCCTGAATATCAAGCGATCTTTGGGACAAACCGTGTGTTCTATCAACACCATCACGATCACTGTGCACATGGCGATAGTGCAACGCCTTGCCAGCATGACTCTCGTCCTCATATTCACCCTGAACCGGAAGCATAATCCATGATGGAATGGCTACAACTCCTTTTGCCAGCATGGATCATGGGCACTTTGCTGGTGTTTCTGACTGCACCCCTCGGCTGTTTAATGCTATGGCGTCGCATGTCATTTTTTGCGGATACCATGGCACATGGCACTTTACTCGGTGTCGCCATTGCTGGTGCGATGAGTCTACCGCTTTGGACGGGCGTTACATTGATTGCACTTTTATTGGTAGCAATCTTATGGGTGTTACACGATCCACGCTTGCCCAATGACGCCTTGCTCGCGCTATGTTCAGCAACACTCCTTTGCTCAGGCTTACTCTTCATACAACATTTGCCCAGCTTAAGACCTGAATTACTCAGCTATTTATTTGGTGATTTGCTCACCATTTCTTGGTCAGATTTGCCTGTCTTTGCAGTGGTGATCATTGTGGCACTGACGGTGCTGTATAAAAGTTGGCAATCTCAGATTCAGATTGCCATTGATCCCGATATTGCTGTCAGTGAAGGTGTCAGTGCCAAATGGCAACGTCTGATTTTTATGTTATTACTGGCATTATTTACCGTATTGGCTTTACGTGCTGTCGGTTCATTGCTGATGGGTGCATTGTTAGTGATTCCTGCATTAACCGCTCGTTTATTGGCAAATTCCCCGAAGCAAATGGTACTGTGGTCTTTCATCATTGCCCAAGTCGGTGTAACTGTAGGTTTATGGTCAAGTGCTGGTTTAAACACCTCTACAGGACTGACCATTGTATTAACTATGGCGCTGCTCTTTGCCCTGATTTTTATTATGCAAAAATTTAAGAAAGTCGCTTGAGTAGCAACGTTCATTGCTCAATTCGCCACATATCAAAATAAAAAAGCCATGCAGTTGCATGGCTTTTTTTTGCACGTCAAATACGATGCTCAGAATCATCTAACTGGATTTATTGATGCACCAAACTCAATAAACTCGCCGCACAAGCAAATAGAACTGCAAAGGTACGATTCAAATATTTTTGTTGTTTGGGTGATTTTAACAACCGCAGCACTTTTGCAGCGAGACCGGTATACCCCGCCATGACAATCAGATCGATACTAATCATCGTTGCCGCCATGATGACATATTGAATCCATTGGGGTTTGGATAAATCTAAAAACTGCGGCAAAACCGCCAACAAAAATACAATCGCTTTAGGGTTGCTCATATTGACCAAAAAGCCATGTACAACTAATTTTAAACGTGATTTATTTGGTAAATCTTGTTGGATTTCAATTGACTCTGTTGGCGCTGTCCACTGTAAATAAGCCAAATACAATAAATAGCCCACACCAAACCATTTCACGATCAGAAAAGCCCATGGTGTCGTCGCAAATAAGAACCCTGCCCCAGCTGCAACAATGACTATCTGAACCAAAAGTGCCAATTGCAGGCCGATGGCATTCCAATACCCATGCTTAAACCCATAATTCAAACCACTCGACATAGACGCAATTGCACCTGCACCTGGGGAAACACTAATCACCCAACATGCCAACATGTATGCAATCCAGATTTGATAGGACATCATTAGCTCAAGTTTGAAATGGGTCTGTATTATATGACATTTACTCTATTTTCATGACAATAATGCACGCTAAAAGGCCAAATGAAGGCTACACTCTCAGCGCTGCTTAAGGCACAATATACACAGCCACTCAGAAATTATAATTTTTAGGAGCCATGAATGTCTGCTCAATCTGTAATTTTGCCATTACCCTCAGATCATGCTCGTTTTATTGTTTTACGTTTAAAAGATTTAACGATTAGCGAATTAAAAGAACAACTTGAAGACTTATTTAGCACTCGTGATCGTCTAATTACCCAACATCCTAATGCACAGATTAAAACAGCTGTAGCTTTTGGACCTGAACTTTGGGCACAACTTTATATTCAATCTCCAGCAGGCTTTAAACAACTTGATCCAATTCAAGGTTCATTTAACATGCCTGTAGCCCCAGCAGATGTACTAATTCACATTGCGGCACAGCGTACAGATATTTGCTTTGCTTTAAGCCAAGCTTTCTTTGATGGCATTCAAGATAAAGTTGAGGTTTTAGATGAGCGTGTTTGCTTCCGTAATTTCGATGGCCGTGACTTAACTGGCTTTATTGATGGTACTGAAAACCCTCAATTTCCAGATGACCGTGCTGAAACAGCATTATTAGCAGAAGATGCGGGTATTTTTGCTGATGGTTCTTTTGTCTTTGCACAGCGTTATGCACATAACTTAGATAAATGGAAAAAGTTAAAGGTAGATGCTCAGGAACATGTCATTGGGCGTACCAAACTTGAGTCGATTGAGTTGGATAAAGACGAACAACCTGAAAACTCACATGTATCACGTACCGTTGTTGAAAATGGCGAAGGTGAAGAACTAGCAATTTTGCGTCATTCATTGCCTTATGGCGATGGCCGCGGTGACCAAGGTTTGTTTTTTATTGCTTATACCCATGACCTCAGCATTATCGACAGCATGCTAGTACGTATGTTTGGCACCAGTGGTGACAGCATTCATGACCGCTTACTTCACTTTGTCACTCCTATGGATGGCGCTTATTACTTTGCACCGAGTGAAGAGTTATTAGAAGAAGTTTTAGAAGGTTAAATAAATAAATAAAGCCGACGAGAGTCGGCTTTTTATTCTTAGAAAATCAAATTATTTTAAAATAAATTTTCTCTCCCTCAGAACATACTCTATAAAAAATTCCGGAAAAATTGTTTTTTGGATCTAAATCACTCATATAAGAATTACAATCCAATAAGTAAGTATTGTCTTTTTGTTTTTCCAAAATAATTTTTTGCGGTTGCTTAAATGAATATTCATCATAATATTCATTAAGGTAATAAATACTTTCTTTTGATTTAGATGATTCAACATCTTTAAAAGAATCACCTCCTCCTATTGGGTTCATCTTTCCATAGGATTGAAATATTTTATCGACATTAAAAATCAGATTTTCATTATTGTTTAACCGAGTTAACTTGGCCCATCCCATCTCAATATTTTCTATCATAAAAATTTTGTAAAAAATTTCGTAATTTTCACCATTTTTTTTGATAAAAAACTCATCGTTATTTGGTTTGTAAGCATTTAGAAAATAACTTTCATCTAGCACACTAGGCTTAAGAATTCTGCAATTCCGTTTGACATTGCATTGTTTAAACGCATAATAAAAATCAACTCTTTCATATATTTTCTCATTTTTATTACTAACTGCATTTAAATCAATATTTTGTTCGCGATCCGATGAATTACATCCTACTAACAAACTACAAGCTATTATTATATGATAAAAATTCATTGCATAATCTCAATATGCATAGCGCCCTCACCTTTTGCATCACCCGGAATAAATCCAGAAATTTTTCCTTCAGACTTAGCTTTAATACAGACATTTTTAAATTTTTGCCCTAAATTACTTAAGTTTGTATTCGAACCAAATCCATTACTATTTAATCCAATGTCTACTACATTCATCTTTTCATACTGAGTTTGAGATACACAATGCAGCGAAACTCTTAGTCCTTTACCTTGAAACTCAATAATTTTTTCAACCATTTTTTTTATGGTAGCATCTTTAGATAAGCCTTTTTTCTTACAATCATCACGTACTCTTTTTACTGCCTCACCAGGTGCACTGTAACTAATAGTTGTGTTGTACATTGCTCTTGCTTGTGATTCTGGAGTTCTTATAGTACTTGTGATCAGAATTTCTTTCATTCCCGCTTCCTTCGCAAGATACGCTAGTACATTTTTTGTTTTTTGACTAACAATATCTTTCCTCCACTGTTCAGCTACACCATTAAATCCAACATTAACTCCTTGTACTGCCAATGGTATTGAAGGTTTATCTATTTTTAAATCTATATCTTTCATTCCATTTCTGATTACATCATTAAAATGGACTATCTCCTTTTCAGATTCAAGTGTGATAACTTTTATATTCTGACCAACATTAGCTTTATGTATTTTTTTTCCTAATCCATGAGTACCACTTGAATGATTTCTTTTGTTACCTCTATATTCTATTAAATAATTACCACCACTAAATAGCTGATCAGTTTTTTTATCATATGTAAGAACACTGAACTCTGCTTCTTCATTATTGTCATTAACTGTAGTTTTTGGGTGTCCATCTTGACTTGTTGCTTGTGTTTGATCTCTTTTGGGAGTTTCATCTCGAGTTTGTTGCTCTTGGCTAGTATTTTTGGTTTTTGATGATTTTTTTTCAGCATTTATCAAATCTAAATCTTTACTTGCTTGTTCCAACACCTGAGAGTCAACATCTATGAATCTAATAGTTTTATTTTTATCGACTTTTATTGTTAATAAATTTTGACCATTTCTTAATTTATAATTTAAATCAAAACCTGGCATAGCATTTACAATTATCTTACCTTCATCATTAGTTTTTTTAGGGTATTCTTTACCTCTGTACCATTGTACTAAATTTAAATTTTTTATAGATTTTCCACTTTTTTTATGCCTAAAAATTATTTCAAATTTATGTAACTTAATTTGTATATCATATATTTTTTTATCATTTAATACAGTGAAAATTCCAACTTCTTGTTTGGAATCTCTTCCACTAACTAAAACTGCGATTTTTTCTCCACTTTCTGCCTGAATACCTTTTTCAACACCATCATTTTCAGTTGAGTGTTTTTTCTCTTTTCCCTTATATTTTAAAAAATAAGAAATTCTTGAAATCGGTTTTCCATCACTATCTAAAACTCTAAGATCAAATTTTACATCCAATTTATTAGAATTATTTTCTTGATTATTACTATTTTCAGTATTTCCTCTTCCATCTTTATTATTTTGTGGTAGCTCCTGGTTATGTTTATCTGTTCGTGTTTTTATACCACCCATTCCATTATCTACTACAATTATGACATGATGGTTTTTTCCATCAGCAATCAACATTAATTCTTTATTATTTTCATCTTTCACAGATGAGCCATCAACAGAAAATCTTGCTCCCCATCCACCCTTTACTAAAATAGATCTAATAAAGCCCTCTTCATCTATTAACAAATTACTCATTGTTGGAATATATTTTGTCTTCTTATAACTTACATTGACTCTTGATCCCATTAATCTTTTAGCAGATTGATCGATGAATTTAATAAAAAATCGTGAAGTTCCTTTATACCTTATCCAGCACATATCATCATTTTCAGTACCATTTATTTTCACTTCTTCTGTTAATTCGTTGACAAAATTTGGTGGATATTTATAATTTTTTGGGTCCTTATTATTCAAAAATTTTTGAGCTTTTGGGCTATAATATAATACCACTCCATTTGTGAAATCTTCTTCTTCCCTCATGTAAATAGGGTACACAGCATCTATAATATCTTGAGTATCCTTTGAAACCTTATTAGAATTCATTTCAGCTTTAACCTTTTTTACAGCAGCCGTTTGTTCAGTTAAAGCATCAAAATCATCATATAAATATTGTATAATGCTTGGATGACCTACCCACTCACCAAACCCTAATCGATTCATAATACAATGTGCAACTGCTTTTTTTGAAGTAATGCTACAAACACCTGCTTCTCCAGAGATTGTTGCAACAAATGCTATAAATTCATCTGAATACTTCATTATTTTCTCCGCATGGTTTTATTATTGTTTTTTTAATTAATAAACTTGAATAATCATCTGCCAACAATATTAAATTACCATTTTCTAAAAATTTACTTTTCTTTTTAAAATAATTATAATAATCAAATCTTTGATTTAACCCCAAGTATTCCTTATCATTTAAATCAGCAATAATTTTTTTCCTACCAGTGAAAATTATCCTTGCATATATTTTCTTCTTAACACTATCACTTTCTATCAAACAATGATTATTTTCATTAAAAGCAATAAATTCATTAGTAGAATCTTCACTAGTTTCTCCATAAAAAAAGTTTACTTGGCATGGAGATCCACACGAAACTCTAACCCTAAATATATCACTATTAATCTTTGTGATAATTGGAGACTTAACATCTTCTAGCAATAATTTATTGTCCCCATCAACTACTCGGTAAATATTGCAACTTGATTCATATTCGTCTGTGCATTTTGAAACTATTTCAAAATCAGGCCCTTTGGCGTATATTATATTGTTGATAGAAAAGAAATTTATCAAAAACAATCCAATTAAAATATATTTATTCAAGATAATACCTTCTATATTTCTAAATTAATTTCATCACAAAGATGCATTTCGTCATCACATCCGCAACCTTGAATTTCTTCATCTAAAGACTCTGCATCCATTGCTGCATTTTTTTGATATAGAGTTATATAAGCACCTGGTACTAATGCCAGTTCTACATTTTCAATAGCATCACTATAAATACGTGCACTACTTTGTTGCTCAAACTGGTACTCAGCTTCAATTTTTTTAGAATGGTTAATAAGTTTATATTTCATATTTTTTAATATATTAGTATCAAATATTTGACTTAAGTCAAATCTCATACTATACAGCCCACTTTCAGGCAGCTTAGGTAATTGTGCATTTACAGTCGCTCCCCCCACAAAACTATGCTGCCCCGCCTTACTCTCAAACTTGCCGCCTGTTGTTGTAAATATTCCACTGCCATTAATTTTCAGTTGCGAGCCCCCTGCGGTCAGCACGATTTCTTTAGGACTGGTAATTTCAATTTTATCTTCTGTTGAAATGAGCTTAATCACCTTTCGTGCAATTGCTTCAATAGCATCATCTTGGGCTTGTAATTCAACTTTCCCTTTTGCGGCATAAGCACTCAGGCCCTTTTGAGCCGCAAACAGACTGATTTTGTCTTGTGCATGACCGACAATATTCTTTTGAGCACTGAAATTAATCGAACCTTGCGCACTTTCTGCAATATCCTGCGAGGCTTGTAAAACAATATCTTCCGGTGTAGTGAGTGCAATACCATTAGGTGATGCAAGCAACATCAACGCTTGGCGGAATAATTTGCCTTGTTCTTGTTTTGCCGCTGTATTAGATTTTTCTAAACCTTGTGCATAGCCTTCCATAAAGCCTTGTACTTTTTCTAATGCTTTTATGGGTGTCATCGCTGGTGGCAAACCAAAACCACCATTATTTAACAAATCATCGGGGTTAAATTTGATGTCTTCGATCAATTTACCCACATCTTTTAATGCTTTTAATGGATCCTCTTTTAGGTTGCTTTTCAGACTTGCGACTCTCCCCTGAATCACATCTTTACCATTTTCTTCAATATGATCTATGACAGACTTTAAGTTATCAAAGGCATCTTCGGCATCATTAAAGAATGCTTTAAATTCTTTTACTGTACTTTTGACATCATGTGCGATTGAGCCCATTTCTTTGACAAAACTTTTGCAGTTTTTTAACGCTGCCAATGGGTCTCGACTTAGCTCCTCTTTGAACAAATTTAAAGTCGCTTTGACACCTTCGGCAGTACTTTTGATTTCTAAAGAGTTTATTAACTTCGGCAAACGATTAATCACATTTAATGCATCGGTCTGCTGCTTTACGGCTAAACCGCTCAGCATATTCATGTTCTGATGCCCTTGATTTAAAAGAGACTGAGCTTCAGCAGCAGCAAGATGATCGGCAACTGCTTTATCCTGTGCATAGGTACTAATAAGTAAACCTTTACCTGCACGCATTGCCCCCCAAGCATCCGTTCGTAGCTCAAACCCCTCACCACGGCCATGGCTACTGTCTTGTTCTTTAGGATGGCTGAGATTACCTAAATTCAGCTGTGTCGCCGCATGACTACTTTGTAATTGGGTACTGATCTGCCCCGTCGTGTCATCAAAGCGCAGTTGGTTAAAGCCTGCTCCCGCAACTTCTTGCGAGCGGATACCACTGAGTTTTTTGGTTTCAGGAAGCTGACCTTTGAGGTCAAACATTGTCTGAGATCGTTCAGCTTCATGTATTCGTCCTACTACAAAGGGACGATCGACATCTCCCTCAAAAAAGTCGATAACCACAATCTCGCCAATACGAGGATGAAAACGTGCGCCATAACCTTCACCTGCCCATGGGGTCAGCACATCAACCCAAGCTGAGTCACTGTCATTATCATTACTCCCTGCTCCACCATCATGACTATGGTCATCGCTGCGGGTGAACGTAAACCGAACTTTGATACGCCCCCAAGCATCGACATAAATACTTTCACCTTCTGGACCGACCACTTTAGCCCGCTGTGGAAACGCAGGTGGCCGGTGTAATAAAGGATCATATTCAGGAACAACAGAAATTTGCCGACGGACCACATACAGCTCGTTGGCCTGCCGTTCATCCCCTAAAGATAGCCAACGGCTTACGGCAAGTAACTTTTCTAATTGAACCAAAATATCTTTGGGTAAATTATTTTGGTTATAAAATGCTTTGCCCAATATGAGAAATTCACGATCTGTCGTTTGATGTTGATCGATTTCAGGATGATTTTCTAATTCAAACCAATACCCAACTTGTGCATCCCTTACGCTACTGCTGGCGGTAAAATATTTGGCTTGTAATTCCTGATATTGATTGAGTTGCCGATTCAACTGATCCAATTGCTGTGTATTTGAAGTGGTCGCCTGATCTGCACCTTTAAGGTCAGTTGTCCAAGCCGAACTTACGGTCCAAGCCTGCTCTAAACTTAAGGTTTCATTGTGCTGTTGCTCACTCTGTGCATGGGCGCTTAAGAGCGGATTACTTTGGTCTTGTGCCAAATGTTGAGCTTGCCAACGCTGCGTTTGAATGGTGGTCGATTGTAAAAAGCGTTCTGCCACAAAACTGGTGATCGTGTCTAAACGTTCCGTGGCATGACTCCGATGAAAGCGAATCTTTTTCCGCTCTAAAGCACTATAAGCCTGATTCGTATCAATTAAACGCAGCCTCTGTGCTTGCATCGGTGCAGCCGAAAATGCGACAAATAACTCCGCTTCATCAATTAACCAATTGATCCCTTCACTGCGCCAAAGGCGAGTTAAAAATGCATAATCACTTTCATTCGCCTGCATGGTGAATGGACGTACATCATAAGTACGTGCCAGCCCCTCTAAGTTCAGACTTAAACTGGCAGCAAATAGCGCACTTTTTTTCTGCCATTCACTAAAAATAATCTCGGTCATCTCCCGTACCGATTTGTTCATAAAGACACGGCTATTACGACGCTTATGCCAGAGTGCTGTCGCATCCTCAATCACCAGTTTATAAACGGTCAGTGCACCATCACTTTGACCTTGGCTAGCCCCAGTAATCACACCAGTCAGGCGACTGAGTTGTCCCAAATCTGTCACTTGATCGACAGCCACTCGGCCACCGATAAACTGCTTTAAAGCCAGATGAACATTGGTCGAGAGACAAATAATTTCTGCACGAAAGCCTTGATTAATACGGTGTTGACCTTCAATCCGTTGAATAAAAACTTCAGAATTTAGATGTTCATTTGAGAAATGAATGTGTAGCGCACGTTTCTGTACGCTAAAGCCAAAGTTTTCCACCATGGCGTGAATATTTTTAAGCATTGTTATTATGTATTTAATTTTTTTTAATGACGGCATTTTAGGAAATGTTTATTTTTTCGTCTACCCTATTTTGCAAATAATTTGTTGAATTCTTCTTTTTGGCTTTCACATCACTTTAGGATTCAAGTGAATAGGAACATCAATACTGGATCATTTTTGCTGAGCTAACTTTTCGCAGCCGCTGAGATGCTGCTACACTCAAAATGCAATCTATAAAAAATTTTAAGCTCCATGATCACAATTGAATCCAAACTGCCTGCACAAGGTGTGACTATTTTTAGCGTCATGAGCGCAATGGCGCAGCGTCTAAATGCACTGAATTTATCTCAAGGTTTTCCTGATTTTCCTGCACCTCCAGCGCTGTTAAATGCGCTAAGTGATGCGACGCAACAGGGTTTTAACCAATATGCACCCGGCGATGGACTGATGCATTTACGTGAGCAATTGGTCCAACTGTTTGCCCATCGAGACCAATTAAATATTGACCCTCACACCGAAGTGACCATTACCCCGGGTGCAACCATTGGTATTTTTAGTGCCATTCAAGCCGTGGTTCATGCGGATGATGAAGTGATTATTTTTGATCCGAGCTATGATAGTTATGCGCCCAGTGTAAAATTGGTTGGGGCTCATCCCATTCACATTGCCTTAGAGACGCCACATTTTACTGTGGATTGGAATCGTGTTGCCGCTGCGATTAACGATAAAACCCGGATGATTATTGTCAATACACCGCATAATCCAACAGGTGCTATTTGGGATCGTGAGGACTGGCTCAACTTGATCGAACTGATTCAAGATAAAAATATTATTGTGCTATCAGATGAGGTCTATGAGCATTTAATTTTTGATGGTCGTCAGCATCTATCTGCTTTGTCATTTCCTGAGCTGCGTGAACGCAGTTTTGTCGTGGGCTCATTTGGTAAAACCTTTCACGTCACAGGTTGGAAAACCGGTTATTGCATTGCAGCGCCAGCCTTGATGAAAGTGTTTCGCCAAATCTATCAATTTGCCAATTTCTGTGGTGTTACGCCCGTACAAATGGCATTGGCTAACTTTATGGCAGAACATCCTGAGCACATTGCTGAATTGGCCGATTTTTACCAAGCCAAGCGTGACTGTTTCAATGCGGGCTTAAGCCACTCTAAATTTGAGTTGATTCCGTCCGCAGGTACCTATTTCCAAAACCTTGATTACAGTGCCATACGCCCAGATTTAAGCGATGTGGAAATGTGTCAGTTGTTGGCAGAGCAACATAAAATCGTGGCGATTCCTGTCTCAGTGTTCTATCAAAAACCGCCGGAAAATTTACGATTATTACGCTTCTGTTTTGCCAAACAAGATTCCACCTTAGATCAAGCTGCAGAGATTCTCTCCGCGGTTTAAAGCCGTATCTGCCCAAACGTTTTTTTAAAACAGACATGTAGAAATAATGAAGCCTTGGTTACTCAAAAACTAAGGCTTTTTTGAATGCCAACATGATAGTGTTATCAGTAACTTAAAATCATAAAAAGCCGCGTCTAGGACCTGAGCATGTCAAAACAACAGTCCCTCGTTACTCAGCAAAATTTATGGAAAACGTTTTTAGTTTTTCTGGTGCCTTTGATCGCCACCAATATTTTGCAGAATTTATCTGGGACTATTAACACCGTTTTTGTCGGTCAGATGCTTGGGGTGCATGCCATTGCAGCCGTTGCGGTATTTTTCCCGATCTTGTTCTGTTTAATGGCTTTTGTGATTGGACTCTCGGCAGGTGCAACCGTGTTGGTGGGTCAAGCTTGGGGCGCGCAAAACCTTGAAAAAGTTCGTACTGTGGTGGGTTCCACCCTTTTTATGACCTTGATTGGTGGCAGCATCATTGCCTTTTTAGGGGTGATATTTGCCAAGCCCATTTTATTGGCCTTAGGCACAGCCCCTGACGTGATGCATTTATCTTTGCCTTATGTGCAATGGATGCTTGCGGGTAGTCCACTACTCTTTATTTATATTATTTACACCTCGATTTTGCGTGGGGTCGGTGACAGTACAACACCGCTGATTGCATCGGGTATGACCATTGGTTCAGGGCTGATCATTACACCAGTACTAATTGCAGGAAAATTTGGATTTCCAAGTTTAGGTATTATTGCCCCTGCCATTGCCAGTCATATCGGCTTTTTAATTGCCTTGGTATTTTTATATTTCTACTTAAAAAAGAAAGATCACCCGCTCAAACTCGACTTCGCATTGCTTCGTCATATTCGCCATCAACATGATCTCAGCAAAATTATCTTAAAACTAGGCATTCCTACGGGTATACAGATGGTCACGACCTCTGTGGCCGGTCTCGTGATTGTCGGTTTAGTTAACCGCCATGGTGCTGATGCCACTGCTGCATATGGCGCGGTCAATCAGGTTTTGAACTATATCCAATTCCCGGCCTTGTCCATCGCGATTGCAGCTTCTATTTTTGCCGCGCAAGCCATCGGTTCGGGTCAATCTGAACTAATTAATCGCGTGAAACGTACGGCCATCGGGATGAATTTCATTATTACTGGCATCTTTGTGGCATTAGGCTATTTATTCTCTAAATATTTAATGGCGCTATTTATTACAGACCCTGAAGTTGTGGTTCTCGGTCAAGAATTGCTGTTCATTGTGCTTTGGTCGATTTTATTTTTTGGTGCCAGTGCGATTTTTGCTTCGATTATGCGGGCTAGCGGAACGGTGACCGTGCCGATGATTATTAATATTATGGCGATTATTTGCATTGAAGTGCCGTGTGCCTACCTATTTAGTGAATGGTGGGGCTTAAAAGGCATTTGGTATGCCTATGCTTTGGCTTTTGTCAGCTTATGTATTTTACAAGGGCTGTATTACCAACTGGTATGGAGACGAAAAGCCATCAAAGTATTGCTATAAAGTTTGCTAATAGCGTTCAATGCCAATACACGCTTTAAGTTTACATATGGAAAATCTTGTACAGATCCATGCATAAAGTTTGCCGTTAAACTGCTGTTTATTTTTCAACATTTGGTTTTATATCCTGTTGATTTATCTACACCTAGAACCAATTAAAATTAAAAATTGCATATTTTCAAACAATTACGGTTTGGCATAGATTTTGTTCTTATCCCTTTTATCTTTTAAGAATAATTGGGATGAGAAATTTTTTATGTCTAAACGTCAAATAAAGCTTGGGGCTTTTATTCCAACCACCTCACAGCATGTCGCGGGTTGGCGTCATCCTGAATCTCGCCCACAAGATCATCTCAATATTGATTATGCAATTGAACTGGCAAAAACCGCAGAACGTGGTCTATTCGATGCCTACTTTCTTGCCGATGGTCTGTCTGTCCGTTGGAGTTCTGCTGTCGAAGGTGAGAAAGGTTTGGGCGATAAAGGCGTTGGCTTTGAACCCGTCACATTGTTTGCAGCCTTGTCTGCTGTGACGCAAAATATTGGCTTTATTGCCACAGCATCTACGACTTATGAAGACCCCTATATTTTGGCGCGTAAATTTGCTTCTTTAGATCATATTTCTAAAGGTCGTGCTGCATGGAATGTGGTAACGACAGCTTCTGCCGATGCCGCAAAAAACTTTAACATTCAGCAGCACCCTGAACCCAAAGAACGTTACGAACGTGCCGATGAATTTATTGAGGTGACTCAAAAACTTTGGGACTCATGGGAGGATGATACCTTCCATTACAACAAAGAAACTGGGCAATTTTTTGATGCCCGAAAACAACATCAGCCCAATCATCAGGGCCAATACTATCAGGTACTGGGTGCTCTCAACGTCTCTCGCCCACCGCAAGGCTATCCGGTGATTGTTCAAGCTGGGCAATCTGAAGACGGTCGTGAACTAGCCGGTAAATATGCCGAAGTGATCTTTACAGCACAGCAGAATTTAGCAGATGCCCAAGCCTTTTATCGTGATGTCAAAAACCGCTTAGTGAAATATGGCCGCCATGCAGATGACCTGAAAATTATGCCGGGGGTTTCGATTTTTGTTGCCAAAACAGAGCAAGAAGCCCAAGAAAAATATGACTTTTTAAATAGTTTAATTCACCCAGAAGTGGGTTTAAGTTTATTGTCTGCTTTGGCAGGTGGCATTAATCTGGCCAAATTTGATCTAGATGCCCCTTTCCCGAAAATAGAAGATGCAGACATTAATTTCTCCAGTCGTCAGCAGATGATGATTGATATTGCCCAGAAGCACAATTTTAGTATTCGTCAGCTCTATCAATATATCGCTTCAGCCCGTGGACATTGGACCTTGATCGGCACGCCGGAACAAGTCGTAGACCAACTGCAGGAATGGTTTGAGAATGACGCTGCCGATGGTTTTAATGTACTGCCGCCAACAACACCTGCGGGGTTAAATGACTTTGTCGATCTCATCGTTCCTGAACTACAACGTCGCGGTCTATTCCGAACGGCCTACGAAGGCAAGACCTTACGAGAAAACTTAGGTTTAAAACGACCTGAAAACCAATATGTTTTAGAAAAAAGACATACCTCCCAAGCCTCATAAACCAACGTTTGATAAAACTGAAAAACAAATGCCCCAACTGGGGCATTTTTATGGACTGATATTGATCCAACTTAAGCGATGATCATACTGACCTATATTTGATAAGCCTAAAAAAGCCCTGAATTCAGGGCTTTTAAAAGTTTAGGTGATGGTCAATTCAGACTTACCATGCAAATTTATAATCGGCAAATCGGTGAGATAAAGGTTCAAGCAACTGATCTTTTACTGGATCACTAAAGTCAGTCAAAATGTCATTTTTAATATTGGTCAGACGGACATCTTCGCGTTTACGCGGATGGGCTAAATGAATATCTACAATACGTTTAATTCGTCCCGGATGTGGCTGCATGACCACCACCCGATCACCCAAAAAGACAGCCTCTTCGACATCATGGGTGACAATGATCATGGTGATTTTTTCACTTTGCCAGATTCGCTGTAATTCATCCTGTAAATTTTGACGCGTCAACGCATCAAGTGCGCCAAAGGGTTCATCGAGCAGTAAAATCTGTGGTCGATTCACCAAACTACGGGCAATCGCCACACGTTGATTCATCCCACCAGACAACTGCGAAGGATAAGCATCTTTAAATTGGGTTAATTTGACCAACTCTAAATGTTCATCAATCAATACATCTTCTTCTGCACGGCTAAACTGGCTTTTATGCAATGCAATCCGTACATTTTCCCGTACCGTCAACCATGGAAACAGGCGATGATCTTGAAACACGATACCACGTTCCAAACTCGTGCCCTGTATAGGCTGACCATCAACCAAAATCTGGCCCTGAAACTGACGCTCTAGACCAACCAACAACCGTAATAATGTGGATTTTCCGCAGCCACTACTTCCCACAATACTAATAAACTCACCCGGCTGAATATTCAGGTTAATGTCCTTAAGTACGGTTAAGTCTTCTTGCTTTTGTGTGGGATAATGTTTCGTTAACTGCTGAATAGAAACCGAACCAGCTTGTTCTACGCTCATATCATTATTCTCTATTTGTGCTGACAAACTTTGCTGGACTAAACCTTAGAGTTTAGCCAGCGACACTTCCGTCGATTTAATTAACACCACCACCTCTGAACCTACTTTTAAATCTAAATCCTTCACCGAACGCGTCGTGATCACAGACGTAAAAAAGCCTGCTTTGGTTTCCACATCAATTTCTGAAACCACAGGACCCTCTACGATTTCATTAATCACGCCTTTGAATTGGTTTCGCACATTTACTGAAGTAATCGCCATTTTAATTATGCCTTTTGTTATTTAGAGAGCTTTACTATAAAACAGTTCAATCACTTGCTATATCTTGATTTATCCTTTAGTTATCCCGATTTTATTTATCTTAAAATCAGATAAATAATCCACGCATGAATTTATCGGTGAAACTGATATTTAAATATCGAATTATTATTTATCTTTTATTTTTAAATCTTTCATCATGATCTGCATTTTCAACAACTATAAGAAACGATATGTCTATTTTGACCCACCCTGCAGTGCCCTCTGCACTGAAACATAAACGGGCAACAGCAACGGTCTTTGCAGATCCGTTATCGCAAGCGTTGTTGTCTCGAATTGAACAAATTGCACCAAGTGAGGCCAATGCACTCATCATTGGTGATACAGGCACAGGTAAAGAATTGGTTGCACGCCAAATCCACCAATTGAGCCATCGTGCCAAAGGTCCATTTATCGCAGTGAACTGTGGTGCCTTTACCGAATCATTAGTCGAAAGCGAATTATTTGGACATGAAAAAGGAGCCTTTACAGGGGCAATTAATAGCCGTGTCGGTTGGTTTGAAGCAGCCCATAATGGCACCTTATTTTTAGATGAAATTGGTGATCTGTCCTTGCCTATGCAAGTCAAATTACTCCGTGTTTTACAAGAAAGAGAGATCGTTCGAGTCGGCTCACTCAAATCTATTCCAATTAATGTCCGAATCATAGCCGCAACCAATGTCGATTTAGAGCATGCCGTACAGGACGGGCGTTTCAGGGAAGATTTATTCTACCGCTTACATGTGGCGTTGCTACGCATTCCACGTCTCTCAGAGCGTCGTGGTGACATTTTGCCTTTGGTTAAACATTTCATTCAGGTCTATCAAACCAACCCACATGACACACCATTACGCCTCAGCCCATTGGCGCTCAAGAAACTCCATTTACATAGCTGGCCGGGAAATATTCGTGAATTAGAAAATACCATTCAACATGCGATTTTAGTCAGTGAAAAAGGTGTAATTGAACCAGAAGATATTAGTTTTTCAAGTATTCAAAGTGCATCGTCGTTTTCGCGTGCAGAACCTTTTAACTTACAAAATGCCACCTCTGCTGTAGCCAACATCAAAGATATTCAAGATGCTGGACAGTTACTTGAGCAGACCTTTTTACAAATTTTTCAAGCCGCAAATCAACTTAAGCATGACAATATTAATGAGCTGATTGAAGAAAAATTTATCCGAAGTGCGTATCAGCACTGTCAATACAATCAAGTGCATACGGCTCGTTTGCTTGGAGTGACAAGGAACGTGATTCGCACTCGCCTAATTAAATATGGCTTATTATAAATAAGTCATATTTTTATTTATTCCACATTAAAATAATAATCCCAAAAACTGATAAATAAATATTCATCTACATTATTCTTTATTCATTGCATTATTTTAAGTATAAAAAATCAGTAATAAAAAACCTCGGTATATCCCGAGGTTTTTTATTTATTTTTCCATTTTGTCTAGATTATTCCACGGGGTTTCGTTTCCACGCTGTAAAGTATTTTTCTAGTCCAATCAAGAAGTAGTTAAAGGATAAGCCTACGAGGGTAATGACTAAAATACCCACAAACATTTGTGGAATTTCAAAGCTAAATTGCGAATAAATAATCAGATATCCCAGACCTGCTTTGGCACCAAACATTTCTACTGCAACTAAGGCCAAAATCGAAATCGCCCCTGCCAGACGGATACCGACAAAAATCGTCGGAACCGATGCAGGCAGAATCACTTTTCGGAACAATTGATAGGGTTTTAGGCCCATGGTTCGTGCCGATTTAATCAGTAAAGGATCGACTGTTTGTACGCCTGTAATGGTGTTCAATAAAATCGGCCATGTGCATGCATACACCAACAGGCTGATTTTTGAAGTTTCACCAATACCTAAAAATAAGATGAACAGCGGCATTAATGCCAATGCTGTGGTATTTCGAAACAATTCTAACAATGGATTTAAGGTTTCAGCCACGAGCTTGTACCAACCAATGATGAGACCTAAAGGAATAGCGATCGCTAGGGCCAAAATGAAACCAATAATTGAACGCTTTATACTGGCCAAGAAATGGATGCCTAATTGACCGCTTTGATATAGCTGCCATGTGGTTTCCAACACTACAGATAACGGCGGTAAAAAAGCCGGATTGACCACACCACTCCGCGGCAGAATCTCCCACAGCAAGAAAAAAGCCACAATGGCAATGGTGCGTTTAAAGACCATGTTTAACCATGTGAACTGTAGTCGGGGTTTAATGTCGTTATAGGTTTGCGTATAACTGATGGCTTGTTTAGTCGATGACATAAATAAATCCTCTGAATATTTTAGTTATGTGCAAGCTGTTTATGTTTTTCGAGGGCTTGCGCTTTAATCACTTCTTCACTGAGCAATGACCAAATTTTATGGCGAATTCGGCCATATTCAGGCAATGAACGGACATCTTCACTGGAGCTGCGCAGGCTTTGAGGAATTTCAATCACTTCCTTAATTCGCCCCGGTCTTGAGGTCATAATCGCCACACGCTGACTCAGATAAATTGCTTCATCAATACTGTGAGTAATAAAAACAATGGTTTTTTTCGAGCTTTTCCAAATATTGATCAACTCGGCTTGTAAGGTTTCACGGGTTTGCGCATCTAAGGCCGCAAAAGGCTCATCCATTAATAAAATTTCTGGTTCATAAGCCAAACTTCGGGCAATCGCAACCCGCTGCTTCATCCCACCTGAAAGTTCATTTGGATAATGCTTTTCAAAGCCACTGAGACCCACAAGCTGCAAATAGTATTCGGCTTTTTCACGGCGTTCTTTTTTTGCTACGCCTTTGGCTTCTAGACCAAATTCGATATTTTCCAGTGCGGTTAACCATGGATAGAGCGCATATTGCTGGAACACAATGCCACGGTCTAAACCCGGTTGAGTAATCTGCTTGCCACTCAGTAAAATCTGCCCTGTCGACGGTTTGGTTAAACCCGCAATTAAGTCTAATAATGTAGATTTTCCGCAGCCACTTGGCCCCACGATTGAAACAAATTCACCCGGCTGAATATCCAAAGTGACATTTTCTACGGCAACAAATTCAGGCTTATAGTTTTTACTGCCGACATGGTTTTGTGCAGAAAATACCTTACGCACGTGATCTAAATGTAATGCACTGGTCATTGTTATATTCCTTTTGATTTTTGGTCTTTCGCATAGGGATTAAATTCATTGCTATAGATACGACTGACCTCAATTTGATTCGGTTTTAATTTGTGTTCTTTTTCTAAGGCACTCACCCATGGGGCAAAATCCTGATCTTTTTGCACACCACCGACTTCGTGAACACCTGTACCTGTGTAATATGGAATAAGTGCTGTATTTTCATTGCGTTGGCGTTTTTCGATAATATTTTCCATACGAGCAATGATTTGCTCTTTCGGTGTGTTGTGTAACCATTCCTGTGCTTTGGCTACGCCACTGACAAAAGTACGAGCCAACTCAGGATGTTCTTGAATAAACTCTCCACGCATCGAAAAACTCCCTGCGGTAAAGGGGCCGTATAAATCAATATCTTTAAAGATGCTACGTACACCACCATGTTTTAAGGCCCGTTTTTCCAAAATGCCTGAGAACACCGCAATATCAATTTGCCCATTCCGTAGAGCTTGTTCTGAGCTCACCGGTGGCAACATAATCAGTTCGACCTGACGGATTTCATCATCAGTTAAGCCATGACGGGCCAAATAGTCTTTCACCACAAAGTCATAATGCGCCCCGTAGGCATTCACTGCGACTTTCTTGCCAATAAAGTCTCGTGGGCTACGAATAGGACTATTTTCTAGCACGTAGAAACCCACGTTTTGTTCAGCATCACTGCCATAAGATGCCACTACGGGGACCACATCTAGACCCGCGGCAATAACTTTCACCACAGCGCCATTAAAGGCTCCAGCGAAATCAACATCTCCTGCCACCAAGGTGAGTAAATCTTGTGGCCCACCTTGTACTGTGCCGACATAACTGAGTTTAATGTCGCCTAAATAGCCCAAGTCTTGTGCCAACTCAGGCAAAGATACCAGTCCCGGATAGCTTTGATAGCGTAGTTCTTTTAAAGCCACTTGCTGAGGTTCATCCACTTGCTGTGTGCTGCAACCAACCAAGGCTGTGCCACCGATCAAGGCAGCTAAAAATAGGCTACGCCAGAGTTGGGGAATTTTATGGATTGTCTTTTTTTTCATTGTTATGTTCTCCTATCCAACCTGCTGCCAAGCTAAAACTTTACGTTCAACCCAAGTCAGTACCGTATTGAGCAACACGCCTACAGCACCAATCAGCAACATGCCAAAAATAATCAGTTCGACATCAAAAGCCTGACGCCCTTGAATCACGATATTGCCCAGACCATTGCCATAGTTCGCCAATAAAAATTCAGAGCCAATGGTGGCAAGCCATGCGAAAATCAGCCCAAGTTGTAAACCGACAAAAATCTGCGCCGAAGCACCGGGTAATATCAATTTACGAAACGCGTATATCTTGGGAAATTGGTAGACTTCGGCCACTTCACGATATTTATGCGAAATACTGCTCACACCTTCAAAGGTGTGTAGCGCCACGGGATAAAACACCGATAAGGTAATAAACAGCACTTTGGCGCCATGTCCCTCACCTAAAAAGGTCGAAATTAGTGGCAACCATGCAAACAGCGAAATTTGACGCAATACATGAAAGCTCGGTGCAAATAACCAATTCGAAAGGCGTGAACTCGCGATCAAGATGCCAAATAACACACCCGCTATCGCACCTATGCCATAGCCAATAAAATTACGTGCCAAACTTTCGCCAAAACCTGTCAAAAAGCTCGGTTGTTGGAGCACGATCACAGCTTTTTGCAGCACGAGCCATGGACTAGGAATCAACTTCGGATCGACCCAGTTTTGCTGTGAAGCCAAAGCCCACAGTGCGATAAATGTCACAGGTAGAACGAGTGCTTTTGCTGCTTTAACTAAGACTTGGCGCGCTGCCCCGTGTAATGAAAGAATGCTCATGAGTTCCCTCCTACTCGGGTTGCGTGAAAGCGTGCCGTTTTTTCTAAGCAAGCCAGCAAGGTATCTAAGACATAGCCCGTAATACCAATCAAAATGATCGCCATGAAGATCAAGTCCATCTGCATTAGCTGACGTCCCCACACCATGAGATAACCAATTCCTTCACTACTTGCTAATAACTCGACAAAAACCAATGCCAACCACGCCTGCATAATGCCTTGACGTAAACCACTGATCACACTGGGTAGTGCAGCTGGGAAAATCACTTCTTTGAGTTTCTGCAAATTGCTGTATTGGTAAACCTCTGCCACTTCCATCAAACTATTCGGCACATGAGTAATGCCCTTATAGGTTGCAATCAACAGCGGTGGTAACACAGCCAATGAAATAGCGACAATCTTCAAAGCCTCATCGATGCCTAAGAAAATCATCAATAATGGAATCCAGCCAACAATCGGAAATTGCGCAACAAGATTCACCGTCGGAAAAATAAAGTCCCGACTACGCTTTGCTAATCCCAACACAGTACCAAGCAAAATCCCGACACTGGCACCAAGCAAGACACTCCATAAAATACGTTTGGCACTGATGGCAAAATGAAAACTCAATTCACCGCTTTGCCATAATTCGACTGTGCTTTGCCACACTAGACTCGGTGCAGGTAAAATCTGCTCAGGCAACCACTGTTTAAGTGTTGCCACATACCATAGACCGAACAACAAAACTGGCATCAGGAGTCCACACGCCACTTGCAAAGTTAGTTTTAAATAGGTCTTAAAAAAATCCAACACACTTCGGTCACTTTGCAAGGGAACCGAATGTGCAGATACATCCGTAAGGCTCATAATTCTTGTCCTTTTACGCTCTGTTCTGAGACATCAGGTTTTAAAAATTGAATAAATTCCTGATCTTTGCTGATCAAAATAATCAGACCAATAAACACCAGCCCGATCGGTAAAAATAAATTTTGTAGTCCAACCTGTGCGCCAAATACGGCGCCTATCAAGCCACCCAACAGTCCACCCGAAGGTCCGACGAGGGCTAAAATTGGAGAAATCTTAGCCATCGCGGTTTGCTCACCGACTCGGGCGAAAGACATAAAATTGGCGATATGCAACATACCGAGCCCTAGTCCAAACATGACCGAAGCAGGCCACATCAACAGCGTGATTTTGGTTAAGGCTAAAATCAGTAATGCCGTTGCCATCAGGCTTAGGCCAATCAAATAAAACTTTTGATATCCCATCAACTCAGCCAAACCACCCATGCTGAATAGCGATCCCACAAAGACGATGCCTTGTACGGTCAACAGCATCACCGCCATTGGCTCTGAAAGTGCAAAACTTTGGATAGCAATCACCACAATGAAAAAGCCAAAGTAGTTATTTGCCACGCTGCTCAAAAATTCCAATATGCAAACAATCCGTAATGAGGCATGGGTTTTGATGAGTGCCAAAGGCGCCACAATATCCCGCCATTGAAAATGCGGGCGATTCGTCGCTTGCGGAGTGCTACGTTGAAAGCACCACGGAGCCAACAGCAAGGTGCCTAAAAAAAGCAAAGACACCACATAAAAACTTCCGCCATAGCCGAAATACTCGATCAACAACACGCTCAGCGCAGGCGCAATCAGGAAATATCCCATCATGTGCGAACCGCGAAACCAACCCGCACGGGCTGGACCTAGACGTTTTAAGTTGCTCAAAAAAACGGTATTGATCGAAACAAAGCGCATGGGTAAGACAAAACTCACCAAGACTGTCACCGCAAAGAGATACCATGCACCAGCTTTCAGTGGCGTTAAGCTATAGACCACAGCGCCCAACACACTGCCCATGCAGAATATTTTCAAAGACCCAAAGCGCTGTACCAACACGCCAATCGGCAATGCCATGATCAAAATGCCAAAATTTTGCGCTGCTGAAATTAACCCCAATTGCAATTCGGTGGCTTCTAAATGCACGGCATACAAGGAAATTAATACCCGTGCGACACCCACACCCAGTCCAGCCAAAATCGTGAGCAGCACAAAACTGCTCATAAATTTGGTGGTTAATGGACTGGCAATTACATTGCTTTCAATCGGACGACTCATGGCTGCGACTTACTTCGGTTGACCTTGAGCATTAAATTGGCGCCAGTAACCCTCTAACTTCAGCTCTTTCAAGGCATTATTTAGATACTTCGGCTCATACCATGTTTTGGTATCCACATCACGACGGATTAAACGAGCGTCTTTGGCAATTTTTAAAGCACTGTCAATTTGTGAACGGTGGAACTCGTCTAGTAGCGGTGTAGTACGGTCTTTTAAATTCCAGCCATCCCACGTTTTTTGATAATCCACCAACGGAATGCCACTTTGAGCCCAGAGTTTATATTGCGCACTACGGTTGGCTTCTTGAGAACTCCACTGCGCCTGTTTAATCAGTGTCGTCACGACACGTTGCACTACCTCTGGATATTGTTTTTCAAAACTTTCTGTCACCCAAAAGTGCGCAATCGGTGCAACTTTGGGATCTTTAATTTCAACTAAAGTTTTTGCCACACCACGTGCTTGCAAACTAAACGGCGAAGTAATCGTGGCATCAATATCTCCCGTCGCTAACGCAGTACGTGCCGAATAGGCATCTTGCGAAATCACTCGTAAATCGCGCTCAGTTAAATTGTATTTTGCTAATACACGGTTAAAGACGATCTGACCATTGGTCCCTTTGAAGACGGAGAATTTTTTGCCTTTTAGATCTGCAAAGGATTTAGCATTTGATCCGGCAGGCACCACCACATAGGTAGGACCAAAACGCCCTGTCGAAAACAACACTTTGGTTTTTAATCCCGTTGAACGTCCAACCAATGAGGGCAAATCGCCATGCAATGCAAAGTCCACTTTGCCATTGGCTAAAGCTTCGTTGGTTGCAGGGCCTGCTCCGGGGAAGAACAGCCAATTCACCTTAATGCCATCTTTTTTAAATTCTTGTTCGAGCACACCTCGTAAATGTGCTGTAGCTACAAAACTACCGCCCACTTTGGGTTTACCCCCCTCACCCGCAGCTGATACTGAAATGCGAATTTCTTTGGGATTGGCAGCATGCAATTGAACGCTTAAACCAAGTGCTGAAAGTGCCAAGAATGTGGCTGCGATTTTTTTAGAGATAATTTTCATTTTAAATGTTCCTTAATGGTTTAAATATTTGAATTAAAAGGTGTACTGAACCTGAGCTTGCAGCTCATTGGTGTCTTTTTGATTTGCCGTTTCGACATCAAACAGATAGTGATTCAGCTGTAATTGGAATTTTGTGGTTTGCGCAAAAAATAGGTTTAAACCCAAAGAGTGAATGTCATATTCACCAATACGACCGCTCGCGGTATCGAGATAGCTTGCGTTGTTTTTATTCGGGTTATAGCGGTCAAAACGGTAATAACCTTGGACTGACTTTGGCCAGAAATCATCAAATTTGGCATTGGATTTAATACTGTTGTAGAACTGATCGCCCAAGGTGTAAAAAGCGGTAAAAGTATGCCCTTCCGCTTTGGCTTCTTTGATGTCTTGGGCTACAGTGTCGACATAATCGGTCTTGCCTTGCAGATATTCATAGGTCACACCAAATGGAGCGTGGTTATAATAAATATCGAAACCCAAACGATCACGTTTTGCAGCATCATCACTGATTCCGCCGGCTGAAATTTTCGATTCGCCTTTGATATAAGAGGCACCGAACTTCAACTCACGGAAAATGCTGGCGTAGTCCACTGGCAAGGTAAAAGCCACACGACCGATATAATCTTTACCATTGTTGTCATCTGCCTTATTGCCGGCATTCCCATTGGTTACCCCTAAGGCATACTCAAATAGCGGCGCACGGTAGTTCGATGCAAAGTCGACAAAAGGTTTGGCATCTCCACGGACGATAAATCCATTTTGACGATTAAACAGTCCTAAAAAGGTCGAAGCTGCAGCGGTACTAATGGTCGGACGCAAATCTTCAGGAGACTGCACATCTAGACCAAAGGGCAATAACTGCTGACCGAGCGTAAAGTTCAGTTTGGCAGTTTCAGGGCCCGCATTGGTGGCAAAAGCGTTATAGCGAACAAAGGCATCCAGTAAGTTAAAGTTACTGTTATTGGTGCCATCATTGCGTTTGCCATAACCAAAGGACAATTGATAATCGAGGTTTTTGCCTTCGTTATAATCCCGGAATAAATTCCCGCGTACACCGATCAGCGCAGTCCCAATATCAAATGTTGATTTGGTTGCACCCAACACACCCGTTTCATCGAGCGCACTGGCACGTAGTTGAACTGTGCCATACAGGGTTGTATCACGAGTCGATTTTGTAGTTTGACGTTCATATTGACGTGACTGATCGTACTTATAGTTTTCAATATCTGCACGTAAGCCGTCGATATCTTCGGATGTTGCTGTGGTCACTTCTGCAACTTGCGTTTCACCTTCAACATCAGCGGCGTTGCTCGTATCGTCTGTCGTCACAGCGGCCGTTTCGACGACTTGGCTTTTCGTCGCACCAGATTCCACGGCATTTAAGCGTTTTTGCAAACTCTCAATTTGTTGTTTTAAGCTGCTCAGTTCTTGCTGAAGTGCTTCATCGGATGCAAAACTCAGCTGACTGGTTGCGGATAAAATCAGTCCGACCGCAACGGTTAATGTGGTTTTTTTCATGATTTGGTTTCACTAACATTTTTCCCAAAGCGCAAAATCCCCCAACCCCATGCAAGGTGCATGAAGTGAATGTACTGCGTGGGTTTTTTAAAAATTAATCTGAGTGGTCGTAGGTTTTATTCAACTTATGCACGACCGAAACTCGAAGACAGCTTTTAGAATTTAAGCGCGCATCATCGCGAGTGTCATAGCACAACAACATGCCTGTTGTAGGACACGAAAAGCAGAAAGATATCGATGCGTAAAAGTACTCATAAATGTTCCATACAGTGGTGAGTTTTGTTCACTCTAATATGGCAACAACTGTGCCAACATTTTAAGTATTTATTTTTTAAAGTTTTATTATTTAAATCTGATAAATTCTGTTGGTTTTAACGCCAAAAAACTGTTGGTTATTCAACAGTTGCTTATTTCAAATCATCAGTTATTTCCATTTTTATATCTCATTTTATGAAATAAGAAATACGCTTTGGGCTTTTAATAACTGATGTTACGCCTGTAAAAGTAATTTCGGATTTTTAAAATGATTTTTAAATCTATTCGATGGAGTCTTACATCTAGGGATTGAATAACGGGATTAGCCTTCGGCTGGAGGTACTCTTACGAAACGTTGTTTCTCATTCGACAAAATGAGAAGCGTGCTTCGCAAGGAAACCATCTTGCGGTGCAATACACCTCACCGACAAAACTCGATCAATACCATCAAATGATTCAAAGGATCGCAAAAACATTTGTGATTAAAAGTCGTCTTGTCTCAAACAATTGCGGATGACACTACCGCGTATCGTTCTTTTATTTGGATCAAATTGCGCTTCTGATATTACTAGAGCATAAAAAAACCCACTGACGTGGGCTCTTTTCAATTGATTTTAATTACCGCTTATTGACCAAATTTAGTCGCCATGGCAGTTAATTTTTGATAACCCGTCGGTAGCAAACGTTGAATTAAATCAATCGCTTTTGCATCATTACCAATCAATAAACGACGCTTATCTTTTTGTACTGCTGCAATGATTTGACGAGCCGCTTCTTCAGGTGGACAACGCAAGAATTTATTAAACGACTGCGCCGATTTTTGTGGGTTCATGCCTAAACTTTTCAAGCTGTCATTCATTTTTGCGGCATTGGCAATATTGGTACGAATACCGCCCGGATGTACACATAACGCACTCACGCCACAGTTTTCAATATCCAATTCTTGGCGTAAAGATTCGGTAAAACCACGTACTGCAAATTTAGTGGCATTATATGCCGACTGTGTTGGCTGTGCTGTTAAGCCAAACAAGCTGGAAATATTGATGATATGACCTTCACCACTTTGCTTGATATACGGTAAAAATTCTTTGGTGCCATAAACCACACCCCAGAAGTTAATGTTGACAATCCACTCCAGCTCTTCATAGCTTGCCCCTTCAACGGTCGTACCCAATGCCACACCCGCATTGTTAAAAATCATATTCACTGAACCATGATCTTTAACAGTCTGTGCTGCCCATGCTTTCATTGCCGCAAGGTCTGACACATCGAGTTTTTGCGTGGTTACACGTACATTGCTGGCTTTCACTAAGTCTACGGTTGCCGCAAGACCCTGCTCATTCACATCGCTTAAAGACAGATGACAGCCTTGTTTCGCCAAAAGCACAGCCAATTGCTGACCAATACCTGAACCTGCACCTGTAATGGCAGCCACTTTATTTTTGAAATTTTTCATTGTGATTCCTTATTCCTTTATGCTGCCGCTTGGCTTTATCACAGCGTGATCTCATTTGCCAATGTGTGCAGTTCGTCGACTTAATATAGTTTTGACAATACATATTGTCAATGTCATCTTAGGACGTGCTAAGCTGTTGAAATCGCCAATGCTTAAACATAGGTTTAAACTGAAATTATTGCTAAAATAAGACAAAATTCTGCTTTAGTTCAGCGTATATTTTCATGACAGATGCAACAAATCACACAGAACAACAACAGGCAAAAAATGTGAAGGAACGTCAATTTAAAGGGCTTTCTCTCAGTGAACGTAAGCAAGCGCGACGTGAAAAACTGATTGAAGCCGGTATAGAAGCCTATGGTACACATGGCTTTTTTTCCGTGACCGTGAAAGATATTTGTTTGGAAGCCAAGCTGACCGAACGCTATTTTTACGAATCATTTAAGAAAAGTGAGCAACTGTTCCAAACCATTTTTTTAAAATTAATCGATGAACTGCAACAAAACGTGATGCAAGCCATCATGCAAGCATCAACCGATTCTAAAAAAATGATTGAAGCAGGTTTAACCGCCCTATTGTTAACTTTAAAAAATAATCCACGTATGGCGCGCATCATTTACATCGATGCCATGTTGGTACAAGAGCTACATAACCAAGCCACGATTCATGAAACCATGATGCGCTTTGACCGTATGATTCATGCCTTTGTCATGCTCATGATGCCGAATATTGATCGTTCAGAACGTGAAATTTCGATGGTCGCAACTGGTCTCAATGGTTATGTCACTCAAATCGCGATTCGTTGGGTCATGAGTGGTTATAAACAGCCGATTGATGAGGTTTTATCGTCATGTAGCGTGGTCTTTTTGGCCTTGTTGGATGCTTTTTCTGAAAAACCCAGTAAATAAATTTTGGCCTCAACACTGATCTTTACAATTTTTTGAATGATTTTTTTGTGACAACAACATGATGCAAAGCCCATGTTGTTGAATATTTCAGGATTTAAATTGTCACAATTTCTTTCTAAACCCCAATGAAAGATCATTTTTGCAATGATACTGTCATAATTAATCTTTGTAATAAGCCTGTCATAAATATAAAACGGTCTACCGTTTACATAAAATAGGGTATTGCGCTGTGAAAGATGACTATATTTTAATCGTCGACGACGAACTCCCGATTCGGGAAATGATCCATACTTCACTGGATATGGCTGGTTTTCAATGTCAGCAAGCTGAAGATGCGAAACAAGCGCACCAAATGATTGTGGATCAGCGTCCTGCACTGATTTTATTAGATTGGATGATGCCTGGCGGCGTGAGTGGTGTAGACCTATGTCGTCGTTTAAAACGCGATGAAAATTTGTCAGAAATTCCAGTCATCATGCTCACTGCGCGCGGCGAAGAAGACCATAAAGTCCAAGGTCTGGACGCGGGTGCAGATGACTACATGACCAAACCCTTTTCCACCCGTGAGTTGGTGTCACGCATTAAAGCTGTGCTGCGTCGCTCAAATGCATTGGGTGGTGAAAAAACCATTGATGCCAATGGTTTAATCCTCGATCCAGTCAGCCAACGTGTCAGCTTTGGTAACACCATTTTAGATATGGGACCGACTGAATATCGTTTACTGGCCTTCTTCATGACTCATCCTGAACGTGCCTATACCCGTGCTCAATTATTAGATCAGGTTTGGGGTGGAAACGTGTATATTGAGGACCGTACCATTGACGTGCATATTCGTCGTTTGCGTAAAGTTCTTGAACCTTTCCAAGCCGATCGTTATGTGCAAACTGTTCGTGGTACAGGTTACCGTTTCTCTACCCGTGCAGACGCTGTGATGGGTTAGTCATTTTAGGTCTTTAATTTTCTATGTACGAACCGTATCCCGTCCCTGAACTTGCCAGTGAACATAAAAAATTCCGTTACAGCAGTTTATGGACTTTTGCCAAGCAGGATTTAAGACTGCTGGCATTTTTCCTGCTCATTGCTGCACTCATCGGCTTTGGTATCGGGTACTTATGGATCTGCATCTTAATTGCCTTTGCAGTGTTCTTTGCATTGCAAATGCGTTCGCTGTACTTGGTCAACGAATGGATTTCAAACCGTCCTTATGATGTCCCGCCGAATTTAGACGGCATTTGGGGGGCTTTGCTCTTTAATGTATACCGTGCCCAGCGCCAAGAACGCATCGTACAAGCTGAAATGGTCGGCCTAATTGACCGCGCTCAATCTTCCTTGGTGGCGCTTGCTGAAGCTGTGGTATTGATTGATGAATTACACCAAATCGAATGGTGGAACCCTGCCGCAGAAAAGTTGTTGGGGATTCAACAGCTCGATCAAGGGCGCAATATTTTAAGTATTTTAAGACAGCCTAGTTTTATCGAATACTTTACCAATATCGATTTAGCCCCCGATGGTTTAAAAATGAAATCATCGGTACTTGAAGACCATTATGTGCAAGTGAAATTGACCCGTTTTGGTCGTGAAAGTCGATTACTGGTGGCTTATGACGTCACGCGCATGCATAACCTTGAGCAAATGCGTAAAGACTTTGTCGATAATATTTCACATGAGCTACGCACACCACTTACGGTTTTAAGTGGCTATATCGAAACCTTTACCGATCAGGAAGATTTAAATCCACGCTGGAAACGCGCATTCGATCAAATGCAGTCTCAAACCCGCCGTATGAATGCTTTGGTTAATGACTTGTTATTATTATCTCGTCTGGAAAATGATAAAAAAGTTGCTAAAAATCAAATCATTGAAATGCCCAGCCTAATGAACCAACTATATGACGATGCACATGCTTACAATGTGGATTATGGACATACACTGAATCTCGAGATTGATAGTCACTGTGACCTGATCGGATCAGATATGGAATTGGCGAGTGCCTTTAGTAACCTCATCACCAATGCAATTAAATACACCCCCAAAGGCGGTACTGTGACCATTGGTTGGCATGATGATGGTACGCATGGTTATTTTACCGTTGAAGATACGGGTATCGGGATTGACCCGAAACACTTACCCCGTTTAACGGAACGGTTTTACCGTGTGGACAGCGCACGTAGTCGCCAAACGGGAGGAACAGGTTTAGGTCTTGCCATCGTGAAACACGTTTTGATGCAACATCAGGCACACCTTGAAATTGAGTCCAAAGAAAACCGCGGTTCGCTGTTTAAAGTCGTCTTCCCTAAAGAACGCTTGTATCATGTGAGCTAAGCAGAATCATCCTGCCGGTCTTGCTGTGCTTCCAACTGTTGTTCTTGTTGTTTGGCACGGCGATATGCAGGACGCTGTTGCATCCGTTGTAAGAAAGCCTGAATTTGTGGATATCGCCCTTGAGTTCTGGTCATAACGGCTTCTAATGGAAACGTCATCTGAATATCCGCAAAGCTAAACGGTCCCGCAAAATATTCATTTTCCGCTAAATGGTTTTCTAAAAACTCGATATGTTCTTTTAAGCGAGGTCGTACAAAACCTTTTTTGACCCCATCACAAATGCGATTAGCTACGGGTTTGATGACCCAAGGTACATGGCGTGGCACATTGCTCATGACCAACTGCATCACCAACAACGGCATTAGAGAACCTTCGGCATAATGCATCCAAAAGCGATATTGTTGTTTTGAATGTTCCGCCTTGGCTGCAAAAAAATCATGCCGATCATACTTCTCTTGTAAATACTCCAAGATCGCTGCAGATTCTACCAAGACCAGTCCATCATCCTGCAATATGGGCGACTTCCCTAAAGGATGGATGGCTTTAAGCTCAGGGGGAGCAGACAAATTTGGCTGGCGCAGATAAAACTGAACCTGATAATCCAGTCCTAATTCCTGCATTGCCCATAAAATACGAAATGAACGAGATTTTTCTAGATGATGTAGCACCCGCATGGGTTCATCTCCTATATGAAGTCTAAAATTTTCTTATTTCTGGCATGCCATTATTATTTTGAAGTAGTTAAATCATAAAAAGTATCAGATCACTGCTTGGATCTGTATCAAAACTAAATTTTGCACAGTACAGCAGCGACCTGCATTTAAATTAAACTAGAGTGGTTTTAATGTCTACACTGCGCAATAAAGTTTTTGTCACTGGGGTTTTTTCACAAATGGACAAGATTTTTTGCTCTAACTCTGCATCCAAGGATGTTTGAAAATGCAGGCGTCGCTCAACCCATTCAGCTCCTTCACGGTTCGCACAAAAGTCTGCCTCGACACGAAACTCACCCAATTGGATTTGTTTATGTGCTGCATACATGCGCAAGGTAATCATTGTGCATGAGATTAAGGATGCGCACAGTAAATCATACGGTGCTAAACCTAAGTCCCCGCCGCCAAATGATTCGGGCTTATCGGTAATAAGTTGATGTTTTCCACTCTGAATTTCACCTGACCACGGTGCTTCTAAGGTGTTTACTGTTGCCGTTGCGACGATACCCATAATGACTCCCTCATGGTTATACCGCACCATTTTCACCACAGGTACGGCTGTTCATTTTTATTTTTAAGTTAACGTGATGGACGCATTTTATCAGGGAAAGCAGGTGCTTCTAGTCGTGGACCATCATAGTCTGGAATAGAGCCAAAGCGTTCGTCCTGATTAATCCACTGCTCACGGGCAATATTCAATTCTTCTTGTGTGCGCCCCACAAAATTCCACCACAGCAGAATCGGTGATTCAAAAGGTTCCCCCCCTAATAATAAAACACGGCCACCTGCATGCAGATCAATTTTGACTTGGGTTAAGCCCGGCTCAAGTACCACCATATTGTCTTCATTGAGCTCGTGACCATTAATACTGGCAGTCCCTTCGAGGGCCATAAAGCCATATTCAAATTTTGGATTGAGCGGCAGGACGGTACTTTGACTTTCCGAACTACGCAGATCGACACCCAATAATTCACTATGTACTTTTACCGGCGATTTAGTCTGTAAAAATTCACCCACCAATACCGTCAATTCAATCCCGTCTTGCGTCACCACAGGCAATTCTGGGTAATGGTCAAATTGGGGCGCCATATTGATTTTGTCATCTGGCAATGCAATCCAAAGCTGCGCAGCATGCATTTGTGTTTCAGACTCTGGAGCAACCTCAGTATGCGAAATACCATAACCCGCTGTCATGAGATTGACTTGTTTGGGCTGAATTAACTGATGTGTGCCCAAACTGTCGGTATGCATCATGGTGCCATCAATCATCCATGTAAACGTTTGCAAACCAATATGTGGATGCGGCCCAACATCTAAGCCATCACCTTGAGGGAAATGCACTGGACCAGCATGATCAAGGAAACACCATGCACCAATCATTCGTTTATGACGACTTGGTAAAGCTCGTTTAATCACTGTGCCTTGACCAATTTCAGCACGGCGCAGTGGAAATTCTTGAATGAACTGATTGACGTATTTTTCACAATCGTCGGAATGAGATATTTCTGTGTAATTGGTATTGGTCATATTCTTACCCTAAATTTGGCTAAGCCGACGCAAGGACTATCGGCTAGAGAGCTATGCATTTTTTTCCATTATATCTGCATTAACTCCATCTTCTTCAGCTGTCATTAATACGCTGAATCACAGAGATAGGACAATCGTTTTTTTGTTGCCTAATATGACATACAGCATAACAGTTTTCGATGCTTATTTAGACAATATCCAATGCGAAATTACTTGTTCAAATCACGTGAAATGTAAATTTAAGTAACATAAATTAACACTCACTTTTGACCAAACAATACCAAATAATTCACAAATCATTGAAATAACTTGTTTAATTTTAAATAAGAATGATATAGATTATTTAAGTTACATAAATTTACATACAAACCATACTCAACCATCGGTAATCTTGCATGATCAATGAGTATAAGAAAGAATCACGTGTACTGATCCAAAATGCCTTGAAAGGAACCTTTGTTCGCGTTCCTGCTCAATTTCGTCAAGAATTTTTCCACTACCATCGTCGTCAACTTTTTAAATTCTTTTTCCAAGTCAACATCGTTGCACAATTGGCCTATCTCTCTTATGCCATAGCGGATTGGTTTATGTTGCCCGATGTGGGCTTGCTCGCGATAGGCTTAAAAACTGCCTATACCTTACTGATGATGGGCATCACATGGGGCATTTATACATATAGTAAGAGCATTTTACTCTTTGACTTGATGCTTCCCCTATCGATCGTTGGTGCTTCTGCGCTGTGGTTTAGCCTACTCAATTTATCCAATAGCCCCGATGTGCCGATCTATTTATATGCATCTTTGGTTTTTATTGTGTTAGCCAATTTATGTGTGCAAATACGCTTTAAGGCTGCTGTGCTCATTTCTCTATGTATCAGTCTAATTTTACTGATTGGGGTATATTTCGCCATTTCTGGCAATATCCATCAACTGCAACTGTTTATCTTGATCTATTCGCCCGTGTTGTTATTTAGTTTGTATATCAGTTGGAATTCAACGCAAAAATCTAGAATTGTATTTTTACACAGTAAACTCGATCAGTTGAACCGTGAAGCGCTCAATATTATGGCGCATACCGACGTGCTGACCGGCTTAAACAATCGCCGTCAATTTATTCAACTTGCCAATTATCATATTCATCATCAGTCCAAACCGTTACAGCCACTTTCATTACTGATTTTTGATGTCGACAAATTTAAAAATATTAATGATCAGTTTGGGCACTATATTGGTGATCATGTTTTACAACAAATTGCCGAAACGTGCCGACATACTTTACGTAGCCAAGACATCATTGCCCGCTTCGGTGGTGAAGAATTTATTATCCTTTTACCGCAGACACACCTGCGTCAGGCTCAAGATATTGCCGAACGTCTGCGACGGGCAATAGCCGATGATTATTTAGAACTTGATACACTACAAAAACTTAAATTTACCGTTTCAATTGGTGTTGCCGAATTTGGTCAAAAAAACCGAGATTTACAAAGTGTAATTCGCATGGCCGATCAGGCACTTTACCAAGCAAAATCTGCAGGACGCAATCAAATTTCAACTTATAAAACAGCAAGTTAATAATATATTTTGTAACATTCAACAGACGATTTTTTATCATCCATTCGAAAAATCCCTAGTTTCAGGTAGATATTTTTGTGTGTTTTTTGTTCATAATTTGTCCTAAGCCATTTATGGAGAAGGGACATGTCTGTTGATGTACGAATGAGTTCTCGGACTAATTCGTCTGCTCAGGAAGTTCGTAAAAATCATACTCATACTTTGAAACTTTCTGAGTGTGATCTTGCCAATCGTGCCGAGATTGAACAAGCCATTGCAGATCCTTTTGCACGTATTCCTACGCAGTTTAGAAACTATTTTCTACAACATCAGTATGCCCATCAGTTACCTTATTTACGTCAAGTGAACTACATGGCGCAGATTACGTTTCTTCTTTATTTCTTTGCTGACATTTTTATTATCCCTGACATGTTCTTTTGGTCAGGTCTTTCTCGAGTGGCCATGATTATTGCTGCCTTATTGGTCAGCTTTTATCTGTTTAAATACAAAAAAGATATTCGTGTGCTCGACATGATCTTACCGATTGGGACGGTCTGTAGCACCGCGATTTGGATTGGCTTACTACTGGCTTCAAATAGCCCAATGGTCTCGTCCTATATCTATGGTGCGTCGATCTTTATTTTAATTGCCAATGTCTGCGTACAAACACAATTTAAGCCCGCCTTGTATTGTTCGGGCCTTATTTCGCTATTGGTGTATTTTGCGGTGAGTCAGCTTTTATCATGGCAAGAAGCACTGATTTTTGTGGTGGTGTCTATTCCTGTTTGGATGATCAGCCTGCATATGAGTTGGAACAATACGCTCAATGCACGTCGTCATTTTTTACGTACCCTGCTTGATGACTGGAATATGCATACGCTGAAAAATCTTGCGCATACAGATGAGCTCACCCAGTTATATAACCGTCGTCAGTTTGTTCAGTTGGCTGAGCATCGCATCCATGAATGGCCAACGCCTGCAAGTACTTGCTTATTGATGTTTGATGTCGATCATTTTAAACATATTAATGATAATTACGGACATGATGTTGGTGATCAGGTATTGCAATGTATCGCTGAAACCACCCGCAAAGAAATGCGCCAAAAAGATGTCTTGGCTCGTTTTGGTGGTGAAGAATTTATTGTGCTTCTATCTGAAACGCAAATACAGGATGCAATGTTGATCGCGGAACGTATTCGTTTAACACTTCAAAATCAATCTTTGCTGAATGTCGCAAATCACCCGATCCAATTTACCGTTTCCATTGGTGTTTCACAGCTTAAATCACATAAGCAAAATTTAACTGAACTGATTAAGCAAGCTGATATTGCGCTGTATCAGGCGAAAGAAAATGGCCGTAACCGTGTAGAACGCTATGATTCAAGTATGAAACCGGAACGTAAATCGACGAAGTCTTGGCAAAGCTTTACCCATAAAGTGAAGCCTAAAGCTGAACCGAATAATGAAAGCGATAGTAGTTGGTCAATTGTTTATAAATAGAATGTTGAGATATAAAAAAGGACGCCGAGGCGTCCTTTTTTATTGAACAGTTAACAATCAATAAGTATATTTTAACAACAATAAATATTTGAATTTTATGATTATCGGGGAAATAAATGAAAATTAAGCGTATATCCAAAATTGATAATTTTTCTATTTTTAAAAATTTTGATTGGGCAACAAGTCTTACTTATCAGAATAATAAGGATCAAAGTGAAGTATATGATTTTAAGGATATCAATATCCTTTATGGGCGTAATTATTCTGGAAAAACAAGTCTTTCAAAAATAATTCGAAGTCTTGAGAAGAAACAACTTCCGCCTAAATATGATAATCCTGATTTCAAAATTAAGCTTTCTGATAATACTGAAATTACTCAAAATAACCTTCAAGATTTTAGCCACCCTATTCATGTCTATAACTCCGATTTCGTAAAAGCACATTTAAAGTTTATTCATAATGAAGATGACAACATTGAATCATTCTCTGTAACTTTAGGTGGTGACAATCAGCAAATTCTAGATCGGATTCAAGAATTAAAAGATGAGTTAGGTTCAAATGAAGAAAATGCTAAATCTGGTGTCTACCTTTCTATCCAACATAAAGAGAAGGAGGTAAAAGATGCTAGTGAAGATCACGGTACTAAGAAAATCTATTTAGAGAAGTTACTCACGGACAAAGCGACTCGCAGCTCTGATTCGATCAAGACCCAACATTCTACTTTTGGTGATATTAATTACTCTATAACCAAACTTAGAAATGATATCGTTGAAGTTCAAAAAACTAGCTTCCAATCGTTAACTGCCGATCAAGAAACAGAAAAATTAGCCTTAATAAAACAAAATGAATTAACTACTCCACCTGAAATCCCTAAATACACTTTAAACTTCTCATCACTTGCCCAAGCAACAAATGAAACTTTAAAGACCGTTGTTAATCTAAGTGGCAAAATTGAAGAATTAACGAATAATCCTACACTAAACTCATGGGTACAAACAGGACATCAACTCCACCAAAATCGGGAAACTTGTGCATTTTGTAGTAATGAAATTTCAGAAGAAAGAGGACAAACTCTTAAACAACATTTCAATCAAGAATTTCAACTGCTTCAAAGCAGAATCTCAAAAGGTATTCAACTTTTAGATAATGATTTAGATAGTGATATATTAAAATTCACTTTAGATCTTAATCTCTATTATCAACAATATCACTCCAAACTATCTGAATTAAACTCGAGTCTACAATCTGCATGTAGTATGCAAAAAACATCGCTTAAACAACTAAAAGCAGCACTCGAGCAGAAACACGAGAACCCTTTTATAGAATTAGAATCAATAAACCCTCAAGATTATTCTATAGAAATCACAACTATTCTTAATCAAATTTCTAATATTAGAGATGAATGCAACCAATTGAGTAGTGACTTGAAAACTAAACAAAATGAAGCTAAAAATGCTTTACGTTTAAACCACGTTTTTCATTTCTTACATGATATTAATTTCAACAAACAAAACTTAGATATAAACCTAGCTTTCCAAGCGATTGGACCATTAGAAACTGAATTAGCAGCTCTTAAAGCTCAAAAAGATACTATGACTGCTGCAATTAATACGGAAGAAGATAAGTTAAAATCTGAAGGCGAAGCTTGTAAACGTATTAATGAAATTCTACAGCATGATTTTGGTCATCAACATTTGAGTCTTGAGCCTATTGAAACTGCCAGCACAAATGGGCAATCTATAAAGTTTGAAATACAACGGATTAAAAATGGAGTTAAAACTAAAGCTCACAATTTGAGCGAAGGTGAGCAAAGCCTAATTTCCTTTTGCTATTTCTTAGCAAAAGTCCAAGATGATTTAGATCAAAGCAAGAAACCAATTATTTGGATTGATGATCCTATAAGTAGTTTAGATAGCAATCATATTTTCTTTATCTTTTCTCTAATTGAAGAAAAAATTGTCGTTGATCAAAAATTTGGGCAACTGTTTATATCAACTCATAATTTAGAATTTTTAAAATACCTAAAACGGCTTAATGGGAAAAAATGGGGTAACATACAATTTTTTATTATTAAAAGAAACTTTGATACCTCTACTATAGTTCAAATGCCAAATTATATGAAAAACTATTTTTCAGAACTTAACTTTCTATTTCATCAACTACATCTGTGCGCAAGCGAAGAAAACATTAATGATCAGAACTATAATGTTTTTTATAACTTTCCCAATAATGCTAGAAAATTTTTGGAGCTATATTCTAACTTTCACTATCCAGATGGATTCTCTAACACCGATACGGAAAAGCTCAAATCTCTTTGGGGCGAACATTTAGTATTTACCTTTACAGATAGAATTAACAATGAATATTCGCACTTAGCAGGAATATTCGAAAGATCCTTTACCCCCTTAGAACAACCTGAGATGAATAAAGCTTCTTTTGCTATTTTAAAAAGAATTATTACGTTAAATCCAAGACAATATGAAGGTTTCTTAAAAAGCATTGGAATCGAATCAACCACTCTAGATCCACTTTACATAAAACTAACCTCATAAAAAAAGGACGCCTAAGCGTCCTTTTTAAAAAAGTAATTTTCGCTAGAAAATTACTCCCATTCAATCGTAGCAGGTGGTTTAGACGATACGTCATAAACAACACGAGAAACTTCTGCAATTTCGTTCATGATACGTGTAGAAATCTTGTCTACAAGATCATAAGGAAGGTGTGCAAAACGTGCAGTCATAAAGTCCACAGTTTCTACAGCACGAAGCGCGATTACCCATGCATAACGACGGCCATCACCTACGACACCCACAGATTTCACAGGTTGGAATACGGCAAATGCTTGTGCAGTTTTGTCATACCAGCCGCTTGCGCGAAGTTCTTGCATGAAGATGTCATCTGCTAGACGAAGGATGTCAGCATATTCTTTTTTCACTTCACCAAGAATACGTACACCTAGACCCGGGCCTGGGAATGGATGACGGTAAAGCATTTCAAATGGAAGACCAAGAGTTGTACCTAAACGGCGTACTTCGTCTTTGAACAAATCACGGATTGGCTCAACCAATTCGAATGCTAAATCTTCTGGTAAACCACCCACGTTGTGATGTGATTTAATCACATGTGCTTTACCTTGTTTGCTTGCCGCAGATTCAATTACGTCTGGGTAAATGGTACCTTGAGCAAGGAAGTTCACACCGTCAAGCTTACGTGCTTCTTCAGCAAACACTTCAATGAATTCACGACCGATGATTTTACGTTTTTTCTCTGGATCAACTTCACCAGCAAGCGCTGTTAAGAAGCGATTTTCAGCGTCGGCACGAATCACGCGGATACCCATGTTTTTCGCAAACATGTCCATCACTTGTTCGCCTTCGTTCAAACGAAGTAAACCGTTATCCACAAATACGCAAGTCAATTGGTCGCCAATCGCACGGTGTAAAAGTGCAGCTACAACCGATGAATCGACGCCGCCTGAAAGACCCAATAGAACTTTTTGATCACCAATTTGCTCACGAAGTTGTTCTACGCGAAGATCGATGATGTTTTCTGAGTTCCACAAGTTACGGCAACCACATACGCCATGTACGAAGTTAGACAATAACTCAGCACCTTTCGCAGTATGAGTTACTTCTGGGTGGAATTGGATACCGTAGAAACGACGTTTTTCATCAGAAACCATCGCCACTGGGCAGCTTGGTGTGCTTGCAGTGACTTGGAAACCTTCAGGAATTTGAGTCACTTTATCGCCATGACTCATCCATACTTTTAATTGGTCTTTGGTATCTTCAAGATCACCAATTAAAGCATCACGGACTTTAATATCAACTTCTGCATAACCAAATTCATGCACAGTACCTGGCTCAACTTTACCGCCAAGCTGTTCTGACATGGTTTGTAGACCATAGCAAATACCTAAAACAGGTACACCAAGTTCAAATACAACTTGTGGTGCGCGCGGACTACCTTCTTCATGAACACTTTCTGGACCACCTGAAAGAATGATCCCGTTTGGGTTAAATGCACGAATGTCTTCTTCAGACATATCAAATGCGTACATTTCTGAATAAACACCAGCTTCACGTACACGACGTGCAATAAGCTGACTATATTGAGAACCGAAATCCAAAATCAGGATACGGTCTTCAGTAATTTGGGTATTGGTAGTCATGGCAAACAACTATGCAGGCAACGAATATAAGCGCCGTATTCTAACATTTTTCTTGGACTTTCGCACACTATTCGGACAGGGGCAAAAATCCCAAGCCAAACGGTGTTTTTTACAACACATTTCAGGACTTTACCCATCCGCTTTCAATCAGCGGTAGACATGAAAAAAGCGGCAGAACGCCGCTTCGATGGATGCTCGGACTCATGACAACTTTATTTTGATTTTTCAATCCAATGATCAAAACTGAATTTACCTGCACCATGTAACATGAGAAATAATAAGCCGCCAGCCATCGCCAAATTTTTCATAAAGTTAATACCATCTTCTGCACCGCCATGGAATAAAAATGCAGTGATTAAACTAAATACGGTTAGACCTAGCGCTGCAAAACGCGCTTGAAAACCAAACAATAAAGCTAAGCCACCACCCAACTCAACTAAAATGGTGATCGGAAGTAGCCCTGCCGGTACACCCATTGACTCCATATAACCTGCGGTTGCAGTGTAAGCGGTAATTTTGCCCCAACCTGCCACAATAAAAATATAAGCCATCAAAATACGTGCAACGAGACTGACTACCGAATTGATTTGCGGCTGTTGACTCAGATTTTTCACCATCAAATTTGGATTAAACATACTGAAACCTATTTTTAATACTGTTCAAAAGATGTGCTTAGATTAGGTCGTTTCTTATTCTCGTTAAATATACTTTTATAATACTCATCATTCTATATATAGAACGGTTTTATTGATAATTAATTACGTTTTAATACTGACTTTGCTGCCCCAGACTGATAGCATCAGACCACTATTTTACGCATATAAGCCCCATGGAACTGATTGATTTTATACTACATGTTGATGACCATTTACTCGAGTTCATTACCAATTATGGCGTATGGATTTATGCAATTCTGTTCCTGATTATTTTTGTTGAAACCGGTTTAGTGGTCATGCCCTTTTTACCGGGTGACAGTCTTCTGTTTGCAGCAGGCGCGCTCGCTGCGTCAACAGGTGCCATGGATCCATGGGTTTTGGTGATTTTACTGTTTATCGCGGCAGTCTTGGGCGACACGCTGAACTACCATATTGGTAAATATATTGGCCCACGTGTCTTTGAAATTGAATCACGCTTCATTAACCGTCAACATTTGGTGAATACGCAAAAATTCTTTGAAAAACACGGTGGTAAAACCATTATTTTTGCCCGCTTTATTCCTTTTGCACGAACCTTCGCGCCTTTTGTCGCAGGTGCAGGCAGCATGAACTACAAGTACTTCCTGACCTTTAACATGATTGGTGCGATTTGCTGGGTTGGCTCATTTATCACTTTGGGTTATTTATTTGGCAATATGCCAATCGTGAAAGATAACTTCACCCATCTGATCTTTGGCATCATTATTATTAGTGTTTTACCGGGTGTGATTGGTTTTATTCGAGCAAAATTAAAGAAATAAACCGATGTGGTGAACGCCTTTAAGCAAAAAAGCGCAAAACCACGGGAAACATACATAAAATCAGCATCAGGGCCGACCCTTTATACAGAAGATCGGCCTTAATTTTTTGGGTCTTACCGGCCAAAATCGTCCGTCCAAATGACATCCAAAACAACGCAACCGGCAGCAAAACCACACTAAATACAGCGAAAACCAAAATAAAATTTAATGGGCTAGCCCAAGTTTCAATCGGGAAAATACCTGCAGCAAAAAGCAACGCTTTCGGATTTTTTAACGAGGAAATGAATAATTCACGTGGTTGAATTGAAGGATGTTTTTGATTGTACTGATGTAAATGCGTCGATTTCCACAAATGAAAAGCCAACCATAAAACATAGGCAATACTGAGAAAATGTAGCAAGTGAATTAAATTCGGCCACACTGGAGCACTTAAATGAATAATCAACGCCCATAAATTAATGGCATAGAAATAGCCCAATAATTCTGCAGGAATCAGCATGCACGTCTTTGCAATGCCTTGTTGATGTGCAGAGCTTGCCATTAGTGCATTGCTAGGTCCCGGCGTCATCATCACCGCAATCATTGCAAATACAAAAAGCCAACTCTCAATCATAAATATCCAGACAATGTTTCAAAGCGCACACCTTAGCCGAAATGAATTTAAAAAAACAAGTACGCGCTAGGTCAGTTTTATCCTTGTACAAGTCAAAGTGATCACACTGAATGTTCAAGATCAGAAGGAGGCATTAAAATTTACGAATAATATTTAATTTAATTTTTTCATAGATTTAAATATTTTATTGGCTCTAAATAGTGCAGTTTATTTGACTCAAAAAAAATGCCAGTAGACGCCTCGCCTACTGACAAATTTTATTACACTTTTCTCATAGCACAGGCCTAAGCCTCTGCTCATGATCCGTTTATGATTTTGCTGCAGTAGCCGAATTTGCGCGAACGATAATCGGACAACCTTTAAATTTTGCTGCCTGTACAATCGCTTCTTGCTCACCTAAAACACGTGAAAGTTCGGTACGTTTGGTATTTGAAGATTGTCCCATATTGACCGAAATACTCGGACCAATTCCCCAACCTCCACGGCTGCCCCAGCCACCACCGAGGCCAACACCGACACCAACGCCTGTGCGCTTCGGTGTTTCTACACCATTTTGAATATAGTCGTGGATTCGGTTGTATTCGCTTTGCAATTGTTGGCAACTCAAAGACTGATACTGTGTAGGTGAAACATAGCTTGGTTTAGGCGTACTTGCACATGCACCCAATACAACAGCAGTGAAAGCAACTAGACCACATTTAAGTGCATTCATACTTTTCTCGATACTACTTTTGCTCAATTTCATTGAACAATGATTGATAGGCTTGCGTCAATTTATGATCTGCAGCCAAATGGATTAAAGGTTGATTTTTATGATGAGATTCTTTCATCAGCACCGAAGGCGGTAACATGCTCTCCAAGACAGGAAGACCTTCATCTTTGAGTTGTTGTACAACTTCACGCGGTAACTTCGCCTGTGCCTGAAATTGATTGACCACAATGCCTTCAATTTCTAAATGATCATTATGATCATCCTGCGTTTCTAACACATTTTCGATCAGGGTCTGTAAGGCACGTTTTGAAAACACATCGCAGTCAAATGGGATCAGCACGCGATCTGCCGCAATCAGCGCAGATAAAGTAAAAAAGTTAAAGGCCGGCGGTGTATCAATAAACACTCGATCATATTGACCGCTCATCTGCTGCAAAGCATCACGCAGTTTGTAAATTTTATGCTTAGATTCTAAGGCATGTGCCAACGCACCCAAATTTGGGCTTGCAGGAATTACATCTAAATTTTTAAACGGTGATTGATGTACATAGCTTTCTAGACCTTTAGTACGATTTTTTAAAATCGAACCAATGGCATTTCCCAACAAACCTTTACTTTGTTGCGTCCCCAAGACTTCTTCAAAATAATTTTCAATATTGGGTTCAAGTGCGGGCTTATCTGCTGAGTAGGTCGCATCATCCCCCAACAAATATTGACTTGAATTGGCTTGAGGGTCGAGGTCAATCACCAAAGTTTTTAAACCTTGGTGCGCGCTTATCGCAGCTAAATTGACCGTAATACTCGATTTCCCCACACCACCTTTTTGGTTAAATACCACACGCGTACACATTCAAAACCCTCTAATCTTTGTTTTTCTACTCAAGCCTTGAAATCGGCCATGTGGATAAGCCATTTATCCAAAAACTGGTTTGATTATAACCAATGTAATGATGAAAATAAGTGCAACAGCTGCAATAAATAAGCCCGCACGGCGCTGAACCAATAATACACTGTCATCTTTCTTATACGCTTTAGATAAAGAAGACAGCAGCGCCAAAAACAACACAACTTTGGCATAGAACCATGGCTGCACATCAAAGTTCTTCATAAACAATAAGATAATTCCCGTCACGGCAATTAATGTCATTGAGCCATGTTGCAATGCAACAAAAAACTTACGACCTGATGGATTCGGTAAATTGCCCTGCGTCCCTTTAAACAGCGTAAAAGCACGAATGAAAATGGCAGCACAGCCTAAAGCCACGCCACACATATGAATGATTTTAATGATTAATTGCGTTTCCATGGTTTACCTTAAGATGACTTAGGTGCATGCGCACATTCAGGGCTAGTGGTGTCTTGATCTTTCCATTCTTCAGGTAAAAAAGCATGAATGGCCAAGGCATGAATTTGCCCCGGACTAAGTAAATCACCTGCTGCGGCATAGACTTTTTGATGACGTTGCACCAAACGTAAGCCTGCAAAAGCCTCACTCACAATCACCGCTTTAAAATGCGACTCTTTACCTGGGAAATAACCACCATGACCTGCGGACTCATTCACCACTTCAAGATGTGTAGGCGCTAATGTCTGTAGACGCTCAATTAATTGCTGTTCTAAACTCAAAACGGCTCTCCCAAATTCAAAAAAGGTTCAACTGGTCTTAGTATAGCCTGTATTTGTTCAAGTTCTTGTGTCGCAAAGTTGCTGAAACCATCTGAATTGCATGATTTCACCAAAATGGAAGCCTTCGACCTGCAAAAATCTTCCAATTTTCAAACAAATTGTTTTTATTTTATGCAAACGATGCACAGATTTTCATAAAGTTATTGACCTGAAAAATCCTTAATGTATTATACGTGGCTATGCGGGAATAGCTCAGTTGGTAGAGCATAACCTTGCCAAGGTTGGGGTCGGGAGTTCGAGTCTCCTTTCCCGCTCAAATTTTTTCATTCGGTTTTTTATTTAAAAAATTGGATAGACTCCGCGGGAATAGCTCAGTTGGTAGAGCATAACCTTGCCAAGGTTGGGGTCGGGAGTTCGAGTCTCCTTTCCCGCTCCAAATTTTTTTCGATTCAGTTTTTTAGTAAAAAAACAGGATAGACTCCGCGGGAATAGCTCAGTTGGTAGAGCATAACCTTGCCAAGGTTGGGGTCGGGAGTTCGAGTCTCCTTTCCCGCTCCAAATTCAAAAAGCCCTCATCGAAAGATGGGGGCTTTTTTATTGCAGATTGAAAAACATTTGAATCAATTTATAGCCCTTTTTTAATCTTTGCATAGCTCTATGATATTGAGCATCTATTGGAGTTCAAGCTGATTGATCACCATTAATAAAAAGTATTAAAAAAACAGCTAAGCCCCTGTCTTAGATATATTATTTTTAAAGTTGAATATCTACAAAGTTGCTAACACCAGATTTTCATCATCAATCCTCTTGTTGTTTTTCCTACATCTATTGTTTTAAATCAAACACTTATTTTATCTAATTTGCATATTTTTTATGCAGATTAAATGCTAAAAAGACATTCTGCTAAGTTAAGAATAATCCATCATTTAAAGAATCCCGCATTTACGAGTAGCGTTTTGATATCTATTAAAGGTGTCATTATGTCTCATTTAATCTCTGAAAATATTCATGTTATTGAAAATGACTTAGAAGCAATCCATGCAGCGTATCATGTTGCAGATTTTGCTTTGGAAGGTCGAAATGAACGTGATCAGAACCGCCTGCTGCCTTTTGCAGAAATCGACTTATTCAGTCAAAAAGGTTTAGGTGGCATTCGTATACCCAAGCAATTTGGCGGTGCCTACGTGTCCAACAAGACACTGGCGCAGGTTTTTCGCATTATCAATAAAGCAGATTCTAGCGTGGGCCAAATTCCACAAAACCAAATTGCCTTGCTGTATATGATTGACCTCATGGGAACGGATGAGCAAAAAGCCTTTATTTTTAATGAAATTTTACAGGGAAAACGTTTAGCTAATGGTGGGCCAGAGCGCAACACCAAAGACACTAAAACCTTAAACACAACGCTGCGCATTGAAAATGGAACATATGTTGTTAATGGTGAAAAGTTCTATTCAACCGGCAGTAGTTTTGCAGATTGGTTGGCGATTAAAGCCGTTCACCCTGAAGGTCATGTTGTCCTGACCATCATTGATCGACACGCTACAGGCGTAGAAGTGATTGATAACTGGAATGGTTTTGGTCAGCGCACAACGTCTAGTGGCACCGTCAAACTAAACCATGTGGCAGTAGACCCCCTATTAATTTTTGATGAACGTAAGCTTTCTGCAGGGCCAACGTATCGCGGTGCCTTTTCACAATTGATGCAAGTCGCGATCGATGTCGGGATTGCAGAAGCTGCCTTTGCAGACACCCTTTCTGCGGTACAAAAAGCCCGTCCGATTGTGGATGCACAAGTTGAGAAAGCCAGTTTTGAGCCCTACACCCTACAAGAAGTGGGTAAATCTGCCGTTTTATTGGATGCTGCGATTTTACTTTTAGATGAAGCCGCAGATTATCTCGATGAATTAGATCAGCTTGATCAGGTGAGTGAACAACAAGCCGCTCTAGCTTCGATTCGTGTCGCTGAAGCTAAAATCTATGCCAATGATGCAGCCTTACAGATCTCTGAAAAACTCCTTGAGTTAGGCGGCAGCCGTGCAAGTTTGAGTGCCCATAACCTTGATCAACACTGGCGCAATGCCCGAGTACACACCTTACATGATCCTGTGCGCTGGAAGCTGCATACCTTAGGCGACTATTACTTAAATCATAAATTACCTGCACGCCATGCGTGGATTTAAGGAGAATTCTGATGACCTCATTTCCAAATATAAATTCGCTACAGGCCGCATCAACAACACCTGCGCATATTATTCAGTCCGATGCAGAAGCACTTGAAATTGCAAAACAATTAGCTGAAAAATTTAGAAAAAATGCCGTGCAACGTGATGCCGAACGCATACTGCCGTTTGATGAAATCGAGGCCTATAGTCAATCGGGTCTCTGGGCAATCACGGTTCCCAAGGCATTTGGCGGTGCTGAAGTTTCAAGTTATACCGTGGCGCAAGTGATTGCGCTTATGAGTGGTGTAGATGGCTCAATTGGGCAAATTCCACAAAACCATTTTTATGCATTGGAAGTATTACGAAACACCGGCACAACTGAACAAAAGCAAAAGCTTTATGCCGAAGTGCTTGCTGGCGCTCGTTTTGGCAATGCCTTAGCCGAGTTTAAAACCAAGACCGCTGCGCAAAAACAAACGTCGATTCGCCCTCATGACAATGGTTTTGTGGTGAATGGTGAAAAGTTTTATTGCACCGGCAGTTTATTTGCCCATCGTATTCCCACATTGGTCAAAGACCAAGATGGTCGTGAATATTTAGCCTTTATTGCACGTGAAAGTACAGGTTTAGAGCTGATCGATGATTGGACAGGGTTTGGACAGCGCACCACGGGTAGCGGCTCTGTAAAATTTCACCAAGTTGCAGTTCCTGCCATAGATGTCATTCCCTTTGATCGGGCATTTACGGAGCCGACATTGGTTGGGCCATTTGCGCAAATTATGCATGCTGCGATTGAAGTCGGTATAGCCCGCGCAGCCTTTGAAGAAAGTTTGAGCCGCGTACACCAAGCTCGACCATGGATTGATTCAGGTCTTGATCTTGCAAGCGAAGATCCTTTAACCAAATACGAACTCGGTCGCATTGCCGCAGATGTTCGCGCCAGTGAGGTCTTGCTGAAACAAGCCGCTCGTGCCATCGATGCTGCTCACCCACAGCCCAATGCCGAAAACATCGCAAAAGCCTCATTAGATGTAGCGAAAGTGCGTGCGCATAGTACTGAAACCGCACTGAAAGCGGCATCAAAATTGATTGAGCTTGCAGGCAGCCGTGGAAGTCAGCGTGAAGATGGCCTAGATCGATTTTGGCGTAATGCACGTGTCCACACCTTGCATGATGCAGGGCGTTGGAAATATTTCTTCATTGCCAATTACCTCCTAAATGGCGTATTGCCCCCACGTCGAGGGACCTTGTAATGAGCCCAATCACGACGGCAGATACCCAATCACATTCTGCCAAGAAAATTTTACTGAATGCCTTCGACATGAACTGTGTCGGCCATATCAATCATGGCTTATGGACCCATCCACGCGATGAGTCACACCGCTTTAATGAACTGAGCTATTGGACCGATCTTGCCAAAACCTTGGAGAAAGGGCTGTTTGATGGGCTATTTATAGCGGATATCACAGGGGTCTATGATGTTTATGAAGGCAATATCGATCTCACACTTAAAGAATCGATCCAACTGCCGAGCCATGACCCCAGCACCCTGATTTCTGCAATGGCTGCGGTCACTGAAAACTTAGGTTTTGGTGTAACAGTCAATTTGAGCTATGAAACGCCTTATCAATTTGCACGTCGATTTGCCAGCCTAGACCACCTGACCCAAGGTCGAATCGGCTGGAATATCGTGACTGGATATTTAGATAGTGCAGAACGCTTGATTGGACAAAAAGGCTTGAAAGATCATGACCTACGCTATGAACAAGCTGAAGAGTTTTTGCAGCTTTGCTATAAGTTTTGGGAAGGTTCTTGGGAAAATGATGCGGTTCAAAAAGATAAAGCTCATCGCATCTTTAGCGACCCCAAAAAAGTACATGCCATTCAACACCAAGGCAAGTTCTATCAAAGCCAAGGGGTATTTCAAGTTTCCCCTTCAATACAGCGCACCCCTGTGTTGTATCAGGCCGGTGCTTCACCACGTGGTTTAGCTTTTGCTACGCAACATGCAGAAGGCATGTTTATCGGTGCAGACAGCGCAGAAAAAGTTAAAAATCAGGTACAAAAAATTCGCAGCCAAACCGCAGCGCATGGTCGTGACCCACAAGCCATCAAACTCTTTGTTGGCATTACGGTGGTGACCGCAGAGACCGATGAACTCGCCCAAGAGAAATTGGCTGAATACATTCGCTATGCCAACCCTGAAGCGGGACTAGCACACTTTTCCAGCTCGATTGGTATGAACCTCGCCAACTTTGCAGAAGATGAAGCCATTCCATATCAGCAGACCAATAGCATCGCATCGGTCAATCAAAAATTTAAAGAGCAAAAAATCACTCGCCAAGATTTGCGTGCTCAGCACGTTCTAGGTGGGCGTTATCCGCTCTTTGTTGGGAGTGGCGCCAACGTTGCAGAACAGTTGATTGATTATTTGGATGAAACTGGCATCGATGGATTTAATCTGACTCGCACCGTTGCACCTGAGTCACATCAAGATTTTATCCGTTTGGTCATTCCTGAATTACAGCAACGTGGTCGCTATAAAACTGCGTATGACACTGGCAGTTTAAGGCAAAAACTGTTTCAACAAGGTGACCATTTAGCAATGACACATCCCGCTCATCGCTACCGATGTCGCACTTCCGACACATCATCTCAGGCAGCACTTAAAAACGTTGAGACAGCATAAGCTGCAATTAAAAAACAATATTTTAGACAAAAAATTTAATTATTTCGAAATATAGAGGTGTGCCATGGCACAAACAGCAAAATCTAAATTCACACTGATTGGTGTGATCGTAGCCATCTTGGTGATTGGCTTAGTTATTTGGAATCAACAAAAGAAAAGTCATCAAAGTGAATTGGTGATTGGGATTAGCCCATCTTTTGCTAAACCCTTACAAGTCGCTGCAGATGAAGCCAAGCAGCAAGGACTGAACGTGAAATTGGTGGAATTTTCGGACTGGAATACCCCGAATATCACCTTAAATCATGGTGATATTGATGCAAACTTTTTTCAACATCAGCCGTTTTTAGACAATGCAAAAAAAGAAACGGATTTTAAAATCAAAGCCTTTGATGTCGGTGCTGCAACCCATGTCGGACTGTATTCAAAAAAGTATAAAAACTTTGCTGATTTACCCCATAAAGCCAAAGTGGTGATTCCGAATGATCCGGTCAATCAGGGCCGTGCCTTACAACTGTTACAGCAAGCCAAGCTCATTGAACTGAAACAGCCAGATAACTTTTTATCGACTTTAAATGACATTGCAGCGAATCCTAAACAGCTTCAATTTATTGAGGTGGAAGGCCCTCAAACGGCACGTGCGATTGATGATGTCGATCTGGCTTTTGGCTATCCACATTATTTACGTCTAGCAAAAACTGCCGATCCTGAAAATGCCTTACTGTTTGACTCCAATACTGACAAGCGTTTTGCCATCTTATTTGCCGTACGTGATGACTATGTCGATCGTGACGATAAACTGCGTAAATTTGTCGATATTTATCAAAACTCACCTAAAGTTAAACAGGCATTGGACGCAGATTTTGGTGCAAAACTGTGGTTCCCTGGTTGGAAATAAGGAGTCGCTCATGGTGAGTTTCGGTTCATCGGTTGAATTTGCCGTCCCGCATATCCAAATCAAAAATTTAAATAAATTTTATGATGTGCAAGGACAGCAGGTGCATGCCTTAAAAGATATCAATCTGAATATTCCACAAGGCAAAATATTCGGCATTATTGGGAAAAGCGGCGCGGGTAAATCTTCGCTGATTCGAACGCTGAATGGCTTAGAACAAATCAGTGATGGCAGTATTCACATCCATCAACAGGAATTATCTCGCCTAAATCACACAGAGTTGATTGCTCTGCGTCAGCGTATTGGGATGATTTTTCAGCATTTTAATTTGATGTCTGCCAAAACCGTGTATGACAATATCGCGCTGCCACTTAAAATCGCCAATTTCAGTCAAGCCGATATCGCTCAGCGAGTGAATGAAGTGCTGAAGTTGGTAGGTCTTGAAAATAAAGCAGAACACTACCCTTCTCAGCTTTCCGGTGGGCAAAAACAACGTGTCGGGATTGCACGAGCGTTAGTTCATCATCCAGAAATTTTACTCTGTGATGAAGCGACTTCTGCACTCGATCCAGAAAGTACCTCTGTTGTGCTGTCTTTGCTTAAAGAAATTAATCAAAAGCTCGGTATTACCATTGTGTTGATTACCCATGAAATGCAGGTCATTCGCGAGATTTGCGATCAGGTTGTAGTGATCGATCAAGGCGAAATTGTAGAAGCAGGACAGGTTTGGAAAGTGTTTTCTACGCCTCAACAGCAGATCACACAAGAGTTACTCAACCTTGAACAACTTGATTTACCAAGCGACATTCAGCCACAACCGTCAGATTCAAATGATCAAATCATTTTAAAATTACGATATGAATCGACACTACAACAGTCGCCTGACTTAAAGTTTATTTTTGATCAATTTCAGGCGCCAGTACATCTGTATCAAAGTCATATCGATAGTATTCAAGGGCATTTAATTGGCTCGTGGATTGTTGCTGTGGACCACAGCCATTTAGAGATCAACGCCTTATCTGAACAACTTAAACACCATATCGCACAGATTGAGGTACTTGGCTATGCACGATCAACTCATTGATTTACTGATTAGTGGAACTATTGATACTTTACTGATGGTCGGCGTTTCAGCTTTTGTGGCCTTTCTGATCGGCCTGCCTTTAGCAGTCGTATTGGTGTGTAGTGCTGAACACGGGATTTATCCTTCAAAAAGCCTAAACCACACCCTAGGTTGGTTGGTCAATATTACCCGTTCGGTGCCTTTTCTTATTTTAATGGTGGCGCTCATTCCGCTCACGCGCTTTATTGTGGGCACCAGTTATGGCGTTTGGGCTGCCGTCGTGCCTTTAACCCTTGCGGCCACGCCTTTTTTTGCACGCATTGCAGAAGTGAGTTTACGTGAAGTCGATCAAGGTCTGATTGAGGCCGCTCAAGCCATCGGCTGTAATCGCAAACAAATCATTTGGCATGTGCTGCTCCCTGAAGCGCTTCCTGGCATCGTCGCGGGCTTTACTGTGACCTTGGTGACCATGATTAATTCTTCTGCCATTGCAGGGGCTATCGGTGCAGGTGGTTTGGGGGATATTGCTTACCGTTACGGTTATCAACGCTTTGATATGCAAATCATGCTGGCAGTGATAGTGGTCTTGGTCGCGATCGTGATGCTGGTTCAAGCCTGTGGAGATCACATTTCCAACCAATTGGATAAACGCAAAATTTAAAGATTTAAAACACCCCGCTCGATAATTTTTCGTATTTCTTAAAAAAATATGCCTCTATACATAAAAAAATACCCTAATCTGGATTAGGGTATTTTTCGATTAGATGCAAAATCGATTCTGTTCAATCAGCATCTTTAGACCAAATTAATAAGTCACACGGACATAATCACGATATTCAGGTTTCCAGAAATTCTCTTCAATGGCCTGTTCTAGTACTTCAATGCTGACATTTGGCGCAACACCATCAGCAATCGCAGCTAATGCCACTTTCAATGCGATTTTCTTCGAAATATCCTGTAAATAATCCAAACTTGGCAATAAATCGGCATTTGGATCTGCCAATTTTGGTGAACAGTCTGCCAACGCCGTACTAGATGCCATCAGCATATTTTCCGTCACACGTTTCGCCCCAGATGCAATCACACCGAGACCAATCCCCGGGAAAATATAGGAGTTATTACACTGTGAAATCTGATGAATCTTGCCATGATAATTCACTGGTGCAAATGGACTGCCAGTCGCAATCAGGGCCTTACCTTTGGTCCACTCGATAATATCTGCAGGCACCGCTTCGACACGTGATGTTGGATTAGACAGTGGTAACACAATAGGCTGTTCACAATTCGCAGCCATCGTTTCAATGACCTCTTGGCTAAACAGTCCCGGTTGTCCCGAAACGCCAATCAATACAGTCGGTTTAGCATGTGTAACTACATCCAATAGCGAAATGACTGAATCTGCATTTGCCCAATGAGCAACGTTATCCGGTGCTTGCGCAAGTTTGCGTTGGAAATCTAAAAGATTCGGCTGATTTTCAGTAATTAAACCAAAGCGATCGACCATAAACACCCGCGCACGCGCTTGAGCATCGGTTAAACCTTCCGCCACCATTTGCTTGATGATCTGCTCTGCAATCCCGCAACCTGCTGAACCTGCACCTAAGAATGTGACGATTTGATCTTTGAGCTGCTTGCCTGCTGCACGTGATGCCGCAATTAAACTTCCGACAGACACCGCTGCTGTTCCTTGAATATCGTCATTGAAGCAGCAAATTTTATCGCGATATTTTTCCAATAAAGGCATCGCATTTTTTTGTGCAAAGTCTTCAAATTGAATCAGCGCTTTTGGCCAACGTTGTTGAATGGCTTTAATCACGTCATCGACAAATTGATAATATTCTTCACCGCTGATACGAGGCTGACTCCATCCCATATAAATCGGGTCATTCAACAGCTGTTGGTTATTGGTTCCGACATCTAAAGTAATCGGCAATGTATAAGCTGGACTGATCCCACCACATGCGGTGTACAGTGACAACTTACCAATCGGAATCCCCATCCCGCCAATGCCTTGGTCACCAAGTCCAAGAATACGTTCACCATCCGTAATAACGATCACTTTCACGTTCTTTTTATTCACGTTATGAATAATTTGGTCAATATGATCACGGTCAGGATATGAAATAAAAATCCCACGATGACGACGGTAAATGTCAGAGAAGCGCTGACAAGCTTCACCCACTGTTGGTGTATAGATGATCGGCATCATCTCACTGAGGTGGTTTTCAATTAAGTGATAGAACAGCGTCTCGTTGGTGTCTTGAATATTACGCAGGTAAATATGCTTATTGATATCACTATTAAATGCACAATATTGCTGATAAGAACGCTGACTTTGCTCTTCAATGCTTTCTGTGACGTGTGGAATTAAACCGTGCAAATTAAAGCTCTTACGTTCATCTTCATTAAACGCAGAGCCTTTATTTAAAAGTGGGAGTTCTAAAAGTGTATTTCCGGCATAAGGAATATATAAAGGACGTTTCGTTTTCAAATTTTCACTAGGCATTATTTAACTCGTTTAATTAATCTTTTGTTTCGCACTGCAAAAAGCGAAATGCACAAAAGTGACTATCTCGTTATTTGTTATAGCCTATCCTGATTCGAGCGCTTTGGGGCATTTAGTAAATTGATAGTAGTTTTAGTTAGATTTTATAATCTGATAACTCATCATACATCCAATCATCGCAACGCCTATTTTGGCTTAAATGTATACGACTTTTAGCGAATCTTAGAAAATAACAAAAATAATTAATGATTAAATTTCAATCAATTAAATAAATTCAAAACAAAGCCTTAATTTTGGTAGGTCTTTGGTAGGTGTGAATTTAAAACATCCCTCGCAATACTTAGTTTAGGTGAGTATCACCCATAACAAATGACAATGAATGGTAGAAGGAATCGCACCATGGCTTTTAAAAATATTGCAGATCAAACAAACGGTTTTTACATCCCTTGTGTTTCACTTTTTGGCCCCGGCTGTGCTAAAGAAATTGGTGCAAAGGCGCAAAATCTTGGCGCAAAGAAAGCGCTTATCGTGACCGATGCCGGTCTTTACAAATTTGGTGTGGCAGATACGATTGCCTCATATTTAACTGAAGCTGGCGTGGAAAGTCATATCTTCCCGGGCGCAGAACCCAACCCAACTGACATCAACGTGCATAGCGGTGTAGATGCCTACAATGACAATGGCTGTGACTTTATTGTCTCTCTCGGTGGCGGCTCTTCTCATGACTGTGCCAAAGGCATTGGCTTAGTGACTGCGGGCGGTGGCCATATTCGTGACTATGAAGGCATCGATAAAAGTACAGTCCCAATGACTCCACTCATTGCGATTAATACCACCGCAGGTACGGCATCAGAAATGACCCGTTTCTGTATTATTACCAATACCGACACCCACGTTAAAATGGCGATTGTCGATTGGCGTTGTACCCCTCTTATCGCCATTGATGACCCGAAGCTGATGATTGCGAAACCTGCGGCGCTCACTGCAGCAACCGGTATGGATGCGTTAACGCATGCGGTCGAAGCTTATGTTTCTACAGCAGCCAATCCTATTACCGATGCTTGTGCAGAAAAAGCCATTTCAATGATCAGTGAATGGCTTAGCCCTGCCGTAGCCAATGGCGAAAACCTAGAAGCACGTGATGCGATGAGCTATGCACAGTACTTAGCAGGGATGGCATTTAACAATGCATCTTTAGGTTATGTTCACGCAATGGCACACCAACTGGGTGGCTTCTACAACTTGCCACATGGCGTATGTAATGCCGTGCTGCTACCACACGTTTGCGAATTTAACCTGATCGCCTGCCCTGACCGCTATGCACGTATCGCACAGCTCATGGGTGTGCCAACCGATGGTTTAACGGTGACTGAAGCGGCTTATGCAGCGATTGCAGCAATCCGTGAACTCTCTGCTTCGATTGGCATTCCATCGAGCCTTTCTGAACTCGGTGTGAAAGAACAAGACCTCAGCATCATGTCTGAAAATGCACAAAAAGATGCCTGTATGCTCACCAACCCACGTAAAGCGACTCATGCTCAAGTGGTTGATATTTTCAAGGCAGCGCTTAAAGCCAATACCTCTGTGGTCGACTTCAAAGCGGCCGTTTAAGTTAAGCCCTTAAAGGTCTTCATGTTTAAGTGACCTAAGTGCCTACATTATCCTTTGAGTCTGGTGATGTAGGCTCAACTGAATCCATTTCACCTTTTATTTCAGGAAAGCGACTATAGATTGGTCGCTTTCATACTGAGGTCACTCTTTTTTAGTCCGCATAACAGCATCGATTATTCATTTGACAAAAGCTTATGGCTCATCAAGGATAAAGCATAATGTCCAATAATATTGATGAGTATAATAATGAGCCATTCACATATTCAGTATCAGCCTGACATTTTGGGCGCAGGCTATGAACAAGCCACGCTGACCTTCCCGGATGATTATGAAGGTCCAGTGGTTGCCACACTGGTTCGCAAAAAAGCCACGGCTCCTACCTCCAAAGCGGTGCTCTATATCCATGGTTTTATCGATTATTTTTTCCAAACCGAAATGGCGGAACGCTTCAATCAGCACGGTTTCGACTTTTATGCCTTAGATTTAAGAAAATATGGTCGCTCAATCCGCCCGCATCAAAAATACTATAATGTGCATGCACTGTCTGAATACGATGCCGAAATAGATCAAGCCCTAAAGATCATTGCTGATGAAGGTCATGATGCCTTGCTGCTCTGTGGTCATTCTACCGGTGGCTTAACCACCACTTTGTATGCAGCCCATCATCCAAATCATCCTTTAATTCAAGCCCTTTGGGTTAACAGCCCATTTTATGATTTCAACATGAATCCAGTGAAACGCGCACTGGGTATTCCACAGCTGAGTAAATTGGCAAAGACTTTTCCAAATCTAAAATTCCCAAGTGAACTAAATAAATGGTACACCGCCAGCTTACACCGTGAACTCAAGGGTGAATGGGACTTCAATTTAGACTGGAAAAAGACCCGCTATCCAATGGTGTATTTAAGTTTTGTACGGACAATTTATGAGGCTCAAAAGGAGATCCACCGAGGTGTCAGCCTAGATGTACCGGTATTAGTGATGCATTCACATCAAACTAAAAATCCCAAAAAATGGGGTAAAGCAGCGCAGACCAGCGATGTGATTTTGGGTGTAAAAGATATCCAAAAATATGCCAAGAAAATTCAAGGCGATGTCACCATTCAAAGCATTCACAATGGCTTGCATGATTTAGTACTTTCGGAAAAAACCGCGCGAGAACAAGTCTATACCCAGCTCTTTGAATGGCTGGCCAATAAAGGTCTTTAATAGCCTGAATTACATTGCAACTTACTGTTTTAATTTCAACAAGGTCTGATGTACGGGATGCGATCTCGGCATCAGCTCAATCAGGCGTTCAACCGCATCAATGGCTTCAGGAAAACGCGCGACATGCTTGAGCAGAACATCTGTTTCCTTGGCATTAAAAATCGCTTGGCTTAATCGTGACTCAAGACAATCACGCCATGCCCCTAAAAAAGGACTTTCGGTTTTAGCCAAGAAAACCCCTGAACACAGTTTTAAGGCCGAATCGAGATAACCTGCATCTAAAGCTTGCTCGGCTTGCAAAAAATCGGCTTCGACTTGTGCCAATAAGCGATAGGGTCTTGAGCCTAACATGCCACCCAAAATATCGCGTAGCTGCGACATTTCCGCTTTTAAAGTCCCAACACTCACCTTACGTTCACCATATAAGGCTTGATGCAAAGTATCTAAGGTCATGCCTTGCGGACATAGCGCCAAGATGGTCAAAATTTCTATTTGCCGCGGGGTCAGCACCATCACTTTGCCATTAAATAACACTTGCGGCACAGCAAAGGCCCGAATATACAAATGCTGTTTTTGAAAATCGAGTAAAGCCGATTGAATAATCGAAGCGCAGCGTTCAGCCGCAAGTAGCCCTAAACTATTGTGGTTTTTCCACACGGTGGATAAATCAACCACGCCCAAAATTTGCTGCGTATGTGGATCGATAATCGGTGCTGCATAGCAGACCCATTCATGTACTGATGGCATGTAATGTTCATTTGAAAACACACAACTCGACTGTTGGGTTTTTAAAGACAACGCTAATGCATTGGTGCCGACCAATTCTTCGCGCCATTGCCCACCTGCAATAAAATGCACACTTTCCGCAGCACTTTGCATTTGCCGACTCGACGCACTCCAAATAATCGTGCTACCTACATCGCCCACGGCAAGTACCATCGACGACTGTTCGGCAATGTGTTTTAAATCTTCAGCACAATGTTGCAACGCATGATGCAATGCCGACTGTTGTTGACTTTGAGGGCTTAAATTTACCAAAGGCGCAGCACTCCGGTTTTCCGGAATTTCCGCCTGTGCAGAGCGTTGCCAAGAACTCGCAATACTTTCATTGAGCTGCGAATTTTGCTGCTTAGACAGACTAGTTCGCTGCCTTAACCGTTCAATATTCTGTCGTTTTTCTAATAAATCCTGCTGCATCATCATTCATTATTCTCACAACAATTCATGACTGAAAATCCGTTTTAACGGCTTTTGTTTTAAGGGCTGAAAAAAATATTGTAAACCTTCTTGTCTCCAACCTTTTTCCAACCTTATACAGGCTATGCTAATCAAATAATGTACAAAAGTACCTTATACCAAAGCTGTAGATTGCCACAGATGGGCAGCCCAACAAGATCATAATAAACAAGCAAAGGAAAATTCATATGCGTTATGTCGATCCTAATCAACCCGGTTCAAAAGTTCAGTTTAAAGCTCAGTATGAAAACCTGATTGGTGGCCAATGGGTCGCGCCAGTGAAAGGTGAATACTTTGAAAATATCTCCCCTGTAGACGGTAAAGTTTTTACCAAAGTGCCACGTTCTTCTGCTGAAGATATTGAATTGGCTTTGGATGCAGCGCATAAAGCCAAAGCCCAATGGAACGCCTCTTCCCCAACCACACGCTCAAATATTTTATTAAAAATTGCCGATCGACTTGAAGAAAACCTAGAGCTCCTCGCGGTCGCAGAAACCTGGGACAACGGTAAACCGATTCGTGAAACCTTAGCCGCTGATATTCCACTGTGTATCGATCACTTCCGTTATTTTGCAGGCTGTATCCGTGCCCAAGAAGGCGGTATTTCTGAAATTGATGAAAATACTATTGCGTACCATTTCCATGAACCACTTGGTGTGGTCGGTCAAATTATTCCGTGGAATTTCCCAATCTTGATGGCGGCTTGGAAACTAGCTCCAGCATTGGCTGCAGGTAACTGCATCGTGTTGAAACCTGCGGAGCAAACGCCTGTCAGCATCTTGGTCTTGGCTGAACTCATTCAAGACTTACTCCCACCGGGCGTGCTGAATATTGTGAATGGTTATGGTGTAGAAGTTGGTCGTCCATTGGCGACTAATCCACGTATTGCCAAAATTGCTTTCACCGGTTCAACCGCTGTGGGACAAATGATCATGCAATATGCGACTGAAAATATCATTCCTGTGACTTTAGAACTTGGTGGAAAATCACCAAATATCTTCTTTGAAGACATCATGGACAAAGACGATGAGTTCTTAGATAAAACACTCGAAGGTTTTGCCATGTTTGCGCTCAACCAAGGTGAAATTTGCACATGTCCATCACGTGCATTGGTACAAGAAAGCATTGCAGATCGATTCTTGGAAATGGCAGTAGAACGTGTGAAACGTATTAAGACGGGTCATCCACTCGATACCGATACCATGATTGGTGCACAGGCATCGCAAGAGCAGCAAGACAAAATTTTAGGCTGTATCGCTACAGGTAAAAATGAAGGTGCACAGCTCATTACTGGTGGTGATCCACGCAATGAAGTCGGTACAGGTTTCTATATTGAACCAACCATTTTCAAAGGCACCAATGACATGAAGATTTTCCAAGAAGAAATCTTCGGCCCTGTGCTTTCAGTAGCAACCTTTAAAGACTTTGATGATGCCATTAAAATTGCCAATGACACGATTTATGGTCTAGGTGCAGGGGTTTGGTCGCGTTCAGCACATACTTCATATCGTGCGGGTCGTGCCATTCAGGCGGGCCGTGTATGGACCAACTGTTATCACATCTATCCTGCACACGCTGCATTCGGCGGCTACAAAAAATCAGGGATCGGCCGTGAAAATCACAAAATGATGCTTGATCATTATCAACAAACCAAAAACCTCTTGGTGAGCTATGACACCAAGCCGATGGGCTTCTTCTAAGTCTTGATTTGAGTTAGATCATAAAAAAGCGAATCGAGGTTCGCTTTTTTCAATTTTTTTAAATGCTCCATACATGTATCACCAAGCGTTACTGTCCTTGTAAAGCATCCTCTACAAAATGTAGATGATCTACACCCCAATACAGCTCATCATTCACAAACCAACTTGGCGCCCCAAACACACCCCGTTCAATAGCTTCTTCGGTCACCACTTTCAGCTCAGATTTGACTTTTTCATCATCCAACCACTGTTTCACTTGTTCTGCACCTAGCCCCAGTTCTTGCATGAGTTGCATGAAGGTGGTGAGATCATTTAAATTGCGTGGCTGACCAAACATTGCGTTAAAAATACCCGTCAGTACATTGAGAAATACTTCAGGCTGAAATAATTGGACTGCGGTTATCAAACGCATCAACTGCAAAGTATTGATCGGAAAATACGGATTCATCTCTACGAGTATCTGCCATAACTTTCCCCAACGTTGAAGATCAATCATGGAATAACGTGCCTTCGCAGGTACCGCCATTGGGCTACTATTGCCTGTGGCTTTAAACACTCCACCGAGTAGCATCGGCTTCCAAATCAGCTCGGCTTGATACTGCTGCGCAATCTGTTGAATGCGATGAAAACCGATATAGCTATATGGGCTGCCGACATCAAAATAAAATTCAATGACTTTCATTTTTTTCGTCCTTTTTTTGCTTATTTTCCTAATATTTTTAAATCAGTGCTTACCAATGTTCCATCCATGGTCGCAGATCTAATTCATGCGTCCATGCATCCCGTGGTTGCTGTGAGAGATGCCAATAATTTTCCGCAATATGTACTGGATTTAAAATACCATCTTGCTCTTTTTTAGCATAAAGATCAGGGAATGTATCTTTGATAAAATCGGTATCAATTGCACCATCAACCACCACATGCGCAACATGAATATTACGTGGACCTAGTTCCCGTGCCATACTTTGTGCCAATGCCCGCAGCGCATGTTTTGCCCCTGCAAATGCTGCAAAACCAGTGGCACCACGAATCCCTGCCGTCGCCCCCGTAAAAATAATCGTGCCTCGTTCACGTGTCACCATGCGTTTTGCCACTTCCCGACCAGTTAAAAAAGCCGAGAAACATGCCATCTCCCATATTTTGAAATATTTACGTGCTGTTTCTTCCAAAATACTACATGGCACATTGGCACCGATATTAAAAACCATGACATCAATCGGGCCAATGTTTGATTCAATGTGCTCGATGAGTTCAATCACTTGCTCTTCTTTTCGAGCATCCGAACCAAAGCCAAAAGCAGTCCCTCCCTGTGTTTGAATTTCAGCAATTAAAGGCTTTAATTTGTCTGCATTTCGTCGTGTCATACAAGCAATATAACCCTCCCGGGCAAAACGTTTGGCTATTTCACCGCCGGTGGCATCTCCTGCACCAATGATCAATGCCACACCTTTGACAGGCTTAGATATATGATTATTTTCCATAACAATCCCCTCGTGCTGGATAGTTTTTATATTCCATGTGCGATCAATTTTATTGAATAACGATCGTTACTATAACGAATACTATGTTATGGTTAATTTATCGTCAATATTATTTTCAAGGGGGTTGCAGATGCGTTACAAACCCGCATACAAACAACAAAAACGACAAGAACTACTCAACATTACGGGACAAATTGCGAAAAAAAATGGCTTTGCTGCAACAGGTGTTGACGGCTTAATGAAAGCTGCAGGTGTAACTAGTGGCGCATTCTATTCACATTTTTCGTCAAAACAGGATTTACTCAAAGCATTGGTTGAATATGAATTGCAGCAAAGCTTTAACATGTGGCAAAGCAACCCGCATCACAATGCAGCCGACTGGATTAATTTTGAATTAGACCGTTACTTAACCCCTTCCCACCTTGAACATCCTGAACAAGGCTGTGTTTTGCCGACACTTGCGACCGAAGTAGCTCGTGCAGATGACACGATTAAACAGGCCTATGAAAAGGAATTACTGCGCGGTCATGCTTTATTTAGCGCACATTTGGCGAGTGAAGAAAAAGCTTGGGCCATGATGTCCCAATTGGTCGGTGCGGTTTTAATTGCACGGGCAATGCATGATCCACATTTGCAAAAAACTATTTTAAACGCCAATAAGATGATGATTCGGCAATATTTAGAGAGCCATGTGGCTGCATCAACGTGATTGATTTTTATGTGACAGTTCATGGAGTTAAAGACCGACAGTTTTCCGACAAACTGTTCATCTCTTTCATTTGAATTATTTAAAATCTGTATAAGCTTACCCATTTTTATGCTTTTCAAGTGTTTAAAGATTCAGCATAAATGGCACAATTCAAATAAAGTCCTCTTTTCAAGGTTCTGACGACTGTGTATAACAATGAGCCATTAAAGGAAAATGATAAGCATAGGCAAAGAACGCAAAAAAACGTTAGACTATGCAACAATCAATGCAAGTAAATGTCATTCGAGACAAAAAAAGGTGAAGATTGATGCCGCTCAATACTGTTGAAGAGCTCGTAGCTGATATTCGTGCAGGAAAAATGGTCATCCTGATGGATGATGAAGATCGTGAAAATGAAGGCGACCTTGTTATCGCTGCGACCCACGTACGCCCTGAAGATATCAACTTCATGATTACGCATGCGCGTGGTCTTGTGTGCTTAACGCTCAGCAAAGAGCGTTGCCAACAGTTAAATTTACCACTCATGGTTGATGCCAATGGTGCGCAGCACGGTACAAACTTCACATTGTCGATTGAAGCAGCAAATGGCATTTCAACAGGCATCTCACCTGCTGAACGTGCGCACACCATTCAAACAGCGGTAGCTGCACATGCTAAACCAACTGACATCGTACAGCCAGGCCATATTTTCCCGCTGATGGCACAGCCTGGTGGCGTCCTTCACCGTGCCGGTCATACTGAAGCCGGTTGTGATTTATCGCGTTTAGCAGGTCTTGAGCCAGCTTCGGTGATTTGTGAAATCATCAATGAAGACGGCACCATGGCACGTCGCCCTGATCTTGAAGTCTTTGCTGAAAAGCATGGCTTAAAAATGGGGACCATTGCAGATCTGATTCACTACCGCATGACCAATGAGCAAACCGTTGAGCGCATTGATCAACAAACTTTAGATACTGAATATGGTACGTTTGAATTGTTCCGTTACCGTGAAATTGGTAATCCAGACATTCATTTGGCACTGGTTAAAGGCGAACCAAAACAAGGTGTAACCACTGTACGCGTACACGGTTTCAATCCCGTTCGCGACTTACTAAAACTGAATAAACAAGATGGCGCTCCGGCGTGGAATCTCGATAAAGCACTCAAAGAAATCGCATCCAGCGATCGTGGTGTTTTAGTGTGGATTGGTCAGCGTCATTTACAGGACTTAGGCCCTGCTTTAGAAAATTTAACTGCACCGAAAAATGTTAAATCCAATGCAGCACTGTCACAGCAGTACCAAACCATTGGTGTCGGCGCACAAATTTTACGTGATTTAGGCGTGGAAAAAATGAAGCTTCTTAGCTCGCCATTACGCTTTAATGCACTATCAGGTTTTAACTTAGAAGTGGTGGAATACATCACCGCAAATCAAACATCAGAGAAATAATCGAGGTTGCTATGGCAGTTCGCCGTATTGAAGGTATGTTACATCTCGCGAACGAAGACCGTTATGCGATTTTAGTTGGTCGTTTTAATAGCTTTGTTGTTGAACATTTGCTAGAAGGTGCCGTTGATACATTGAAACGTCATGGCGTATCAGAGGATAATATCACTATTGTTCATGCACCGGGTGCTTGGGAACTTCCAGTGGTTGCAAAGAAACTTGCAGCTTCAGATCGTTTCGATGCCATCATCGCGCTTGGCGCAGTGATTCGTGGTAGCACGCCTCACTTCGATTTTGTTGCTGGCGAATGTGCCAAAGGTTTAGGCGTTGTTGGTCTAGACACTGGCTTACCAGTAATTAATGGTGTATTGACTACGGATAGTATTGAACAAGCGATTGAACGCTCAGGTACAAAAGCAGGCAATAAAGGTAGTGAAGCTGCCTTAACTGCTATTGAAATGGTTAACTTGTTAAAGGCTATTTAACGCTATGTCGCAAACACTTCAAGCAACTTATGCAGCAAAACGTAAAGCACGTCGCTTTGCTGTACAAGGAATTTATGAATGGCAAATGAGCCGCAATCCTGTCCATGAGATTGAAGCACGTACACGTGTGGATAATGCCATGCACAAGGTCGACCTCGGCTATTACCACGAGTTATTGACCGAGGTTGTTGCCAATCATGAAGCATTGGATGCGCTTTTAATCCCTGTACTCGATCGCGAAATTGAAGCCTTAGATGGCGTTGAACTTGCAACCCTTCGTTTAGGCGCGTATGAACTCAAAGAACACCTTGAGATTCCTTACCGTGTCGTACTCGATGAAGCGATCGAGTTAGCTAAACATTTTGGCGGTGCAGACAGCCATAAGTACATCAATGGTGTATTGGATCGTTTAGCGACTACATTGCGTGCAGCAGAAAAGCAACAAGCTAATTAATTTATTAAGTAGTACGTTGTATGGCTGAGTTCTCTATCATTGATACCTATTTTAATCGTCACAGCAGTAGTGCTGTCGATTTAGGGGTCGGTGATGACTCAGCCTTGCTCACCCCTCCTCCACAGCAACAATTGGTCATCTGTGCCGATACTCTCGTTGCTGGACGTCATTTTCCTCTCGACACCAACCCACATGCCATTGGCTGGAAATCTGTTGCCGTCAACCTTTCTGACATTGCTGCAATGGGCGCCAAACCGCATAGTATTTTACTGGCATTAAGCCTACCCCAAATTGATCATGACTGGCTCAAAGGCTTTAGTCAGGGTTTATATGATTGTTGCGATCAATTTGGTGTGAGTTTAATCGGTGGGGATACCACTCAAAGTCCACATCTGACGATTTCTGTCACAGCATTAGGCTGGGTAGAATCAGGACAAGCTGTCCCACGTTCAGGTGCCCAAGTCGGTGATTATATCTGCGTCAGCGGACAAGTCGGTGATGCTGCATTTGGCTTAAACCATTTAGGTCATCGCTTACAACGCCGTTTAGATTATCCCACACCACGTTGCTTATTGGGCCAACAGCTCAAAGGCTTAGCCAACAGTATGATTGATGTCTCTGATGGGCTCGCACAAGATTTAGGACATATCCTCGCTGCTTCACACGTCGGTGCAGAAATTGAATTAGATCAACTTCCTATCGATCACGATGTAAAACAATTACAACAAGAAAAGCAGTGGCAATACGCCCTCGCGGGTGGAGATGACTATGAGTTATGCTTTACAATAAGTCCGCAGAATTATCAAAAACTTCTGCAACTAAAATTAGATGTAAACATTAGTAAAATCGGTCAAATCACCCCAAATTTGGGAATCCGTTATAACAACCACGGTGTGGACCAAGTCATAAAATTTAAGGGATACCAGCATTTTGCATAAGCCAGCCATTAACTTTAAATCCATGTCTTGGTTTAACCGAGTCATCGCCTTTTGTGGCGTGGGATTTGGCTCGGGTCTTGCACCCAAAGCACCGGGCACCTTTGGCTCTGCTTTTGCTTTGTTGTTTATTCCAGGTTGGCTTGCAATCGGCTTTTTCAACTCCATTATAGTCATGTTCATCATGTCGATTATTGGGATCTATATTTGCGGTCAAACCGCCAAAGTCATGGGTGTTCATGATGATGGCCGCATCGTATGGGATGAATTTGCCGGTCAGTCCATTACCTTCCTCCCGATTTTATATCTTGGGCAAATGAACTGGACTTGGGCATTGATTGGTTTTGCTTTATTCCGTTTATTTGATGTCTGGAAACCGTGGCCTATTCGTGTCATTGACCGTCAAGTCGGTGGTGGCTTTGGCATCATGTTCGACGACATTATTGCAGGTCTTTGGGCCGCGCTTTGCATCTGTATTTATTTTTATATTTTGTCTATGTAATAGAAACACCTAGGATTAAACATGTCTACTAGCGTTATTATTCTTGCTGCAGGTAAAGGGACACGTATGCGTTCTCGTTTACCCAAAGTATTACAACCACTCGCAGGACAACCCCTACTTGGCCATGTCATCAACACTGCGAAAAAACTAAATGCAGAAGAAATAATTACCATTTATGGGCATGGCGGCGAATTGGTTCAAAACGCGTTTGCACATGAAAATGTCAAATGGGTTGAACAAGCAGAACAATTGGGTACAGGCCATGCAGTCAAAGTGACTCTGCCTGTCCTAGCAAAAACCGGGATTTCTTTGATTCTCTCAGGTGATGTGCCTTGTATCACTGAATCAACATTACAAAAACTATTAGATGCATCTGCTCAAACAGGTATTGGCTTAGTAACTTTAACGGTTAATGATGCGACAGGTTACGGGCGTATTGTTCGAGAAAATGGCAAGATTCAAGCCATTGTTGAACACAAAGATGCTTCTGAAGAACAACGTAAGATCAAAGAATTTAATACCGGTATTTATGCAGTGAGCAATGCCAAATTGCATGAATGGCTGCCAAAATTAAGCAATAATAATGCACAAGGTGAATATTACCTGACCGATATCGTGGCAATGGCAATTGCTGACGGTCTCGAAGTGGCATCTGTTGAACCAGAACGCGCTTTCGAAGTGGAAGGTGTCAATGACCGCGTACAATTGGCAGCCCTTGAACGTGAATTTCAAAGTTTCCAAGCAAAACAACTGATGCAACAAGGCGTTCACCTGATTGATCCTGCTCGTTTTGATTTACGTGGCACACTGACTGTCGGTCAAGATGTCCGTATCGATATCAACGTAATTATTGAGGGTGATGTTGAACTCGGTGATAACGTTGAAATTGGTGCAGGTTGTGTGATTAAAAACACCAAGATTGCAGCAGGCACTAAAGTTCAACCATATAGCGTTTTTGACAGCGCCATTGTTGGTGAAGAAGCTCAAATCGGTCCATTTGCACGTTTACGCCCAGGCGCAAAATTAGCCAATGAAGTGCATATTGGAAACTTTGTTGAAGTTAAAAATTCAAGCATTGGCGTCGGCTCAAAAGCCAACCACTTTACCTATTTAGGTGATGCAGATGTCGGTGCTGGTTCAAACATTGGTGCAGGCACCATTACCTGCAACTATGATGGCGCAAATAAATTTAAAACCATTATCGGTGACTCAGCCTTTATCGGCTCAAATAGCTCATTAGTCGCTCCTGTCACCATTGGTCATGGTGCAACAGTGGGTGCTGGCTCAACCATTACACGTGACGTGGCAGACAATAGCCTTGCGGTAGAACGTTCGAAGCAATTTGCCAAAGAAAACTATCAACGTCCCCAAAAATTGAAGAAATAAGAGGATTAAATTATGTGCGGTATTGTCGGTGGCGTTGCAGAACGTAGTATTACCAATATTTTAATTGAAGGCTTAAAGCGTCTTGAATATCGTGGCTATGACTCTGCAGGTTTAGCGCTGATTAATAAAGGCCATGTTCTACGTGAACGTCGCGTAGGTAAAGTTGCAAATCTTGAACAAGCCGTTGAAGAAGCAGATATCGCAGGTTCGGTCGGTATTGCACATACGCGCTGGGCAACCCATGGTAAACCGACTGAAAATAATGCCCATCCGCATATTTCAGGCAATGTGGCTGTTGTTCATAACGGTATTATTGAAAACTATCAAGAGCTTAAAGATGATCTTGAAGCGCTTGGTTATGTTTTTACATCACAAACCGATACAGAAGTTGTCGCGCATTTAGTCAATGACGCTTTAAAAACCACTCCGAGTCTTTTAGAAGCGGTTAAAAGTGTGGTGCCTCAACTCAAAGGTGCTTATGCACTGGGTATCGTACATACAGACCATCCTGATGAATTAATCACGGTGCGTGAAGGTTCACCTCTCGTGATTGGTGTCGGTATTGGTGAAAACTTTATTAGTTCGGATCAATTGGCACTTTTACCGATTACCAACCGTTTTATCTACCTTGAAGAAGGTGATATTGCACGTTTAACACGTAATACCATTGAAGTATTCGTCGATGGTAAATTGGTAAATCGTCCAATCAAAGAGCTTGACGCGACTGTAAGCAATGCTTCAAAAGGTGAATATAAACACTATATGCTCAAAGAAATTTATGAGCAGCCTGAAGCGATTAAGCAAACGATTTCTCAAGCCTTAAATGGTAATGCACTTCGTGATGATTTCCTTGCCAATGCAGCTCAAGATTTCAGCCAAATTCAACAAGTGCAAATCATCGCTTGTGGTACCAGCTACCATGCCGGCATGATTGCCAAATATTGGTTTGAACAACTGATTGACGTGCCTTGCCAAGTCGAAATTGCCAGTGAATTCCGTTACCGCTCGCCTGTGATTGTGAATAACACACTGTATGTTTGTATTTCTCAATCAGGTGAAACAGCCGATACTTTAGCTGCACTGCGTGATACGCAAAAACGTGCAGCAGCGAAAAGCTTGAATATCACCACCATGACCATTTGCAACGTCGCAACTTCGTCAATGGTACGTGAAACCAACTACAGTTTGTTAACACTCGCAGGCCCTGAAATTGGTGTTGCGTCGACTAAAGCCTTTACCACACAGCTTGCGGCATTGATGCTATTGGTATTGAAAATTGGTCAAATTAAGCAAAGCATTTCAAATGACCGTATCTCTGAAATTATTGCAGCGCTTTGGCATACACCGAAAGTGATTTTAGATACGCTGCAAAACAATGCAGAAATTTTGCGTTTATCTGAGCTGTTTGTTGAAAAAAATCACTGTCTATTCTTGGGTCGTGGAACTGAGTTCCCTATCGCTCTTGAAGGTGCTTTGAAACTTAAAGAGATTTCATATATCCACGCAGAAGGCTATGCGGCTGGTGAATTAAAACATGGTCCATTGGCACTGGTTGATAATGATATGCCTGTGGTGATTCTAGCTCCACAAGATGACATGTTGGACAAACTCAAATCGAACATGGAAGAAGTGCAAGCACGTGGTGGTGAGTTATTTGTTTTCGCTGATGAAAATAGCGGGATCAAAGCGAAAGATCGTCAACACGTGGTTTATGTGCCAAGTGTGAATGAAATCTTGGCACCAATTGTGTATAGCATTCCAGTACAACTGCTCTCATATCATGTTGCAGTGCTGCGTGGAACAGATGTCGATCAGCCACGTAACTTGGCGAAGTCTGTGACGGTGGAATAATTTAAGGGTATTAAAAAGGGCGCTTAAGCGCCCTTTTTATTCAGTTTTATTTTTCAAAGAATAATGATATTAGTTCACTTTTATTTCTTTGCCACGGATATAACCATCAACATAGAACTCCAATTGCTCCAATGCCCAATTAACATCGGCTTCAATTGCAGTTAAGTTATAAATTCGCTCAAAAATAGGCAGTAATTCCTCAAGCGGATAATGCTTTTCAAATGAGCGAAGAATACGACTATGATCCGTCACTTGAGTATCTTCCTGATCAATCAATAACTCTTCATACAATTTCTCACCAGGCCGTAATCCAGAATAATGAATTGCTATATCACCGATATCCGTTCCGTCTTCACGAACTTTTAAACCGCTTAAAGCGATCATTTGACGTGCTAAATCCTGAATTCGAACAGGATCTCCCATATCTAACAAAAATACATCACCACCTGTGCCGAGAGCTCCAGCCTGAATAACCAATTGTGATGCTTCGGGTATTGTCATGAAGTAACGCGTGACATCAGGATGTGTAACGGTAATCGGGCCACCTTTGGCAATTTGCTGTTTAAATAAAGGTACGACCGAACCTGAAGAACCTAGAACATTACCAAAACGCACAATACTAATTTGTGTTTGATTTTGCGCCTCAGCCATGGCTTGGCAATATAGCTCTGCCATTCGCTTCGAAGCACCCATCACATTGGTTGGGCGGACTGCTTTATCAGTTGAAATCAATACAAAGGTTTCCACGCCTTTTTTAACAGCTGCATTTACACTAAAAGCTGTACCCACAGAGTTATTTTTTAATCCTGCTAAAGGATTACATTCAACTAAGGGGACATGTTTATAAGCTGCTGCATGATAAACAGTTTGCACGTGGTATTGTTCAATGACTCGCTCAAGTTTAGCTTCATCTAATACTGTTCCTAAAATTGGAATAATTTCCACATTAGACTTCGTACGCAGCTCTTTATCAATGCTATATAGTGCAAACTCAGTGAGTTCAAATATTACTAATTTTTGCGGGTGGTTTTTAATAATTTGCCGACACAACTCCGACCCAATTGAACCTCCTGCTCCAGTCACCATGACCACTTTATTATGAATATTTTTAGCGAGCAGCTCAGGAATTGGTGGTACTGGATCTCGACCTAATAAATCAATAATATCAACTTCACGAATATCGGAAACATGGATATCACCATCTACAAGCTTAGTTAAGCCAGGAATTTCAGTAATTTTAATATGCGCTGGCTCTAAGAACTTCACAATTTCACTTTTACGTGTACGTCCTACAGAGGGTAATGCAATTAAGATTTCATCTACTTTTTCTTGATCAAGATGCTTAAGTGCTTGTTCAGCATTATAAACCTTTAAACCACCAATAATTTGCCCTGTAAGTGACTCATCATCATCGATAAAAAATAATGGAAAATGCTCATCAGAACGATTTAGCATCGCCGCAATTTGTTGACCTGCGTAACCTGCACCATAAATCACAATTTTTCTTTTGGGCATATTCGTTTGTAAACTCGCTCTCACGATAAAACGAATTGCGCTACGACTAAACCACACCCAAGCAAACATTAAAAAACCAAACATCAACGGAATTGAAGTGGGTATAAATGCATGACTACAATACGCTAAAGCATATAAACCTAAGATTGTTAATCCTGTAGCAATTGCTAAACGCGTAAAAAAAACTTCGTTAAATGTACGAACAATAAAATGATAAAGTCCACAAATGAGTGACATAGCTACAGCAAGAGTACTTACCCAAAGTGAGCCGTATGCGATATTAGGAACAACTTCAGCACCTAAATTAAATTCACGTAACGCATAACAAAACCAAATGAGAACTGGAAATACTAAAAAATCTAAAAGAATTAAGATTCCCTGCTTGATTGATCGTGGGCATGTTGCCAGTGCAACTATTATTGCTTTCATAAACATATTTTCGATTACCAGCCAATTTAATGACCTACTTTTGTTCCAACATCTAAAAAGGAAAACTCTTTAATAGTCTGTCCAGCTGCAACGCCAACTCCCACACTAAGATGCGAATATGATTTTATAATGACATCATGATCTAATAGTGTGCCAATATTTAAAATAACACCCTTTTCTATCCGGGTAGCGGTGCCGAGAATACACCCCGCCATAATTATTACTCCTAGATCAATTATAGAGGTTATACTTTTAATCACTGAAGGATGGATAATAGTTGTAAGCGAAACATTTAATTGTTCTAATCTTGTATACCATTGATAACGTAATTGATTATTACCAACAGCGACAATAGCCTCATAGTTTTCCAGATCAATTAAATCTAAATTTTTTAAGTTTGAAATAACTGAATATGTTTTTACATGAGTCAACTCAGGCCAACGGTCATCCACAAAATCAATATCTGACCACTTCTCTAATAAAGTCGCAACTTCTGCTACAGCTTGACCGAAACCTCCAGCACCTAAAATCAGTAGCTTTTTTTTAGGCATCCGAATTTCCTGCTTTTAATTTTATAGCCAGTAATATCAGCGGCAAATAAGCAATCAAAATACCAACTTCTGGGTAGCTTACATTTTGAGTTGCAGTGAAATAAGCAATCGGGAACAACCATAACAAATTAACTAAAACAACAGCTAAAGTTACTGAAGTATGGCCATTAAGTTTTCTAGAGGCAATCTGATACGCATGACTGCGATGTGCATCATACATCTTATAACCTGTTAACATGCGTCGTAGCAGTGTAAAAGTGGCATCGACCACAAATACACCTAAACAAATGATCCATGCACAAAATAGAACCAGATTTTCTTTTAAGGCAATTAAAGCCAGAATTCCCAGTATCAAGCCCAAGAATCCACTACAGGCATCGCCCATAAAAATTTTAGCTTTGGGAAAGTTCCACAACAGAAAACCGAATACACATGCTGCCAATAACCAGAGAATATCTGAATTTACAGAGACATGAAGTAAGAAATAAAGTACAGCCATGCTCACTGTAGTCGTAATGGCTTCAAAACTGGCAATGCCGTTAATACCATCCATGAAGTTATATAGGTTTAGCAGCCAAACTAGAAACAGGACTGCAATAATATTGCCAATAAAACCCAGCTGTAGACCATTGAAAATGGACACTTCGCTAAAGCCGCCCAAGCCGATTACGACACCAATCGCTACCAGAAAATGTATAGCCAGACGTACCATCGCATTAATATGCCCATGATCATCCAGAAAACCCAGCAATGCGATGACAAAACCAGATCCCATCAGGGTCATACCTGCATGTAGGGCGAGTTGCTGGCTATACATGAGAACAGCTAAAGCTAATAAATAGCTACAGACCACTGCAACGCCTCCCCCACGTGGTGTAGGTACACTGTGTGAGCTACGCTCATTCGGATTATCGATGATATTTTTCTTTAAGGCGTAATGACGCATATATCCTGTTAGCAATAACGTCAGTGAGAAAAAAACTATACTCATTATGATGATCGACATGGATCAATTACTCTTTCATCTTTAGATAATCTTGGCCAGCTTTTAACATAGCCTGCTGTGTGCTTATGGGTGCTTTCCAACCCAATAAATTTTGAGCTTTGGAGGTATCTACTTCTAGTGACTCAAATAGTTGTTCATAGAGTTTTGATTTACCAATACATGCTGCGCCTAACTTCATTATAGGCTGTGGTAGATAAATAAAACGTGCAGGTTTTCCCATACCCTGCTTTAAATATTGCACCAGCTCACGTGTAGAAATACTGGTTTGATCTGCCACTAAAAATGTCTGATTGGCTGCGTTCGGATGTTCAATACAGGTTTGAATAAAATCGACTAAGTTTTCAAGTGCGACAAAGCTACGTTTATTTTTTGTACCAGCAAAAGGTAAAGGCAGATTGGTTGCAACCAATTTAAGCAGTCGAGCAAAGTTACCTGGTGCATGGGCTGCATAAACCAAGGGTGGCCGAATAATGACTAGCTCTGTTTCTGATCCAGCAAATAGTTTCTGCAGCTCTTGTTCTGCCTCTAACTTGGAGACAGCATAATCTGCATGGGGTTGTGGTGAAGTATCTTCTGTAAATGGTTCTTGTGTTGTTACTGAACCATTTACACCTATAGAACTCATAAAAATAAAGCGTTTTACTTTTTTGTCTAAAGCCTGACGAGCAAGTTGTAAAGTCCCTTCTACATTGACTTTACGGAATTCAGTCAATGGATCAGTCGTTTGTTCATTTAGGATATGAGCACGTCCTGCCAAATGAATCACAACGTCAATTTCATCAGACCATTGTAATGAAAATATGTCTTCACCAATCAGTTGTTTAATCTCCTGAGGCAAAGTGTTTACAATACGTCTAGACAATACCGTTAAGCTGAAATTTTCCATTTGATATAAGTGCTGTATCAATTCTTGACCAACAAAACCTGAAACTCCTGTCACTAGAATATTCATATCGCTTGGCTCACTATATTTTAATATTTTAATTAAACATTACATGTTCTAATTTTTTAGCTAAGGAACCATAGTCATGCCATTCGTCTACATATTGTCGCCCATTAACACCTATTTGCTGACGTTGTTCATGGCTCAATGACGCTAAATACTGAATAGCATTTACCAATTCTTGGGAGTCTTCAGGCCTAATTTCGACACCTGCCCCAGCATCTGATACAGGCTTATAATCACCTGAATCAATAGCATAAATGATCGGCTTAGCCGCATAAAAATAATCAAATAACTTATTCGGAGAAACACCATACTTAAATAGAGGGTCGTCTTTTAAACCAATATAGCAAACATCGAATAAATTCAGCATAGTTTGAATTTGTGTTTTGGGAATAGGATCTAAAATGATTACATTCGTTAAACCCTCATCCTGAATACGCTGCTGCAAGACAGCTTTATATTCACCTTTACCCACAATAGTAAAAAGAAATTTTGGATCATCATTTAACGTAGATGCAGCATCTAATAAGTTTTGTAGGCAATTGGCAATACCAATACTGCCCGTGTAACCAATAATAAATTTATCAGTTGGAATTTTTTGTAATATAGCTTCACTCAAATTTTCACTTTGTGTGACTTCACTACGTGAAATCCCATTTGGAATCCAATGAAATTTCTTTGGATCTAATCCTCTCGATACCATGTGTGCTACAGAATTTTTTAAATTAGAAATCACCTTATCTGACTTTCTATAAGCTCTGTCTTCAACCCATTGTAAAAAGCGCACAAATGGATGTGATGGTGAAACATTCCCTATTTCTATCAAGCTTAAAGGCCAAATATCACGCACTTCAAAAAATAGTGGTACTTTGTTTTTAAGTGCTAGTCTTTCCGCTCCTAAAAAACCAACTAGACTTAATGATGAGTAAAGAATGACATCGGGTTTATGAGGAATGATCTTATTTAGCTTTGTAATTTTATAAGCAAATTCGAACCAATTAAGCACTCGACGTTTACTTGTAGATTTTTCATACTCTGGAACTTTGAGCCAAACAAACTTAAAATTTTCATTAAATTTATCAATACGGTAGTCACCTTCAAATGTAACTGGATTGCTTTGACTATGTGCATAAGATGCAGCAATAACATACACACGATAACCTAACTTTGATAATTCTTCAGCTAGATAATAATGTCTACCGATAAAACCTGTTTCTGGGGTTGATGCGTACTGGTTAATCATCCAAATTGTTTTTTGTTGGCTCATAAGTCTTTAAATACTCGCTAATACATTGGCAATATTTTGCGATGCTTTACCGCCACCATATAAATTCGAAGGATCTTCAATATTTTTATTTAACATGGCTTGTGTGAAATCAATAATTTTTTGAGTATTTGCACCCGCAAGCACATTCACACCATTTTCAATTAACTCGACCCATTCGGTTTGATCACGCATGGTAATACATGGCTTTTTAAAGAAAAATGCTTCTTTTTGCACACCGCCACTATCCGAAACTACAGCATTACAATGCTTTAACAACCAGATCATCTCTAAATAACCCACAGGCTCCAAAACTAACATCTCAAGCTTTAAACCTAAAGATTTCACAACTTTTTGTGTACGTGGATGTAAAGGCAGTACAACTGGTAAAATATTTTTATGAATGTAATTCAGTGCATCCACAATTGCTTTTAAGCGTACAGGATCATCGGTATTTTCTGCGCGATGCAATGTAGCAACAATAAAATTACTTTCAGGTACAGCTTTAAGTGCTTCACCTTTTACTGCACGCTCAGCAAAAAACATTGATGAATCTTGCATAACATCGCCCACATTTAAAACCTGAACTGGTTTAGACTCAAAACCTTCATTTTTCAAGTTTTTAACAGCAGTTTCAGTTGGGCAGAATAAAATATCACTGACTTGATCCGTCAAAATTCGGTTAATTTCCTCTGGCATACGCATATTAAAACTACGTAAACCTGCTTCAATATGCGCAACAGGAATATGTAATTTAGATGCTGCTAATGCGCCTGCTAATGTTGAATTCGTATCACCATATACCATCAAACGGTCAGGTTTTGACTCTAAGCAAATTTTTTCAATCGCTTCTAGCATACGACCAGTCATAGAACCGTGGCTACCGCTATTAATATCTAGCTGATAATCTGGCTTAGGAATACCTAATTGATTAAAAAAGATATCTGACATATTGGCATCAAAATGTTGGCCAGTATGAATAATTTTTTCCTGTAATCCTGAGCTTTTCTGGATTGCAGCTGAAACAACACTCGCTTTAATAAACTGTGGTCGCGCACCAATAACTGTTAAGATTTTCATATCTTATATCTCACCACAATATATTTTCAATTTGAAAAAAATTAAAAACTTCATCTCTAAAAATCAGCTTAAATTCAATAAAAACAAATATCTACATTTATTTTTTTGCAAAACTATTTTTTTCTAAAAAATCAATTATTTTCTGACACGCAGTACCATCACCATAAGGATTATGTGCCTCTGCCATTTTAGTATAAATTTGATGATCCTCTAGTAACTCACCTACATAAGTTACAATTCTCTCAACATCTGTACCTACCAACCGTACTGTACCAGCTTCTACTGCTTCTGGTCTTTCAGTCGTGTCACGCATCACAAGTACTGGTTTACCTAAAGAAGGAGCCTCTTCCTGAACTCCACCAGAATCCGTTAGAATTAAATAACTACGATTCATTAAATAAATAAATGGTAAATAATCTTGAGGAGGAATAAGAAAAATATTCTCAATCCCTGATAACAACTCATTTACAGGTTTCTGTACATTGGGATTTAAATGAACTGGATAGACAATTTGAACATTAGGATATTTCTTCGCTACTTTAACTAATGCTGAACGGCTTTGTTGCACAAACCTATCTGTAAAGGCTTTTTCAGCGATATAATTTTCAAATGAAGAAGCCTGCACACAAAATCTACCGCACAACCAATTGGCCCGCATATAACCGAGCACTTATGAGTCGCG
>NZ_VPCE01000013.1:0-128975 GCF_013418335.1 Acinetobacter sp. YH12145 | reverse complement strand
TAGCAAGAGTGAACCACCTGATCCCTTCCCGAACTCAGAAGTGAAACCTCTTAGCGCTGATGGTAGTGTGGGGTTACCCATGTGAGAGTAAGTCATCGCCAGCTCATTATTCGAAAACACCCCCTGATATCTCAGGGGGTGTTTTTTTATGCCGGGAAAAAGGGAAAGGAAAAAGATAGAGGGGGATACGGAAATTAAGCGTTGGATATCCAACGCTATAAGTTTACATAGAGCGATAAAATTATCTTAACTGACGTCGTGCATGCTTTAATGCTGTTCTTAACCCTTCTTCTAAAGTTGGATGATAGAAAGGTTTATTCAAAATTTCATGTATGCTTAGTTCTTCTGAAATCATCCAAGCAAGCAAGTGTGCTAAATGTTCAGCTTCTGCACAGAATAGCTCAGCTCCTAATAGTGTATGGTTAATTGTATCCACATATACTTCGGCAGCCCCTTTATTTTTAGCAGCAACAATCGCACGACCTTGTTTTTCGTAAGAAACGAAACCAATGACGAATTCTGTGTTTTTATCTTGTAGTTGCTTATAGCTTTGACCAATAGTTGCCATTTGTGGTGTAGAAAATAAGATGCCTAGAGGGGTTAATGTCTTGATGGATTTAATTTTTGGAAAGTTTAAACAGTTTTGTACTGTAAATTTACCTTCATGAGCTGCTTCGTGTTGGATAGGGGTATTGGTATGTGCATCACCGACAATAAAAATTGGATAATCAGCTAGTTGTTTTGTATCCGGATTGATCGGTAAATTTTTAATATCTTTAAATTCTGCACTTATACGTTCTAAACCTAAGGTATTTAATAATGTACGTCTGCCAGTTGCAGCTAAAACATAGTCAATTTGTAGCGACTTTTGTACGTTTTCTTCAGTATAGGTTAAATGAACTAGATCGCCTTCAAGAGAGTAATGTTCAGGTAAAATTTCAAACTTTAGCTTTAATTCTTTACTTAACTCTTCCTGTGCGAGCTTTTGTAATATGGGGCTAGTCAATGAGCCAATTTTTCGACTACGTGCAAAAACAGTGGTGTTTACATTAAGCCGTGTTAAAGCCTGCGCTAATTCCAAAGCGATGACGCCACTTCCAATAACTGCGACTGATTTAGGGAGTTGTTCTAATTCAAATATCTGATCTGATGTAATTAATTTATCGCCTAATATTTTTTTTTGTTCAGCATCTATAGCAGGAGTTGTACCTACAGCAAGGATAAATGACTTAGCTTTAAATGTTTGGTTGTTTACTTGAATGGTATTTGAATCAATAAATTCAGCTTTACCTGAAATTTTATGCTGGCTTGGCCAACTTTCAACATCTTTTAACGTGGCTCGTGTAAAACGATTACGTAAGGTTTGAACATGTTGCATGACGCTAGAGGTATCAATTTCACTTTTGACATCTAGGCCTAAATTATCAGCATGTCGTATTTCGTACATACGGTTGGCAGTAGAGATAAGTATTTTACTTGGCATACAACCGACGCGTGCACAGGTAGTGTCCCAGGGACCATCATTAATGATAAGGATATTTTGTGTTTTTTTAATTGCTTCTTTATAGGCTGAAATGCCTGCTGTTCCTGCACCGATAATGATGATGTCGTACATAAAATTCTCCTTCATTCTTCAAATTTAACATATCAAACATTTGTATTCCTTGTGTTTACATAAAGCTATAATTATGGTTACATAGCAACCAATAAATATTTATAACAACTCTATATATATTGAGGGTTTTGGGGGAATTCCATGCAAAAAAAACAAGTGACTATGAAACTGTCAGCTGTAGCTTTAGCCGTATTGTTGGCAAGTTGCGGTGGTGGTGGTAGTGATGGTTATTTTAATGAAGGGGCAAATTCTGGTGGTTCTTCAACAAATCCCAATACTGGTGAAGAAGTCAAATCGCTGAATGCTAGCGCAATTCAGCTGAAAGATTTGAATGGTAATTCGACTACGGTTATTACTGCAGAGGGTGTAACAGCTACTGTAAAAGTGACAGATCAGTCTGGAAATGGTGTTAGTGGAGCAATCGTTACATTTACTTCAACTGGTGGAGTCACTTTTGGCAGCTCTAATGCTGCAGTTGTGACTAATGCAAACGGTGAAGCAACTATTTCAGTAACACCTGAAAATTTGAGCAGTACAGGTGCCTACAAAATTTCAGCAAGTGCTGAATATGATGGTAATACCGTTACAGCAAAAGATGCAGTCTTTAGTTTACAGTCATTAAATGTTGTCTTATCAAATATATCTGCTGCAGCTGCTGGTCTTTCATCTGGCGCTTCTACAAATATTACTTTAAAAACTTTAAATCAAAATTCTCAAGCGCAAAACAATGTAACGGTGAACTTTACTGCAAGTTGTGGAACATTCGATCCTGCATCTGTAATTTCATCAAATCAAGGCAATGTTATTACTTCATATAAAGCCATTGCTTCGAATGGTGATTTATGTGAAGGCCCTGTTGTTGTTACAGCATCTTCGCCAAGCAGCTCAGCCACTGTTACAACAACACTTAATATTGCAGCGGTAGCAGCAGATTCTCTAGTTTATACAACTGCCGCTGATGTTAATTTAGGTATAAAGAGCAGTGGATCTGCAGCATCTAACTCTATTGAGTTTACGCTTTATGCTAATGGTGTTCCTGCAAAAGATAAAGACGTAGAGGTCTCTTTGGAAAAAGCGCCAAATGATCTTAATTTTGTGACATTGAATAACCGCGCTACCCAAATATTAAAAAGTGATTCTAAAGGTAAAATTGTTGTTAATTTATATCCAGGTAATATTCCAGGCCCTGTAGAGATTAAAGCAACATTGGTCGCATCTCCAACTGTATCAGCAATTTCTAAAGGCGTGAAGGTTTCTTCTGGACGCGTTACACAAAATGGTGTCAGTCTATCTGTTTCTAAACAGTCTTTACGTACAGATATTGATGGGGATGTTGCAACGATCGTTGCCCGTATGCGTGACCGTACAGGTAACCCTGTACCGAAAGATACAGTCATCAGTTTTGTCAGCGAAGGCGGTAAAGTTGATTCAAACTGTATGACGGATGATAAAGGTGTTTGCTCTGTGACTTTAACGACTCAGAGCCCAAGACCTTTAGATAACCGTGTGACTGTTTTAGCCTATGTTGAAGGTGACAAGAGTTATATAGATAATAATGGCGACAATTTATATACAGCAGGCACGGATACCTTAACTGATAATATTGGCGATTTCTTTAAGGATGATAACGAAGATAATCTACATAGTGTAGGTGAATTCATTTATCAAAAAGCCGCTGGTGCATTACAATGCGCGATTTCTAGCTTTGCACAACCGAATATCCCAAATACTTGCGACAGTGGTCTAAGTGCAGTACTCCGCCAACAATTGGTATTCTCTTTTGCACACGACACACCAACATTTGTTTGGAATACAGGATTTGATAGTAATGGGTTCATTACAAGTGGTTCAGGCAATTTTAGCTTCCAAGTGTTTGGCAACTCGCAAAAAACAGTGCCGATGCCATCAGGTACAACTATTTCTGTAGCAGTGAAAGATAATAGTGATTTTCAACCTAAAGCTAAACTTCAATTAGATGCTACAGACTCAACTAAACAAATCTTGAAAGTTTCAGGGGCAGAACCAAATACTACTCTAATTGTAACCATTGATAATATTGATTATGCTGTAATAATTGATTCAACTGGAATGGGGAGTAAGGGGGGGATTGCATCAACTGTGACGGGCACTCCTGAAATCGCTTATAAAAATTTATCTTGTGAAGCTGAAATTAGAAGTGGAAATTTAACCGTTCCGAATACTATGGCTTTATTAACACCAAGTACATTCGCAAATAATGGAAATGACCTAGTGAATTACACAGTTCGCTTGAAAGGCTGTACAGCAGGAGATGATGTAAAAATCATTTCAAGTGTTCCAGGCGGTAAGAGCGTAACATCTTGGTTAAATATTAAATAATATAAAAATAAAAAACAGCGCTTCGGCGCTGTTTTTTATTTTAGGGACTGAGAATTTAAAGTGTAGTCCCGACACTTACACCAACGGTTGGACGTACATTCATAGAATTACATCCTGTTAGTAATAATGTTGTAAATAAAACTGTAAACACGAATTTAGTCATTGAGCAAACCTTGAGACTTAGCTTGATTAAAAAGAGCTGTCGAACGAGAGCCGCTACGACAAATCATCAAAATGGGTTTAGGAAGCTCATTATAATATTTGGCAAATTCTTTCACGTCTGTTTGAGAAATTTTACCGCTTTGTACAGGTTGATATACAACACTCACATGAGACTTTTCAGCAATGCCTCTTAACTGTAAAACAGTCACTTCATTGCCCGCCTCACTATCTGGTCGATTCACAATTACAGATTTAAATTTAAGTTGTTTGAGTAAACTTGAAAACTTATCTGTGGTCATTTGTCCAGAGACACTTAAATTTGCATTTAAGGGCTGACTGTTATTATCAGCAAATGTGGGTGCCGAAAAGATGCATGTTGCGATCAATAAAGCTTTTTGAATGAAAGCCTTAGTCATCCAAAAGATCCATCTGTTTTGCTAGTTGATATAGGTTATTTGAACGGTTACCTGTACGGCAGAACATGAGTACTGGCTTTGGCAATTCATTAAAATGATTCGCAAAGTTACGGACATCTAGCTCAGAAATTTGACCCGCAACAACCGGTTGATGAACATAGTCTAAACCAGCGCTACGTGCTGCTTCTTCAATTTGAGCACTGGTTGGTTGCTCAGGACCACCTTCCATGTCAGGGCGGTTATTGATAATCGATTTAAAGCCTTTTTCAACCACTTGCGCTACATGTTCTGGGCCGATTTGACCTGCAAAACCAACATTTTCGCTCATTGAGTCACTCCATAATTTAATTCATAGATTTATGCTTTATGATAGCATTAAGCACAAACTTGAGCAGAATGTTCTTAAATTTTTATAAGCGATTACAACCATAAAATAACGCAATGGAGCGCGTATGCACGCCTATACAGTCGAACCACTGTATGTCAAAAGCGGACAAGATGTTATAGCTGCTGACTTTTATCGTCCAAAATCTGTTGAAAAACCTGCAGTCATTCTCATGGCACATGGTTTGGCGGCATTACGCCAGTTTAAATTAGTGCAATATGCCAAGCGCTTTGTACAAGCGGGCTATGCTGTCGTGTTGTTTGACTATCGCTATTGGGGGGGTAGCACGGGGCGTCCGAGAGAATTAGTGAACCTTAAAGCTCAACTTGAAGATTGGCGGACCATGATCGATCATTTACAGCAGCGTAAATCGATTGATTCAAGGCGCATTGTATTATGGGGAACATCGCTGAGTGGTGGTTATGTACTCAGTTTGGCGGCAGAGCTTAAAAATATTAAAGCGGTGATGGTACAAGTTCCATTTGTCGATGGCGCTGAAAGTGCAAAATTGTATCCCTTACAGCAATTACCCAAAGCGTTAAAATTATCGAGTCAGGACTATATGGGCTCTAAAGTTGGGATGAGCCCAACGACTTTACCCGTAGTTGATCCGCATCGATTGTGTTTTTTACAGTCTGAAGACAGTTATGCGGGCTATTTATCGATTGTAAATCCTGATTTTTATTGGAGTGGCGAAATTCCGGCTCGGGCCTTTTTTAAGTTAATCCGTTATCGCCCAATATTGGATGTCCGTAAAATTAGCATACCAGTACTTTTTATTGCAGCCAAAGAAGATAGTTTGATTCCCATCGAATCAAGCCGAGAAACTGCGACCAATATTGCACCGTATGTGCAGTATTATGAGTGGGAAATGCAACATTTTGATATTTATCACGGGCAATGGTTTGAAAAAGCCATGGCAACCCAATTAGAATTTTTACATCAACATGTTGGAGTCAGCTAAATGATCGTTGTGTGTCCTGAATGTGGTGCAAAAAACCGTGTACCTGAAGAAAAACTCGAAGTTGGACCTGCATGTGGTCAATGTCACCAAGCATTGATTCCATTGGCGCCCATCGAGTTGAATGAAAAGAACTTTGCAAATTTTATTAGCAATAGTGATTTACCTGTGCTGATCGATTTATGGGCTGAGTGGTGTGGACCATGTAAGATGATGGCGCCACACTTTGCACAAGTTGCAAAATCAAATCCGAAGGTGGTTTTTGCCAAAATTGATACCGAAGCAAACCCTCGATTGAGCGGTGCATTTAATGTTCGTAGTATTCCTACACTGGTTTTGATGAATAAAACCAACGAAATTGCTAGAATAAGTGGTGCAATGCGTGCTGGTGAGTTACAACAATGGCTCAACCAGCAGTTAAATCTACCTCAATAAATGTCAGCGCCAGGAGCTAAAGTGTCAGAAACTCATGTAAAACCTGAAGGAACGCTTTCCCTACAAACCATCGCGATGCCTGCAGACACCAACTGGAGTGGTGATGTTTTCGGTGGTTGGATCGTGTCACAAATGGACTTGGCCGGTGCAATTCACGCAGAGCGTTTCAGTCAAGGACGCTGTGCAACGATTTCAATTAACCAAATGACCTTCCTCGTTCCTGTGAAAGTCGGGGATGTCATCAGTGTATATACCAAAATTTTAAAAGTGGGTAATACCTCTATCCAAATGCAGATTGAAGTTTGGGATAGCCATGACAGCTCACGTGATCCAATTCGCGTAACCGAAGGTGTGTTTACATTTGTCGCTGTGGATGTGAAAGGTGCTAAGCGTCAAATTCCTGCAGATGCAAAAGCTAAATTTGCTGCAGATCAAGCTTAATTAAAGTTAGACGCAATAAAAAAGCCGCTCAATCGAGTGGCTTTTTTATGAATAGTGACGGAGAAATTAGAACATTGTATTTGAATTGGCACTGGTTTCAGGAATGCTCTGTTGCACATCCCAATGTTCGACGATCTTGCCATTTTCAACACGGAAGATATCAATAATGGCTTCTCCACGGTCTTGCTTATTCTGCGTAGAGTGCACATGTAAATAGACCAAATCACCTTCGGCAGCAGCACGTTTGATCTGGTTTTTTGCTTCAGGATTTTGTTTAAAATACTGGGTGAAGTAATCGACAAATGGCGCCTTGCCATCAGGTACATGCGGATTATGTTGAATATATTGGTTGCCAATATATCGGTCAGCATACGTCTTAACCTGATGTTTAAGAAAGACACCTTCATAAAAATCAATCACGATTTTCTTATTTTCCGCTGCTTGGCTGGTTTGAATATTGCTATCAGCCGCTTGATTTGGAGTCGTTGGCGTAGCAGGAATATTACTTTGACATGCAGTTAAAAAAACCGCCATGCCGATGAATGAAAGGGGAATGATTTTTTTCATAAAGTGCTCAATATATTTGTGTCGTGCAAGCATATTGAGCGGAATTACGGCGTATAAATAGTAAAAAACAGTCTTGATTTTGCTGAAATTTGGTAAAACTTATACTTACCTAAAAGTAAGTTTTATTTACATTTATTTATTTTTCAGAGCGGATTTTGCCACCCACGCCCAAAGCATTTCACATTGAATCGGTGCTTCACCAGATTCATCGGTGACTAAGACCTGTACTAAAGTTTCACCTTTTTCTGTGCTTTGCATTTGTCGTTGCTGTTCGGGTGTAAGCGTTGCGATGGCTGTCATCCCACCTTGGGTTGGACGTTTAAAATCAACTTTGAAGCTTTTAATAAGGACAATGGCACTGTCTGGGACGTTCATTGCTGTGACAAAGCCTGTGGCTGTTTCTGCGATCAGCGCCATGGCACAGGCATGTACTTGCCCGATATGGTTTTGCATCGCCTTATGATTGGCGATGCTCACCTCAACACGCTCAGGGCTGACATGTTGATAACGAATTTTAGCGGTACCGACCATAGGCACGACACGACCAAAAGCTCGACTGAGCAAACGACTTTGAATACCTTTGGGTAATTTAGAGCTTGCTTTGACCAGTTTATTTAAACGATTTGGATGTGCCATATTGACCTCAATGGCAGTTGTGCTGCCTTAATCTTTAAAGTTGTTAAATTGAAGCGGCACACCAAACTGTTGCTCTTTTAAGAACGCCATCACTTGTTGCAAAGTGTCACGCTTCTTGTCAGTCACACGAATTTTGTCGCCTTGAATAGAAGATTGCACTTTAATGCCGCTTTCTTTAATGGCTTTATTGATTTTTTTTGCAGTATCAGAGTCAAGACCGTCTTTCAGTTTGATCACTTGAATGACGTTTTTACCAGAAGCCGTCATTTTTTGTGGATCGAGTGCTTGAATGTCGACTTTACGTTTGAAGAAATGATTTTCGAGCATGGTATACACTTGCTCACATTGGAAATCGCTTTCTGTTGAGATTTTGATTTCCTTATTTTTCTCATTTAACTCAATTGAAACGTCTTGACCACGGAAGTCAAAACGCGTCGCAATTTCTTTTTGCGTGTTTTGAACTGCATGATTTACTTCAAAAACTTCTAATTCGGAAACAATATCAAAAGAAGGCATAGATTAGACCTTTACAAAGGGAAAGAATATCTGAGATGCTAGGGATGTTTTCTTCATTTGCCAAGTGTTGTTTACATCAAAAGGAGTGCGCAATGATCCGTAAACAAGAAATTACAACATTTGAGTTCCCAGAAGACTCGATTATCTGGGATGTTCGCGATGCAAGTGCTTATGCTGAAGCACATGTGAAAGGTGCGGTTAACCGACCGATCAACGCATTGTCATCAGATGCACTGACTCAGGTGTCAACGGATCAACCCATTTACATTTTATGTGGTGGCGGAAGTAAAGCTCCACGTGCAGCAGAGTTACTAGAGGGTTTTGACAGCTCACGTGAATATGTAATCTTAATGGGCGGCACGCGTGCTGCTCGTGATGCCGGTCTTCCTTTGGAACAAGGGAAATGAGATCGAATCAAAAAAAGCGCCGAAAGGCGCTTTTTTATTGCAGGTTATTTTTTTGAGGTGGAGATGACAGCATCTGACCCTGAAAATAAGGCTTCTTAGTTTTTTGTTTGGCTTTGGCGCGTCGTATAAAACGTGCTGCATGAATTTTATCGAGTAGCTGTGTTGGAATAGGGCAGGCTTCTTTTAAGACCAACGCGGCAATGATTTCACTACAGAGCGGGGCATACAGGAAACCTTTAGAACCGAGTCCACTACAGCTATAAATTTGCTGATCTTCATGGACTGCACCAATTACCGGGAAAAAGTCTTTTGTCTGTGCGCGAATTGCGGCACGTCCTTGCCATTGCTCAATCGGTGCTAGGGTTTTGGCAAAGTCGGGGAACACATTGTGGATAAGTTCATAGTTATGCACATGATCTTCTGTGAGAACGGCGGTGTCATCACGGCCGGGATAAAATGACGCGCCCATAATCATCTGTTCGGCATCCAGTTGCATACAGTAGCCCCCATAACTATAGGCGGTATGCATATCCATTTGTTGAGCGGGGTTGTTCAACCAACTGACTTGTCCACGAATGGCACGCAGCTCTGGATAATCTGTTTGTAGCTGCATACTGTCACGTGCCGCACAGAGAATGACATGCTCGGCAGATGGAAGCTGCTGATCCTGTGTAAATAGCGCAACGCCATTTTGTTGTTGCTCAATGCGTTGAATATCTGCTTGTAACAATTCAATGTGTGGATGTGCCAAGATTTGGTCACGAAGCTGATGTGGACTGACTGCGCCTGCTTGTTTGAGGAGCAAGGTTGGATATGTTGAGGCTAATTGATTTAGCGTGCCTTCTTCAGCCGCTAACACCTCTGAAGGATAAGCTTGAGCTAAATCAAGGTGCTCTGCTTTATTTTTTAAAATAGATTGGTGAATCTGTAAGGGACGAAATGCCTTGAAGTTTTGATAATGCTTGAGTGCATATAACCAGCTCAAGGTCATCAAATGTTCAGCACTTTGTTCAATTGGACAGAGTTTAGGGTTGAGTAGGGCAAGAGGATTACCCGATCCACCGCTGAGTGGTGCTGATTTCTCGTAAATACGCACTTGATGCCCGCGTTGAGCAAATGCCCAAGCACAGCTTAAACCGGCGATGCCAGCGCCAATAATCGCGATTTGACGGGGCTTATGACCTACAGTGATTTCAGAATTTTTTTTTTCGTCTAAGGTGGGTATGTCAGCAACTACGGATTGATCATCTAACTTTTCAGGTGCGAGCCAAAAAGCTTTGAGCATTTCACGCTTATGCGCAAAGCCACGTGGTCGTGTAATGGTAATACCATGCTCACGTAAGCCGCGTTTGAGTACACCTGCCACACTAAATGAGGAGAAGGTCGTCCCAATGTCTGATAGACGCACGATATTTTTGAGTACGTTTTCTTCCCACATGTCAGGATTACAGGCGGGTGCAAAACCGTCCAAGAACCATGCATTGACCGTAGCAGTTTTTGCCATGACGGGAAAAACGTCGTGTGCATCGCCTAACCAAAGATCAATTGAAAAACGTTCTTCTGGAAAATTGAGTCGATGACATCCCGCAATGGGTTCAGGATATTGCGCAATCAGTTGCTGTGCCAAAGGTTGTAATTCAGGCCATGCATTTAATGCACGAATGAGGTCTGCTTTAGATAAAGGGAATTTTTCTACAGAAATGGCATGCAGATGACTGTGATTATCTGGACGAACCTGTTGCCATAATTGCCACAAGGCCAAAATATTTAAGCCTGTACCAAAACCTGTTTCGCCGACACTGAAATATTCAAAATCAGTCAGTGCCGCAAGGCGAGTGTCGAGGTCATTCCCTTTTAAAAACACATGACGTGTTTCGAGTAGGCCATTGTCCTTCGAAAAATACACATCACCAAACTGTTTAGACACTGGAATATCAATGCCATCGATCATTTGCCAATCGAGATCGGCAGTCTGAATTGCACCTGACAAAACTCAAGCAACCTTTAAATTGAAGTAGAAAAATGAATTACCATTGACGACGACGTTTGGTATAGACGTAACTGGCCAACAAGAAACCTAAAATCACGCCAACACCAAGTGTGGTCCCGCCGTATAAAAACATCTGCGCGCTACGTTCACTTTGCAGCACTTGTACTTGTACGCCCAAGCTATCATTTTTAAGTTGTAATTCTTGGTTTTGCGCCAAGGCTTCAAGGTTAGCTTTTTCTAACTGTTGTAAGCGTACTGATTGGTCTTTGACCATCGCTTTGACTTTGGCATCTTGCAGCGCTTTATTTTTTGCCAATTGCTCAATGGTCAATGGATTTGCATCTTGAGGTTGACCATTGGGATTGACGGTTGCCGCCACTTTAATGATGCCCGGTTTATTGGCAGGAATGGTATGCGGCACAGGATTGGGAGGAGGTGTTGCAGTCGTTGCTTGAGCAGCAGGGGCTACAGCAGGTGCAGGAGCCGGTTCTTCAGCCCATGCAGTTGAACAAATTAAAGATAAGCCCAGTAAACTAGAAACAACGACGCGCATGAACCTTATCCTTTAGGAAATGCTTTGTTAAATGGTTTGACATCAATTTGGCCATAAACCCCTTCTTTGAGGAAAGGTTCATCTGCCAACCATTGGTCTAGGGCTTCACGACTATCAAAATCGACAATGATCGTACTGCCATAAAAACCAGCTTGCGGGTTTGCCGGATCTTTAGGCATCGCACCTGCAACAATCAGACGACCTTCATCATCAAGTTTTTGTAGACGTTCAAGATGTTGAGGACGAACCGCAAGGCGCTTTTCCACTGTACCTTCATTATCTGTACAGCTTACGACGAATAATGGCATGACTTTTCCTGATTTTTGACCGAATGGATTATTCTGAGGTCTTAAAGTATTTACGTAATACAATAAACTGAATAATGATAAAGGAAAACATCACGATCATGTCACCAAAAGCAGTGAATTCACCCCAATATTTTCCGTCTGCAAACAAATAAGCGAAAAAGGTGTGTAAACATGACATTACCACGAACATTGCAGCCCATGCATAGTTCAATCGTTTCCAACCGACAGCGGTTAAATTTAAGACTGGACCAAATAAACGTTCGATGAGTGGTTTCTTATCTTTACTAAATAGTGGAGAAAGTAAAAACGCCCCAGCAAAAACTAAGTTCAGTAAAACGGCTTTTAAACGAATATAAAAATCATCGCTTAGCATCAGGGTAATACCACCAAAAATCACGGTCATGAACAACACAATCCATTGTTGTTTATCTAGACGGAATTTTTGCATGACAAACAATGCACCATAAACCACAAGCATGGAAATGATGAGGCCTGATGTTGCCACAAGAATGTTATTGTTATCGACACCCCCAGCAGAACCAATCAATTGTAATAATGGGTGCTGCGTATCTTTTGGATCTACAGTTTTATATAAATAAAAGAAAATAATGAGTGGCACAAAGTCTAAAAGTGCTTTCATGTTAGAGTATCTAAATCTGATCAAATAAATGACATAGTATAGAGATGCAAGGCGTAGATTTACATACACACAGTAATATTTCTGATGGTACTTTGTCACCAGAGGCTTTGGTGCAGGCCGCAAGTGCTATTGGAATTCATACGCTGGCTTTGACTGATCACGATACGATGGACGGATTGTTGGCTGCAGAGCAGGTTGCGCATGAATTAAACTTGCAATTAATCTCTGGCGTGGAGATTTCCAGTCAGTGGTCGAGACCTGCGACCAAAAAAAGTTATGGTGTACATATTGTCGCTTTAAATATGCAAAATCCTGCGCCCTTACAAGCCTTATTGATGGATCAAAAGCGTATTCGAGCGGAACGTGCTCGGCAGATTTGTGACTTACTGATACCGTTAATTGGTCAAGATATTTATAGCGATGTGATTGCCAAGGTTGACCATATACCAGATCGGGTAACACGTACTCATATTGCCAAAACTTTGGTGGAAAAGGGGGTAGTTTCACGTCCACAACAAGCTTTTGATAAATATATTAAAGAAGGCAAAAAAGCTTTTGTAAAATTTGAAGGTCCAAGTCTTGTTGAGACCATTGAGGTGATTCATGCCAGTGGTGGCTTTGCAGTGTTGGCGCATCCAACGCGTTATGATTTATCTGCGACCAATATTCGTTATTTGATTGAAATCTTTGCTGAAGCGGGCGGTGATGCAGTGGAATTACCACCGGCAATTGAGCCATTATCGACTCGTCAAATGGTAGATCGCATGATTGCTGCCTTTAACTTGAAAGTTTCTGTTGGGAGTGATTTTCATGGTGACAATATGCCGTGGATTAAACTCGGCAACATCCCTCGAGTGAAAGAGGGGCAAGTTGGAATCTGGGACAGTTTTAAGTCACATTGACATCAGGATCTTCGATAAACGGTGAAGTTCGATAATGCTGAATGTTACGGTAAAGCAGATAGAGGCAGCCCACGGCAACGCATGCCCAGAACCATGCCTTGAACAAAAACGCGATGATAAAAACACTGATGGCGATTATGCACAACAGTAGACGTGTCACGCGTTGAGGATGCCTCTTGGTCAGCAAGGCAGATTGCATGGTAGGTTGATGTTTAAAATTGCGATAAGGAATAAAATCAATGGCGCTTGAGAGTGCCAATTCGAGTTTATCAAAATGCCGTGCCTGTGAACTGATACGATAGCTCTGCCCATAACTGGTTTTCAGTTTGAGGAGATAACCGGGTTGATCTTCTTCACGAACGGCATGAATTTCCGATAAATAAGGTAAATCCAACGTAAGCCGTGTTGGAATCTGCTCAAAATAGATATTCCCCGTATAGGGCATGGCAAAGTAGTTTTTCATTTGATGAAAATCATCAAGCTGATCATGCGCATATAACTGCACGATGGTGCGCGTACGTGCCAAATAATGCACCCAAATCTGTTGCCCAATGAGGGCAGAATTCAATTGCACATGAATGTTTAAAAACAAAGTACTCGCAAAGACTTGATGGAGATCGACGCTAAACCATTTCGCCTCTTCAAGTTCATTGAGCTTTAAGAGCAATTGTTGCTGTTTGCCTTGCCACCAATGTTCACGCACCTCTCGATAATCCACAATCACAGCATCTGAACTGCGTAAGGCGTGTTCTTTTAAATCCAAAGCCAATTTGGGATCAATCAAATGCTGTTGAATCCAAAATGGAAATTTGATTCTTTGCGATTTGTCACGAAATATACTGATGACCAATAGAGCACTCATCAGGAATAAGAATTGCCAATTGCTTTGCCATGATGTGAATAATATGCCTTGCCATGCTAGGAGTAATGCGATGCTAAACAGCAACACAACGAACATGAAAATCACAGCAAGCGCTTTGCAAGGATGCAGAATCGGTTGTGGCTTATAAGTGAAAATCCGTTTTTTTATTTTCATGATTTTTCCTTATTATGGGTGTTGTATGGATCATGGATCTGAATGCGATCCGTGCATTCAGGCGAAACGCATACCAATTATAATAAATTATGATCTTTAGCTTGAATCGGTGGTGGGGTGGGTTTTCCTAAAGTTCCAAGTAGCTCAATTTCAATAGTTCGAACCATTGAGTCCAAAGGAAGGTCATTGCTTTGTGTACCAAAGGGCTCTTCAATCTCTGAACTCAGCGCATCTAAGCCTAAAAAGGTATAGGCCAAAATCCCGACCAAAAGGGGGGTCGCAAGGCCTAAAGTAGAACCCAAGCTAAAGGGTAAGACAAAACAGAAAAAATAAACGGTTCGATTCAGCAAGACCGAATAAGCAAACGGTAATGGCGTGGTGGCAATCCGGTCACAGCCTGTTTGTACGGTGCTGAGTTCCATCACATGCTGATTCATCTGGGTATAAATAATATCTGAAATTTCACCATCTTTAAGCGCCTGCATTAGCTCCCATTGAATCAAACTCAACGTGTACTGCGGTGCATTGGCTTGTTGGTATAACTGAGTGATGGCATTCGCGCTCATGCCGCTGGTTTCAACTAGTTCAGTGGGGTTGGCGGTTTGATGGCGGAGTCGGTCACGCAAAACATTGGCAAACACAATCACATGTTGGATCACACGTTCACGACGGCCTTGACTGAGTAAACGGCAGTCACGGTCAAAATGGCGTGCATTGGCAATCAAAATGCCCCATAAACGCCGAGCTTCCCACCAACGGTCATAGCAGGCTGAGTTTTTAAAGCCTAAAAAAATCGATAGCACGACACCAATTAGGGTAAAGCCGACCAAAGGAAATTCGGTAAAATGGAAGATATCGACATAGGATAAGCCGCCCACAATGGCAGACAGCAACATAACGATCCCGAGCGGTGGTAAAACCTTAGGTAAAATCGTTCCTCGCCAAGAAAATAGCAGTTTAAAAATACTCGGTTGGTCACGGACGATCATGTTCGAATGATAATTTCTAGTTTTAAAAAATTATGATGATCTTCGGGTTTGCTCAAGCACTTGTCAATAACTGTTTGATGCAGATGAGTGTGCTTGGAGCAAGCCATGTTCAGCAAAGGAAAAACTCCCTTCTGTGGAGATAATGCAATGATCGATCAGTCGAATTTCCACCAGCTGACAAGCCTGCTGAATGAGTCGAGTCAATTCCAGATCGGCAGCAGAGGGTTCTGCACGACCGAAAGGATGATTATGTGCAATGACGATACTGCTGGCGTGTTCAGAAATGGCATAACGCAGCAGTTGATTGATGGAAATTTCACAGGTATTGAGGCTGCCATAAAAAAGTTTTTTAAAGTTTATTTTTCTTAAATGCGCATCTAGACAAAGCACGCCAAAGACTTCTTGACGTTCCGCTAAAAATTCAAAGCGAAGAAAGTTTTGCAATTGTTCAGAATGTTGCAAGTGCAAGGCTTCATTTTGAAAATGTTGACTCACATAGCGTTTACCGAGTTCTTTTACCGCCATGAGCTGCGCATATTTACTATTTCCGATGCCATGAAACTGGCGTAAATCCTCAAGTGACGCATCCATTAGCGCTTGCAACTGACCAAAATGTTGAATCAGGACTCGTGCAAGTTCGACAGCAGAGTGCTGCTGGGAACCAGAGCGTAGGAAAATAGCCAGTAGCTCAGCATCGGATAAACTTTGTGCGCCTTGTTGAATCAGGCGCTCACGTGGGCGCTCTTGTTCAGGCCAATTTTTAATTGAATTATTCATTATTCTTAGACTTTTTTATTATCAGTCAATCGGCTTTTTCACAGCAGATTGTTGGGTCAGTGCATATTTAATGCTATTGTGAGCGCCACTGCAACAGATAGGTAGCCTGTTCGTGAGCTTTGATTTAAGTGTAATGCCCACAAAAAATATTCTTTTAGGTGTCACTGGTGGTATCGCAGCCTATAAAAGTGCCATTCTTGTCCGTCGGTTAAAAGATGCCGGATTTGATGTGCGCGTGGTGATGACTCAAGGTGCGCAAGCCTTTGTGACCCCGCTAACGTTTCAGGCGCTTTCAGGCAACCCTGTGCATACCGAATTACTCAATCCCGAAGCGGAAGCGGGCATGGGGCATATTGAATTGGCACGTTGGGCTGATTTGGTATTGGTTGCTCCTGCAAGTTGCGACACGCTGGCAAAATTTGCGGCGGGTTTAGCAGATGACCTTCTTTCTACACTTTATCTTGCAACAAAAGCACCCGTTTGGGTTGCCCCTGCGATGAATCAGCAAATGTGGGCAGCCAAAGCGACACAGCGTAATTTAAATACACTGGTTGAAGATGGCGTACATGTGATCATGCCCGATGCCGGTTCTCAAGCCTGTGGTGATGTGGGCTTAGGACGCATGCCTGAGCCTGAAGATCTAGCAGATCAAGTGACGGCCTATTTTCATCAAGCACAGCGAGCTATTGCTGAAAAATTTGGCATGCTTGCAGGCAAACATGTGGCGATTACAGCCGGTCCAACACGTGAGTCGATAGATCCTGTTCGTTATATTTCCAACCACAGCACAGGTAAAATGGGGTTTGCTCTGGCAGCGGCTTGTTATGCAGCTGGGGCTAAAGTAACGCTGATCGCAGGACCCGTAAGTTTAGATACACCAAATGGTGTACGACGGATTAATGTGCAGTCTGCAATTAAAATGTTAGACACCAGTTTGCAAATGTTAGATGAAGGCTGTGATATTTTTATTGCAACAGCAGCCGTTGCGGATTATCGCGTGGCAGAAGTTGCAGAGCATAAAATCAAAAAAGCTGGTGATGAACTCAATGTGGCATTAATTAAAAATCCAGATATCGTTGCAACGATTGCGCAGCAGTCAAAACGTCCATTTATGGTTGGATTTGCTGCCGAGACACGCAATGTCGAGGAGTATGCCGCAGGCAAACTTGTGGCGAAAAAACTCGATATGATCGCGTGCAATGATGTCTCACGTAAAGATATTGGTTTTGCTTCTGATGAAAACGCCATGACCGTGTTCTTCGCAGATCAATATCAAATGGACAAGCGTGATTTAGAGAAAGCGTCAAAACAAGAAATTGCACAGCAATTGGTGGAAGCCATACATGATGCGCTACATCATGAGCCTGAAACGGACGATGAATAATTTCAGTTGATTCCTCAAAATCCCCGCACTGTTCGGGGATTTTTTATGGCGCATTTAAGATGTTTTATTTCAGGATTTATATTGAATAAATCACAATAGGATCGATTTCATATTGAAAATTTGAAGGCTAGGAAACCACTACCAAAATGGTCATTTTCAACAAAAATATGTCAGCAAAAGACCAAGGCTGTCAGTGTTTTAAAACAGTAAAAATGCAATTTAAGTGATTGATATCAAAATTAAATATAAAATTGAGAAATCTTGATAATTTGGCTTGTACTGTGTGTTTTATTGGCTATTATGAAGCAAACAATGAGGAATGTTTGGATCGGAATCTGTGATCGGTCTGACTTTTTCATCAAGAATAAATGCATCATGGGGGATGCAATATGTTTCGATGGCTCACCATTTTTTTACTGTTGAGTTTGACTGGTTGTAGCTATTTTGTCTCGACAGATGAATTATCTCGGCAGATTGAGCAGCAGATGCAGCACGAGTTTGATCAGAATCCAAATTATCGGCAGTACCATTTACGGATTCAAAATATAAAAGTATTAGAGCGTAAGGGATTAAGCTTTAAGGCTCAGGCGACGTTGCAATACGATGGTCAGCCTTACACTGTTTTGGTTGAGATTTACAAAGATTTGCAAGGCTATGCATGGAAAATAGATGAAGAACAATTTGCCTTCATTGACGAAGCTGAAATTGCAAAATATCAGGCGCAGTTAGATCAAGAGTTGAATCATTTGGTTGAAGAATTGGAACAACCAACCGAGGAAATTGAACCTGTTAAATCGACGCCTGAGAGTTACGTGGGTTTGCGTGAGGAAGAAGATCCATCCGATTATCAATGGACTGGCTATGATGATGAACCTTTTCCCAAAGGGAACATTACGGTCAATAGTCATTGAGCAATGATGTGACTGTTTAGATGATTTAGCTGAGTTGTGACGATGTTGCTAAACACGTACTTTGTGAGGCATGAAAATAAAAAAGCCCGCAAAATAGTGGGCTTTTACTTTTAGAAGATTAATCTTCTAAAACGACTTTAGGATGATCACGTAAATAGTCTTCTGTGCGTTGCATTGCATCCTTAATATTTTGGATGGCATTTTCCACATCGGCAAAGGTTTTGGCATTGCCACCACTTAAAGCCTGACGCCATTTTCGAGCACCCGGTAGGTTTTGGAATAAACCTAAAATATGACGGGTAATGATAGAAAGTGGCGCACCTTCTTCCATGCGTTTAGCAATATATGGCAGCATCTGCTCGATAATATCGAAACGGTTAGGTAATTCGAGATCCCAAAGCTGACCGATCTCAGCCAATAAGTATGGGTTGTGATAAGCCTCACGGCCAATCATCACGCCATCAACATGTTGTAAATGTTGCTGTGTCTCAGCAAAGGTTTTCACCCCACCATTAATTTCGATCAATAAATTTGGACGTTCTTGTTTCAGACGATAAACATCTTCATAACGTAAAGGTGGTACATCACGGTTTTCTTTTGGCGACAAACCTTGCAGCAGGGCAATACGCGCATGCACGATAAAATTGTTACAGCCAGTCTTTGCCACGGTATCGACAAAATGTAGCATTTCTTCATAAGACTGCATGTCATCAATCCCGATGCGGTGTTTCACGGTCACTGGAATATCAACAGCATTTCGCATTTCAGTAATACATTCTGCCACCAAATCAGGCTCTGCCATCAAGCATGCGCCAATTTTATTGTTCTGAACGCGGTCACTCGGACAGCCGACATTGAGGTTCACTTCATCATAGCCCCAGTCCTGTGCCATCTTGGTACAGGTTGCTAAATCTTTAGGATTTGAACCGCCAAGCTGTAACACAATCGGGTGTTCTTCGTTGTTATAGTCCAAATGACGATTCGCACCACCAAATAAAATCGCACCTGTGGTGACCATCTCGGTGTAGAGAATCACATTAGGGTTAAACAAACGTGCAAAGAAACGATAGTCACGAGTCGTCCAATCCATCATTGGCGCAACACTGATTCGTGGTTGAAGTTTATTTTCAATGGGTTGGAGATCAGTCATTAAAAAAACACGCCTTAAAAGAACAAGATGGAAGAACGAAATGGAAAATGGTGAAGAAATACCAAAAGCTGTCTGAAATACGATGAAAAAAACCGCATTTCAAGACGCGCGCAATATTAGCATAAATTGTGGTTTGGGGCATGGTCTTGCTAGCGTGACATATTCAAGGTCAGGCTAGAAAAAGTCGGAAGTGTGGCTTAAGTAATTTAAATTTTTATGTGATTAATCTATAATTTTATAAACTTTATTGTATGGTTTCTCAGCAGATTTAACTGCCTGCCTTTATGTCTTTATTTTCCCAATATCTATTGCAACGCCAGTTTTGTATCTCGTTTGAATATCTAACGACGCAAAAAACGCATCTGGTCCCAACGACATTTGCAGGCTTTCCTGTGTGCATGACATTGACTGACCGAGTACAAAGTGACACGGATATTGCTCCTTTAGAAGCAATGCAAGACTACCCTCAAAGCATTGAAAAAATTCTGCATTATTCGGGGAAAGGTCGAGATATCTCAGATTTTCAAACTTTTCTGAAAGATGCTCAGCAGCACGGGGTAGAGAATTTACTTTTGCTCAGTGGTGATAAACTCAAGCAGCATCAGGATGGGGCAAATGATCCGACTCTACGGAGCCGTTATTTAGAGTCGGTCAATCAAGTCATGGCAGCCAAAGACTTTGGCGGGTTTTATTTAGGGGTAGCATTTAATCCTTTTAAATATGCAGAAGCAGAAAAGGATGCGCAGTTTTTTAAACTGGATAAAAAAATTCAAGCTGGCGCAGACTATGTGATTACACAGTTGGGCTTTGACATGGATGTGTTGAGCAGTTACCAACACTATATGCAGCAATACTATCCACATGTACCTGTATTGGCTTGTGTCATGCCGCTGACCTTTACCCGTGCCCGCTTTATGGCCAAGCAAAAAGTCGCAGGCATCGTGCTTTCAGCAGATGTATTAAATTTTTTGCAACAAGAACAGCAAACTGACGCCATACAAGCTGAACAAAATGTCTATGCCCGCTGCGCTTTACAAATATTAATGTGTCAGCATTTGGGCTATGCAGGGGTTCATTTATCGGCCTGTCATAAAGCGGAAGAACAAGAGAAGTTGCAAAAAGCAATTTTGCAATTTGCCACATTAACGTTTGAACAATGTTTAGCAAAATGGAAAATGCTTTGGCGCTCTAGTGTTGAGGTGAACTTCCAACCGACGGGCGCAAATAACCATAAGGCTCCAGTTGAACAGGTTTTGAAATATAAAAGTATGCATGTCATGCATGAGTTATTTTTTAGTTCAAAACTGGCCAAAGGGGCTGGATCTTATATTTTTTCGGCAAAATTATGGCAAAAACCGAAAGCCGATGCGGCCTTGCTGAAAACAGAATTTATTAGTAAACATGGCATTGTGGGCTGTGAAAGTTGTGGACAATGTCGTTTAGGCGAAACCTTATATATTTGTCCTGAAACCTGTCCCAAAGGATTAGCCAATGGACCCTGTGGTGGCTCCAACCTTGACCGCTGTGAGTTTGAAGACCGTGAGTGTATACACTCGGTCAAAGCGCGGTTGGCGAAAGCCGTCGGTCAAGAAAAAATGCTGAAGCAAGAGCTCATCCCTACCGTTGCAATTGAAACTCGGCACAGTAGTTCTTGGAAAAACTGGTTCGTTCCACTGACATCGCCACCAACAGAACATTGATTCACTTAAAGCATTATTCAGTCTGAAACTTTATAAATGTGAATCTTTCAGGCGCTAATCATTCTAAAAATCAGACGAATAGTCGTATAAAAAAATGAAAAAGATGAAAGAAACAATTAAGATCAACAGCAGATGAAAATCAAAAATTAAAAATAGAAATGTGAAGAATTTGGGGAATACCACATGATGAAAAAGACCTGCTTAGGAATAGCTTTAGTTTTTACATTGTCAGGCACAACAGGCTGTTCAGTTGTCATGGCAAGCAAGCAGCCAAACAAGAAAAATACCGAAATGATTCAACAAGGGCTATCTCGTAACTTGGTGATTGCTGAATTTGGTGCACCAATCACCTCTGAATATAAAAATGGCAAACGACATGAAATTTATACTTTTACCCAAGGTTATTCGACTGCCAGTAAAGTCGGACGTGCATTTTGGCATGGTGCTGCAGATGTGGCGACCGTGGGGTTATGGGAACTTTTAGGAACACCTGCCGAATCCGTTTTTAATGGAAAGAAAATGTCCTATGAATTGATTTTTGATGAAAATGATCTGTTAGAACGTTATACCTATCTTACACAAGATGAAACCAAATAGTTGAATACAGAGATATTTTGATTGCATGCCGGTAAACAATTGCGCTAAGTTCAAATGGTAGAAAAATAAACGAATTATCCATTGGAATTTAGCAGGCATGATGCTACTTGAAGAAATATTCAAAAGTAAAAAGTCGGAACATACCGACCAATTTAATTTACGCATTCATCGAGGTTTAAGTTGGCTGAAAAAGTCGATTGATCTTCAAGATGACCTCGATTTGCAATTTATCAGTTTGTGGGTGTCCTTCAACGCAATATATGCGCAAGACTTACAGATTGCGCAGGACAAGCAAAGCTTAAGACAGTTTTTATATGTGATTTGCCAAAAGGATGCAGAGCATAAAATCTATAATATTTTATGGGAGCGTTTTAGCCAGCCGATACGGTTATTTTTAGATAATCCCTATGTTTATCAAGGTTTTTGGGATTATCAAAATCAAAAAATTAGCCATGACGCATGCAAAGAGGGCTTGGCGCATGAAAAACAAAAAGTACTACGCGCGCTTAAAGAAAAAGATTCCGTTGATATTTTAATGGTGCTGTTCAATCGCATGTATACGCTACGCAATCAAATGGTTCATGGCGGCGCGACCTATAAAAGTTCGGTCAATCGCAAACAACTTCAAGATGGCTGCACAATACTGTCGGCACTCTTACCAGTATTTATGGTGATTCTTTTGGAAAATGCAGAAACCTTGGATTTAGGCAAACCCTTTTATCCTGTGGTGCAAGTCAGTTAATTTCAAAAACATAAAGCCACAGTAATGTGGCTTTAGAGTAATGATCCATACAGTTCATTGTGGATATTTTAGTTGCCGTGCAGTATAGAGTTGATCGATCAATACAAAAAATCCAGCAGTAATCACTAAGGCAATCCCTGTCATGCAGGTGGTGGTCCAGCCGCCATGATGCCATGCAAATACGCCCAAAGCTGAGCCACATGCACCACCGACAAAATAAAAAGTCATGTAAATTGAATTGATTCGAGAGCGTGCAATCGGGTTGAGTTGGAAAATAATATTTTGATTACAGCTATGCACCATTGCCAAACCGAGGTTGATTAGACCATAGCCCAAAATATAAAAGGCAAGAGACGATCCACCCATATACAGCAGTCCCCAACTGAGGGCTAAGATGCTGCAACCGAGCCAAGTTAATTTTCTATTGAAACCCAAATCCGCCCAACGCCCGATCCACTGTGTTGATAGGGCACCAAACACACCAACTAAAGTCACGACACCGACCCAAACATCTGCCAAATGAAAAGGTGGCTCAGTCAGTAACATGGCAATGGTGGAAAACAGCATACTCATCGCAGCAAAGACACAGCCCCCAATCAGAGATCGGAAAATTAACCGTGGCTCATGTTTGAGTAATGCACCCATGGACTGGAAAACTTGGCTGTAGGGCATCCGTGTGATGCTGACCACGGGCAAACGTTTTTTGAGTAAGACGGCTAATACCAACATCAAGAGCGCACTGAGGATGTAAATCGATTTCCAATGAAACAGATAGGACAATAAGCCAGAGAGACTGGTCGATAACAGAATGCCGACCAATAACCCACTCATTAAAAAGCCAACAACAGCACCAATTTTTTCGGGTCGTATCGCAACAGTGACCAAAGGGATAAGAACCTGAGCAGCTACGGAAAATAGCCCGGTGATAATGGTTCCGGCCCAAAGCATGTATAGATTGGTTGAAAAAGCACAGAGGGCTAAACCGACAGTTGCACCAAGCATGAGCAGAGGAATAAATTTGGCTTTATTCACAATATCGCCAATCGGCACAATAAACAGTAGACCCAAAGCATAAGAAATTTGCGCAAAGGTGACGGTTAGCGCCACCTCTGATTGTGGAATTTGAAAGCTTTGTTGGATAGAAGCGACTAAAGGTTGGCAATAATAATTGGCACCCGCACATAAACCACATGCAGCAGCCATAAGCCACAACAAAGTTTTATCATGGCTAATGTCGATCGAGGCTTTCATAAATTTTCCAGATTTTGGGCGGAAGCGTATGCAAAGAATTTGCTGCCACGCTGTTGTGGTCACTATAAGGAAAATCAAACAGGTCTTAAAGTGTTTCTCTGTGAATAGTATCCAAGTAGGGGTTTAGGATTTCTTACTGAGACTGATCATCAAGACACCCAGCATATTCAGACCGCAACCGACCCATTGCCATAGGTTTAAATGTTCATTCAACAACGCGACAGCCAGTAAAATCGTTAAAATGGGCCCGATAGAGGCAATCATAGCCGATTGTGCAGCCCCAAGTCGGACGATACTTTGCATCATCAAAATGGTTGGAAGTACGGTAACCAATAGTCCGAGCGCTAAACCATACAGCCAGACATGACTCGGGAGTTGTTGAAGCAAAGCAATGGGCTGCGATGTTGCAAATAGAAAATGAATAATCGTCCCAACGCAGGCAATGCTCAGGGCTAGACCGGTAAAGTGTAAAGAACCAAACTTTTGCATGAGGCCAGGCGTGAGCAATAAGTAAATTGCAAATAGCACGGCGCTGGCAAAAACCAAACTACATCCGAGCCAAAAGTACTGATCATGTGGTGTGGCATTTTGTTCTTGTAGCATCACTAACAATGTCCCGCCATAACTTAAAATCAGGGCAAGGATGGTTTTAAAACTCAGTGGCTTTTTGAATAAAACAGCGGAAGCCAGTACGGTTAATGTGGGATACAGGAAAAGTATAATTCGTTCAAGCGAAGCACTGATATACATCAAGCCACGGAAGTCGAGCCAACTCGAAAAGTAATAGCCGATTAATCCTGAAATGAGCAAGAGCACCCAATCTTTTCGTTGAATCGTTTGATAGGAACGTCGACTCAGCCATGCAATGACCAAGAAAAACGGCAATGCACTCATCATGCGTAAAGCCATGAGGACAGTGGCATCGACAAGAGGAGAAAGTGCATAGGCTTGCTTAATAAAAATCGCTTTGGTACTAAACAAGAAGGCAGCAATCAACGCAAAAATTGCACCGATGAAGTGCGGACTAAGGTTTCTTGACATAAGTTAAGGTGTGCCTCATGACGACTGAACGAATTCGACAGCATTGTTTCGATAAATTTGAACTGTCATTTTGATTATAAAAAATGCATCGTGTGAGTAAAAATGCAAAAAAAGAATAGGACTTATTCCTTTATGCATAAGGGATTGCTAGATCAAACATGAAAAACAGCGGAAGAAATGACCAATTTGGTTTTGAATTTTTTAATCTCAACATGACTCGGCAGGTCAAATATATCAGGCTGAAACATTTAAGGTGAAAATTGCACATAAATGGTGCAATAGTGTTTTTTTGGGATAGAAAGTCAGTAGCGATATCATGATGCTAAATATTCAAAAAATTATTTTTTTAGCTAAAAAAGGCAATTCTAAGTTAAGGCGAAGCATCAGGTGGGGAGAGCAAGATCTCAATAAACCCGAAATGTGCGCAAAAATCCATCGGATATTCAAGCTGACCGATTTGACGAGACTGTGGCAGAAAAAATTCAGTTTTCAATGCAGGTCAGCACGTCAAAACTGTCAAATGAGTCAACGAGCTGATGCAGTCTGCATGAAAGAGTGGCTTTACCTGACTTAAGTCGATTTTTCACGACACGTTCAGGTCATTAGTTGTCGAATGAAAATGTCACAATGATCAACGCACTGAAACAATCTGCACTAAAACCAGCGAAATTATTTATGTTTTTGGTCTTAAGTAATATTAAAAAGTTATAAATAGGATAAAAATGAGTAATAAATCGACAAATAAAACTGAATAAATGAAATATCGCACTATTCTTTTCATGAATCATGAGTTCAAAATATGGGTATTTATTAAATAAATATTGGGTAGTATTTTAAAAAAGTTCAATTAGAATCCAAAAATTGTACAAAAACACATCCTGAGGGGAGACATCGCGGATTGCGATGTTTACTTAAGAAAAATTAGCTTGAGGAACGCTCATGCAGATCGGAATTCCAGCCGAAACTGTTGTCGGTGAAAATCGCGTCGCTGCGACGCCTGAAACAGTAAAGAAGTTGATCAGCGCTGGTCATAGCGTCGTTATTGAACGTGGAGCAGGGGTAAACGCTGCTTACATCGATAGTGCCTATGAACAAGTTGGTGCCAAAATTACGGATGATGCCTATACCGGTAGTCAAATGATTTTGAAAGTTCGTGCGCCTAAAGGTGACGAAATTCAAAAACTCACAGCGGGTACCACCGTTGTGGGGATGTTTGACCCTTACCGCAACACCGAACTTGACCAATTTGCGTCACAAAACGTGTCTGCATTTGCATTGGAACTTTTGCCACGGACCTTATCTCGTGCGCAAAACATGGACGTACTTTCATCTCAAGCCAACCTTTCAGGTTATAAATCTGTGCTTTTGGCTGCGGCAGAATATCAACGTATGTTCCCAATGTTGATGACAGCAGCAGGTACAGTAAAACCTGCACGTGTTGTGATCATGGGCGTAGGTGTTGCAGGCTTACAAGCCATTGCAACAGCGAAACGTTTAGGTGCCGTAGTTGAAGCAACTGATTTACGTCCTACAGCACGTGACCAAGTTGAATCTTTGGGTGGTAAATGGTTAGACGTACCAATGTCACCAGAAGAGCAACAAAAAGCAGCCGATGCTGCGAAAAATGGTTATGGCTGGATGCCGGGTGAAGACTACATTCGTGATCAAGCGATTATTGTTGATAAAGCCGTATCGAATGCTGACATCGTGATTACGACTGCATTATTGCCGGGTCGTGACGCACCACGTTTAATCAAAGCAGAAACTATTGCCAAAATGAAACCGGGCTCAATCATTCTAGATATGGCGGTTGAAACTGGCGGGAACGTTGAAGGTTCTGTCTGCGGCGAAAATGTTGTGACTGCAAATGGCGTGAAAATTCTCGGTATTCCAAATATTCCTTCAACAGTTTCGACTGAAGCGTCGGCACTATACGCACGTAACGTTTTGAATTTCATTGAAACCCTGTTTGATAGCGAAAAGAACTTCGCAATTAACCCTGAAGAAGAAATTCAAAAAGCACTACTTGTCACTCATGGCGGCCAAGTGCTGCTGAAACGTGGTTAAGGAGAATCATCATGGTTGAAACGATTACTATTTTTGTCTTGGCAATCTTTGTTGGTTACTACGTGGTTTGGGGGGTAACACCTGCACTACATACACCATTAATGGCTGTAACCAATGCTTTGTCATCGATCATTATCGTTGGTGCGATGATTCAAACCGTTGGTATCCCAGGTATTGTGGATGCAAGCGTACAGTTCCAAAGCATTAACGTGGTGAGTATTTTAGGTGCGATTGCCGTTTTCCTTGCAAGTATCAACATTTTTGGTGGCTTTGCGGTGACTGCACGTATGCTTGAAATGTTCAAACCTAAGCAAAAGAAAAAAGAGGGTTAATCCATGGAATTCATTAAAGAATATGCGGATTGGTTCTACCTGATTGGTGCCGTTCTTTTTATCTTAACGTTGCGCGGTTTGTCTGGTCCAAAAACTGCGATTCAGGGTAACCGTTACGGCATGATCGCAATGGCGATTGCTGTAATCACCACATTCTTTGTCGCAGATCATCCCGTGATTTGGATGATTGTGGGTGCAATGGTGTTGGGTGCAGTCGTTGGTATTGCACGTGCAAAAACAGTTCCGATGACGCAAATGCCTGAAACTGTGGCACTGATGCACTCATTGGTCGGTTTGGCTGCGGTACTGATTGCGATCGCTGCGATTCTACACAATAACCTATTGACTGCGGCATTCGCGGAGAATGAAGCGGTATTAACAGCAGCGGGTGTAGAACATGCCCACATGAGCAAAGTTCATTTATTTGAATTGTTTGTAGGCTGTTTCGTTGGTGCGATTACATTCACAGCGTCGGTATTTGCTTACGGTAAATTGGCTGCGAAGAAATGGGCAAAAACCATTTCAGGTGGATGGGTAAAACCTGTTCAAGCCTTAATTTTCCTTGCGATGTTGGCGTGTGGTATCTACTTCTTCACTACTGGCAACATGAATGCTTTCTGGGCAATGACTGTTCTTGCACTTGCATTTGGTTGGGTATGGATTGCGCCAGTAGGCGGTGGTGATATGCCAGTGGTGGTATCGCTACTGAACTCGTTCTCAGGTTGGGCTGCAGCAGGGATTGGTTTCACGCTTGAAAACAACATGCTGATTGTTGCAGGTTCACTGGTTGGTTCATCAGGTGCGATTCTGTCTTACATCATGTGTAAAGCCATGAACCGTTCAATCATCAACGTTTTGTTTGGTGGTGCAATGGGTGGTACCGCAGTAGCTGCAGCGGATAATGGTGAAAAAGCACAGCGTAATCACCGTTCAGGTTCTGCAGACGATGCTGGCTTCTTGATGTCAAATGCGGACAGCGTGGTGATCGTACCGGGTTATGGTATGGCGCAAGGTCGTGCACAAAATGCCGTGAAAGAATTGTGTGAAATCTTAAAAGAGCAAGGTGTAAAAGTTCGTTTTGCGATTCACCCAGTGGCAGGTCGTATGCCGGGTCACATGAACGTACTTTTAGCTGAAGCTGATGTTGCATACGAAGACATTCTTGAAATGGACGAGATCAACTCAGACTTCCCAGCAACAGATGTAGTACTGGTGATTGGTGCGAATGACGTTGTGAACCCAGCGGCAAAAGACGATCCAAGTTCTCCAATTTACGGCATGCCAATCCTTGAAGCACATAAAGCACGTACCATTATGGTGATCAAACGTTCTATGGCTACAGGCTACGCAGGTCTAGATAATGACTTGTTCTATAATGATAAAACGATGATGATCTTCGGTGATGCGAAGAAAGTTGTGGAAGATATGACAAAAGCCATTAATGGCGGCGGTCATTAATTCATATTGCCAAAGTCCCGCTGTGATAAAGCGGGATTGAGGAAGATTTAAAACCACCTTCGGGTGGTTTTTTGTTTTCTTTGCTTTTATTTTCTTCGCTTTTGATTAATGGATGCTTCACACTAAAAGTGCACAAATATTTAGCGCATCAGGTGCTTGAATCAAATTGATGCGTATTTTGAAAACAAGGTGCAGATCGATGCGCTGTTTTGTTTCATTAAATTCAATCTCAGTGATTCAGAACATCGTTGCGAACTGATTTTGTGATGCAATGCATTGAAAAATAATTAATTGTCTGAAATTTGGTATTCTTTTTGCACAGCATGGTTATTCTTGGGGGAGTAATCATGAAAAAAACATACTTGATGGCACTGTTTCTGAGTGTTCTGACATCGACTGCATGGGCAGTTGACCCGCAAATCGCCAGTAATATTCAAGACATTCGTATTTCACTCGACAGTATTTGGGTGGTACTGGGCGGTATCTTGGTGTTCTTTATGCAAGCCGGATTTGCCATGATCGAAAGTGGTTCAGTTCGCAGTAAAAATACCGTGAACGTACTCATGAAAAACTACATGGATGCCTGCTTGGGTGGTCTGGTGTTTTGGCTGGTGGGTTTTGGTCTGATGTTTGGGGTTAATACCACGGGCTTGTTTGGCTTAAGTCATTTTGCACCCGATCAACTGGATGATTGGCAATGGAACCTTCTATTTTTCCAAATGATGTTTGCTGCAACGGCAACCACTATTGCCAGTGGTGCGATGGCAGAGCGGATTCATTTTGTCGCTTATGTGGTGAGTGCGGCCGTTGTATCCGGTTTGATTTATCCTGTCTTTGGTAGTTGGGCATGGGGCAGTTTATTTGGCGGAGACGGTTGGTTAAAAGCACTCGGGTTTATCGATTTTGCAGGTTCGACCGTGGTGCATTCGATGGGTGGCTGGGTGGCCTTAGCGGGCATTATCGTATTGGGTCCACGTTTGGGACGATTTGGACGCAATGGGCAAAGCCATTATTTACCGGGGCATAACTTACCATTAGTGGCATTAGGTGGTTTTATTTTATGGTTAGCATGGTTTGGTTTTAATGCAGGCTCGACCATTAATGCCAATGTCAGCGTAGGACGTATTGCTTTAAATACGCACCTTGCAGCGTGTGCTGCAGCGGTTGCATATATGTTGCTCTGTCTCATCCGATCTAAAGCCATTTTGATCCGCAGCACGATCAATGCCTCACTGGGTGGTTTAGTTGCCATTACGGCAGGCTGTGCAACGATGTCTCCACTGTATGCGGTCATCACCGGTTTATGTGCAGGTATTATGGTGACCTTCCTACCAATGCTCATGGAAAAAATGAAACTGGATGATGTGGTGGATGCGGTGACGGTACATGGTTTCTGTGGCGCATGGGGAACATTGGCTGCAGGGATCTTCCTTGAAAATAATATGTTTAATGGCGATGTCATCGCAATACAAGGGCTTGGGGTGATTGCAGCCTTTTTATGGGGCTTTGGTGTTGCGTTCATTGTATTTAAGGTCTTGGACAAATTGTTGGGTGGCTTACGTGTGAGTAAGCAACATGAACAACGTGGTTTGGATTATACCGAACATGCTGAATTGTCTTATCCCGAGTTTCAAAAAGATGTGACTTTTGAAACGGATGATATGACCAAGCGTCATTAACAGGAGTAAAGCAATGAGCACCGAACTGTTAAATTTGGCACAACGCCGCGAAGCTTTAGAAAAAGGCTTACAACAATTTATTCATGGGACTTTACTCGACAGTGCGCTACGGCACTGGGAACAGCAGTACAGCATGAAACCGTCATTTGTATTGAATCGCTTCTTAAATGATATCTGTACTACAGAAGAGCTACGCTTTTATCGTAAAGATATGCTGAAGCAAGTTTTGTATGAGTTATCTACCTTAGAAAAGCAGGAACTGTTAAGGGTTGAAAAACCGCAGGAGCAGGAGCAAGAAGACGAGCTCATTGCAGAGACCATTAGCGAAGCTTTTTTAGGCTTTATCGAGTCAGTCATGCTGACGGTGAAATCTACAGATCAGGCTGATTTCACCCAAGATGTGATTGAGCAATTAGAAGAAATCGGGCTGGCAATTGCGGCAAATGCACAAATAAATACGGCGAATTTTGTCGAGTTTTTGCCCTTGACCAGTTATGCCAAAGTTTTAACGAGCATTTATGAAGTGTATTGTGACTTTTATGGTCCGATGCGTGCGGACCAAGTTTATGCTCAAACCAAGCTGAAAATTAAAGCCAATTATCCTGAGGTAGATTTACATCAACTGCTTTAGTGTAGGGGGTAAAACACCATGAAGCTGATTGTCCGTGTATGAAATCAAGGGATAAAAAAAGCGACCTAATTAGGTCGCTTTTTTCTGGAAGCTTAAGCTACAGTTTCTGGAGCTGTACGCCATAAGCTTTCTAAATCATAGAATTTACGTGCTGTAGGTAACATCACATGTACCACTACAAAACCGAGATCAATCAGGATCCATTCTGCATCACGTTCGCCTTCAACGCCAATCGGGCGGAATCCAGCTTTACGTGCTTCTTCTGCCACGTTGTCTGCAAGAGACTTAATGTGACGAGTTGAAGTACCGCTCGCAATAACAATCGCATCTGCGACATTGCTGATTGCTTTGATATCAAGTTCAACAATATCTTTGGCTTTTACATCTTCAAGTGCTTCACGTACAACAGCTAAACAAGCTTGTACATCTTTGATATTTGCGAGATCGTGAGAATTAGAAGCGCTGGGCGATGGTTCTAAATTCATAGAGGGTATGATTTCCTGACAATTTTACATGTTCTAATATAGCGGTTTTGTTGATGAATTTCAAATCAACACGTCATTGACCATTGGCTAAATGAGGGAAGTATTTGTCTTTCCACGCAAAAGAATGTGATGAGTTGCTTCGTGGTCGGTATTCAGCCGCGATGTAACCTGTATATTGGCTTTGATCTAACCATTTAAAAATCTCTGCAAATGGAATCTGCGCTGAGTCAGGTTCATGTCGCCCCGGACAGTCAGCAAACTGTATGTGACCGATATCCTGAATATTTTCTGCCAAAGTACTGAGGATATCTTCACCCATCATCGCCATGTGGTAGCAGTCATATTGCATCTTCAAAGTAGAGTGTTGTACAGCTTCAAGCATTTCCTGAGCTTGGGCAATATTTTGCACCAAAAAGCGCGGCATATCAGTGCCATTAATCATTTCAAATACCGGTTGAATATGATGTTCAGACAACATGTGGCACGCCAGTTTGAGGTTGCTCGACAGGGTATTTAAACATGGGAGCAAGTCGGCATCTTGTGGCTGTTTTCCGGCTAAAATATTGACACTCGGTACATTTAACGCAGTGGCATAGCGAATGCATTGTTCTAAAGCCTGATGAAATTGATTTTCACGCCCCGGAACTCCCGCAAGACCATCACCGCCTTGCATCAAATCACCCGCAGGGACATTGATTAAACACAGGCTTAAATCATTGATGGTGAGTTGGGTTTGGATCTGCTCAATACTCAGCTCATACGGAAACTGAATTTCTACATGCTTAAAACCGTGTTCACGAGCCAAAGCAAAACGCTCTAACAACGGCACTTCGGTAAAAATCATGGATAAATTAACCGCGAGCTGTGTCATGTATATCGTCCTTGAAGCAATTCACTTCTAAAGTGGGAGTTGTTAGTTTTGTTCGACATGTTGAATGATGGTGGCTAAATCTTTTTCTGCAAAACCATTGTCCTGATGGGCTTTGAGTTGCGATAAAGCAAGGCTGGCAACAGGGATGCTTAATTCAAACTGGGCAGCCAGTTGAACTGCATTATTCAGGTCTTTAGATAAAGTTTGAACTTTCCATTGCACGGGTTCGAACTGATGCGTTGCCATACGTGGGGTTAAAATCTGAAAAGGTTTTGAGTCTGCAAATCCACCGGCAAGCGCTGGCGCTAATAAAGAGGTGTCTACACCTGACTTCTCGGCCAATGCGACAGCTTCTGCGATTAACGTGCTATTGGCAGCGACGATCAGCTGATTACAAATTTTGGTGGCTTGACCTGTACCTGAGTCGCCCATGCGAGTAACACGTTGAGATAAAACATTGTAGATCAGACTCAAATCTTGAATCGTTTGAGCATCACCACCGGCAAAGATGACCAAAGTGCCTTGTTCAGCACCTGCTGTGCCTCCAGAAACAGGAGAGTCAATCCAAGTGACTTGTTTCAACTTTGCAGCATGAGCCAATTGATGAGTTTGATTCACAGAAAGACTCGAAAAATCGACAATAATTTGTCCTGCCGCTAAATGATTTTCGATGCTTGCATATACCGCAGCAACAGCAGCATCGTCTGCGAGACAAGATAAAACCACAGGATAATGGGCAATCTTCTCCAATTGAAGCGCTGTCGCGCCAATCGCAATCAACTCATCACACGCAGCAGCAGTTCTGTTCCACACCGCAACTTCAAATCCTGCCTGAATGAGACGCGTGGCCATACGGCTACCCATCAGCCCCATACCTAGAAATGCAATTTTTGTATTACGATCAAAAGCCATATGCGGTACTCAATCTATCCTGTGTGACTATTTTACTTATATTGGCGTGGTAAAAACTGAACCTCTGGGTTCTTGTCTTTTTTACGTGCCAATTGGCTGTTTTTGCCGAGCAGTAATTTTAATTGCCAGATTTTTTCTAAGCGTAAAGATCGTTTTGGACTATGTTCCATGGCATCTAGCACTTGTTTTGCCGCTGCCAAGGCATCTGGTGAACGTTGTGATAATTCTTCGGCTAACTGCTGCGCTTGAAGCAAAGGCTGTTCATTTAAATGCGTCACTAAGCCAATATCCTTGGCATATTCTGCGTCAAAAATACGTGCTGTTAAGGTTAATTCTTTGGCTAAATCCAGTCCAATCACACCTTTGAGCGAGCGAGTTAAGCCCATATCAGGGACTAAACCCCAACGACTTTCCATAATCGACATTTGCGTTTTCGGGTGGGCAATACGGATATCGGCAGCCAAGGCAAGTTGCATGCCTGCACCAAAACAAAAGCCTTCAAGTGCGGCAATCACCGGCACAGGAAGTTGTTGCCAAATCAGAAAGGCTTTTTGAAATAAACTTTGACCGGGCTTTAACAGTTCCCACGCGGCGTAGGCACGATTTTTCGGATCATTTAGGTCAGCCAAATCAATGCCAGCACTAAATACATTGGCTTCACCCGTTAAAATGACACAGCGTAAGCTACGATCTTTTTTTAATTTTTCAGCGGTGCTGACCAATTCTTTGAGCAATGCAAAGCTCATTGCATTACGTTTTTCTGGACGGTTTAAGTAAACCGTTGCAATGCCATTATTTTTTTCTACACGTAATAAAGCCATGGTAATTACTCTTGTTGTTTCTGCGCCCGAGCATAGCATGCACCCTGACAGGATACATGACAGTGCAGTCACAACAGAAGCTAGACGGCACTGACTTTAGTCGGACTGCGCTTAATTATTTTGTTTGGCTAAGATTTGTTGAGCTGCGTGTTCAACTTGCGCCATGACATTTTTTAACTCATCAAAACGGTTCAGGGTTTCTTGGACAAAAGCGTCATCTGCTTTACGGCGTTCCTTACGTAAAGTCGAAACAAATTGCTCAAATTGACCTGAAACCTCTTGGAGGGTTGGAGCGCCCACATAGCGGGTTGCGCCATAAAGCCGATGTAGTACATGCTCTAATTGTGGGAAATCTTCATCTTCGATGAGCTGTGCCATTTCATGGATTTCTTGCTCAAAGCTATCGACGAGCATTTTCAGTAAATCGACTGCAAGATCTTCTTTATTCGCGGCCAACTGCAAGCTTTGCTGCCAATCTAAAATACTTGGCTCTAGGGCTTCAATCACCGAACTGCGCTCTAAAACCGGCACTTTCTTAAAGTTATCGGTAGTCCACTGGGTCAAGATTTGAATAATTTGATCCATTTGAATGGGCTTGGTGACATAGTCATCCATACCACTTTGCAGAAGCTTTTGTTTTTCATCAGAGAGCGCATGTGCCGTCAAAGCGATAATCGGAAGGCGCTTATGATTTTCAAAAGTCGACTCAAGTGAACGAATGGCACGCGTGGTATCGACACCTGACATCACTGGCATTTGAATATCCATAAAGATGAGGTCAAAAGCTGTCAAACCTTGCTCTTGGCGAGCTTGAATGATTTCAATGGCTTCTTGTCCACTCAAAGCCTTGGTGGTTTTCACATTCAACTCAGAGAGCAGGGCCTCAAGCACAATCAGGTTTGGTAAATGGTCGTCGACTGCCAAAATATGCAGACCTTGACCATTAAATTCTTCATGTTGCTCCTGATCAAACCACGGCTCATTACTCAACAACTGAATCAGCGCTGTACGGCTGAGCGGTTGATGCAATGGACGTGCACGGTACTCGTTCAACATGTTTGGATCGAGCATCATTTGGTAGCCATAAACTGCTAAGTTACCGCTATAACGATGACGAATTTCTTTCAGTAAGGCTTCGGAGTCACCACTGTGATCGACGATCAACCAGGTATTTTCATTGGTTTTTAGCTGATTGAGTCGACTAAATAAATCAAGGATCGACTGCGTTTCAATATGTTCAACATCATAATTTTCTAAGTAATGACGCAGGACATTGGCGGTTGCTGGATGTGCTAAGTAGGAAACGACTTGTAGATTGCTAAATTGTGGATGCACAATTTCAATTTCTTCATCGACCACAAAGCGCGCAGTAAACCAGAAGGTTGAACCTTTTTCCGTTGGGGCACGTTCTTGGTTATCTTCAAAACCAATTTGTCCATGCATCAGGCTGACCAATTGTTTGGAGATGGCAAGACCTAAACCTGTACCACCAAATTGACGGGTAACAGATGCATCACCTTGCGAGAAGGATTCAAACAGTTTCTTACGGTCGGTACCGCTTAGGCCGATACCACTGTCTTGCACACTAAAGTGCAGCAGACATTGACCGATGTCATCATGCTCCATACGGACACGGACAATAATTTCACCATCTGGAGTGAATTTAATTGCATTTGAAATTAAGTTGGTCAAAATTTGCTTGAAGCGTAGGACATCACCAACCACAAATTTCGGCACATTGTCCGCATAGTAGAAGGTCATATCGATGTGTTTTTGTGCTGCCAATGGCGACAACATATCCATCACATCAAAGACGGCTTCTTCTAAGTCGAATTGCGCAGTTTCGAGTTCTAGTTTGCCTGCATCGATTTTCGAGAAATCAAGCACGTCATTAATTAAAGCCAATAAATGCGCAGAAGATTTACGAATCGTTTGTAGATATAAATTTTGTTCATTACTGAGGTTGCCTTGGCGCAGTAAAAGATGAATAAAGCCATCAATACTGTTCAGCGGTGTGCGCAGTTCATGGGAAATATTGGCCAAAAACACTGATTTTGATTGGTTGGCTTGAATTGCTTGGTCACGTGCTTGACGGTAGGTAATATTTTGCACTTCTAAAGTATCAAGCGTGCGTCTTAAGTCATCTTCCGTTTGTTCGGTATGTTCACGTAGCTCTAAGAAACTGAAATGTAAGCGTTTAACCACATTGGCTATATCACGCTGTAATAACCGGAGTTCTCCAGTACTGTTAATGATCATGTGCTGATCTAGAGTGTCGGCATTTAAACGTTGTAACTGCATGCGAATTTCGTACATTGGTGCGATCCAACGACGTGAATAAAAATTCAAACACAGCAAAAGTAATAGGAGCGTCAATAAACCCGTTGCAATCAACACGATTAACACGCGATAGCGGGCAATTTGCAACGGTTGATTGTCCAGTTCAATGCTTAACCATGCTGGGGTCTGGGTTGAATCTGAAATTTTCAGGGCATAAATATGGTTACCCTGATGTGCAATCGGTCCAATAAAAGATGCTTTACTGTTTAAAGCAGGCCAAATATCTTGATCTTGAAAGCCAATGCTCAGGCGGTTGTTGCCTTTGAGATCTAAAATCGCGGCACGAATCAAATGTTTTTCGTTCAACATGCTTTGCATGGCATTACGAGCTTGATCAAACTGCCAAGGGTAATGATTCAGCAAATCAATCGCAGATTCTGACGTGGGTTGATAGCGTGTCAGAATCGCGACAGCCATTTGTTTTTGTTGTGCTTTGGCTGCATTGGAGGTTTCTGTTATTACCAACATCGCACCGACACAAGCCAAAATGGTGATCGGCACGAAAATAAGTGCAATCAACTGACCATAGGCATGATTTAAGTGTAGGCGTTTAAAAAGCTTTTTGTTGATATTTGACATGGTTTAAGCAGTTTATTCCTTATGCCCCGAATATTAGCATGGATTATTTAAAACTGATTGTGCTTTAATCACTTTCGCGAAAAAGCGAGGCAAATGGGTGCAGGCAAAGGCATTTTTTCATACAATAGGCGCACCTCGATATAGGTGTGAATAATGAGTAATACAACCCCTGATTTTCAAGCAGACGATTTTTTATTAGACCATTACGTCGGCAACACGCCGTTAGTGCGTTTACAGCGTCTGGCAAGTCATACTCAAGCAACAGTATTAGCCAAGTTAGAAGGCAATAACCCAGCGGGTTCGGTCAAAGATCGCCCTGCATATAACATGATTATGCAAGCGGAAAAGCGTGGTCAGATTAAACCGGGTGATACGTTGATTGAAGCGACGAGCGGAAATACAGGGATTGCTTTAGCTATGGTTGCAGCAATGCGTGGCTATAAAATGACCTTGATCATGCCTGCAAGTTCTAGCCAAGAGCGTAAAGATGCCATGCGTGCCTACGGTGCTGAACTGATCGAATCTGAAAACATGGAAGAAGCACGTGATCTTGCCCTTCAAATGGAAAAAGACGGCAAAGGTTTAGTCCTAAACCAGTTTGGTAACCCGGACAATGTGGAAGCACATTACCTCACTACGGGGCCTGAGATTTGGAAACAAACAGGCGGTAAAATTACACATTTCGTCAGCTCAATGGGAACCACTGGGACCATTATGGGGATTTCGAAATATTTAAAAGAACAAAATCCGGATATTCAAATTGTCGGTTTACAACCGTCTGAAGGCTCAAATATTGCTGGTATTCGCCGTTGGCCACAAGAATATCTTCCTACGATTTTTGACCCTTCACGTGTTGATCGCATTATGGATATTCCGCAAATTGAAGCGGAAAAAACGGCTCGTCGTTTAGCACGTACAGAAGGTATCAGTGCAGGTACCTCATCGGGTGGTGCGGTATGGGCTTCAGTTAAATTGGCTGAAGAAAATCCGGATGCCGTGATTGTTTGCATCGTATGTGACCGTGGTGACCGCTACTTGTCTACTGGTCTATTCTCTGTTGTTGATCCTGAATAATTACAGTGGCCGATCGGCACTGGTGAGTACTTATGCGTTTACCTGTTTTAATTTTTGATATCGAAACACTGACAGATTTGAAGTCAGGTGCGCATTTGTATGGACTGGATCTGCCTGAGGTGGATTTAGATGCAGCGCTGACTAAACTGCGTCGCCAAGAGGCGGGCACGGATTTTCAGCGTTTGGCCTTGCATGAAATTGTCTGTATCTCTGGACTATGGATTGATGAAAAGGGCATGAAGTTGTTTTCATTTAGCCGTGAAGACAATAGCGAAGCGGAAATTTTAAAAAAATTCGTTTCTATTTTTGAAAAGCGTCATCCGACCTTGGTCAGTTGGAACGGTTCGCAGTTTGATTTGCCTGTAATTTTGTTCCGTGCCATGTATCACGGACTATCTGCACCAAGTTTGTTCGATCAGGGCGAGATTGATACGCAAAAGCGCTATAATAACTACCAGAATCGTTATCATCATCGTCATGTAGATTTGATGGATGTCATGGCCATGTTCCATGGTCGTCATTTTCAAAAACTTGACGATGCAGCACATTTACTCGGTTTCCCCGGTAAACGTGGTGATGGTGGCTACCATGTGCCTGAATATGTACGCGAACAACAGTGGACGGAACTGACCAGCTACTGTGAAGGTGATGTGCTCAATACATGGTTGATTTATTTACGCTGGCTGTTGCTGAAAGGACAGTTATTGTTAAATGATCATCAGCACCTGATTCAAAGTACGATTCAATATTTACAAACTCAGCCGCAACACGCTGACTTTTTATCGGTATGGCAGCAAACCTCGCAGCGCACCGAATTCACCCAATCTGATTTCCTATCTTCCACACATTAGGTACGCATGAAACACAAAGCCAAACCCCAAAAAGCCCAACAACCCATTTATACATTTCAGGTTGAATCGCTTTCACATGAGGGGCGAGGCATAGCGCACTTTGGGACGCATCCAGATCATCCTGCAGAAAAACACGGTAAGAAAGTCTTTATCCGTTATGCCTTGCCGGGTGAAACCGTGCGTGCGCGTATTACCAATGTCGTTAAGCGCCTTGAAGAAGCAGACAGTCTGGAGTTGCTGAGTGAAGAGTCTACACTACGAGTAAAACCGGCCTGCCCACATTATGGGGTCTGCGGTGGTTGTAGCATGCAACATATCCATCCCGACGAGCAAATTCGTTTAAAACAAGATGTTTTACAATCACATTTGCAACATTTTGCTGGGATACAACCTGATCAATGGTTAGCTCCTTTACGTTCATTGCGTGAAGATTACCGTCGCAAAGCACGTATTGGTGTGCGTTACCTATCTGCAAAAGATAAGCTTGTGGTTGGCTTTCGTGAAAGCCAGTCAAATAAACTGACTTCGATTGACCGTTGTATGGTGTTGGATCGTGAGTTTGGCTCCATCACCACACTCAAACAATTGTTACAAAGTCTGCAAGGTAAAGCAGATATTGGGCATATGGAACTGGCCATGGGAGATCAAGAAATTGCCCTCCTAATTCGTCATACGGCGGAACTTTGCGCGGAAGATGTCAACCAATTAGTAAAATTTGCGTTACATAAAGAGTGGCAACTGTACTTACAACCTGAAGGGCCAGACAGCTTACATCGTGTGGATCATCCCGATGCACCGATGCGTCTGCACTATGGTCTAAGTGACTTTGCTGTGGAATTTGGCTTTAATCCTCAGGACTTCACACAAGTGAATTCCACGATTAATCCGCAAATGGTGAAACTGGCATGTGAATTGCTTCAGTTACAACAAGGTGAGCGAGTTCTAGATCTGTTTTGTGGCTTAGGAAACTTTTCTTTACCACTTGCTCAATGTGTGGGTTCAACGGGTCAAGTCATTGCAGTTGAAGGGAGTGAAGAAATGGTTCAGCGTGGTGCAGAAAATGCACAAAACAATGGCCTTTCGCAACTGAAATTTTATTCACAAGATTTAACAAAAGATTTTTCGCATCATTCTTGGGCAAAACAAGGATTTGATGCATTATTGATAGACCCACCACGTTCTGGTGCAGAAGAAATAATGCGTTATGTGCCCAAATTTTGTGCAAAAAGAATCGTTTATGTGTCATGTAATCCTGCAACACTAGCACGCGATGCTGGAATGCTGGTACAACAAGGCTACCGTTTGAAAAAAGCGGGTGTCATGGACATGTTTACCCATACAGGGCATGTCGAATCGATTGCTTTGTTCGAAAAAGAAAATCAGATAAACGATCAAAAGTTATGAAGCGTAGAAAACTAGGAGTAGGGTATGGTCACAGTACGTGAACAATTACCTGGACGTCTCAATGAGTTGTCACAGGAAACGACTGTAGAACATGCCGAGCAAGCACAGCATGATCTAGCTGAATGGCTAGAACGTGTGAGTGGCATGTTTGACGGGGCTCCTCTAAAGCAACTCGAAGAAGTTGCCCATCTGACCTTACAGAATGAACTTGAAACAACGGTCAACCATCGCTCGAATACCTTCTATACGGGTATTGAAATGGCGGATATTCTTGCTCATCTGTATGCGGATGAAGATACGTTATCAGCTGCCATGCTGTATCGAAGTGTTCGTGAAGGCGTAACCAGTTTAGAAGAAGTCCAAAGCAAATTTGGCGATCAAGTGCATGCTTTGGTGAAAGGCACGCTTGCCATGGGTAAGTTGTCTGACCTGATCGAGCAAAATAAACGTTTAGAAGATCATTTTAATAATAATCAGCGTGAACATTTGACCGGCATTTATAAAATGCTGATCTCTGTGACCGAAGATGTTCGTGTTGTATTAATCAAACTTTCTGAACGTACCTATGCATTACGTGAGTTGGCGCACTCAACCAAAGAGCGTCAAGAGCGTGTCGCACGAGAAATTTTAACTATTTACTCGCCGCTTGCGCACCGTTTAGGAATTGCACAGCTTAAGTGGGAGCTTGAAGATCTTGCTTTCCGTTATCTTGCACCTGAACGCTATAAAGAAATTGCCTCTTTACTGAATGAAAAACGTTTAGAGCGTGAACAATATATTCAGTTCGTGACAGAAAAGTTGCGTAAAGAACTCTTAGATCATGGCATTGAGGCCGAGATTAATGGACGGGTGAAACACATTTATTCGATTTATCGAAAAATGAAGAGTAAGAACCTGAGCTTTGATCAGCTTTATGACATTCGAGCAGTTCGCGTTTTGGTGGATAATGTACCTGAGTGTTATCACACACTGGGGATCGTTCATCAGATTTGGCGTCATATTCCGCATCAGTTCGATGATTATATTACCAACCCGAAAGCCAATGGTTATCGCTCACTGCATACGGCCGTGATTGCAGAGAACAAATCTTTAGAAGTGCAAATTCGTACGCACAATATGCACGAAGAAGCTGAACTCGGGGTGTGTTCGCACTTTAACTATAAAGAGGGTTCTAAAACCACAGATTATTCATTTAATCATCGCTTACATTCTTTGCGTGCAGTGCTTGAACATTATCAAGAACGAAATGATGCTAGCGCCCATAAAGAAGATGAGGCTTCTGAAAACTTCGAACAAATCCAAGAGTTTGAGGATTTTGAGAAAATCTATGTGTTCAGTCGTGATGGTGATATCAAAGAATTACCACGCGGTTCGACCGTGCTTGACTTTGCCTATCATGTGCATACTGAAGTGGGCAACAAGTGCTATGCAGCACGGGTGAACCAACGTTATGTACCTTTAACCTATACCCTAAAAACTGGGGAACAGGTCGAGATTTTAACCAAGAAAGATCGTGAGCCTAACCGAGATTGGTTGGTAAACTCGCTGGGTTATATCAAGACGGCTCGTGCACGTGATAAGTTGCGTCATTGGTTCCGTCAGCAAGACCGTAGTAAAAACTTGGAAGTGGGACGTGAGATTCTGAATAAAGAATTGTCACGTTTGGCGATTCACCCGAAAAGTATCGATTTGAATGATTACTGCAATCATTTTAATGTGAAATTGGGTGAAGATATATTGATTGGCTTGGTGAGTGGTGACATTAGCTTGCATGCTTTAATCAATCAGGTTAACCGTCATATGCACCTCGATCAGGATGAGCCTGAACTGGTGTTAAAACCAACCTTGAACCCACGTGCAAGTCATACGCTTTCGGCGCATGGTATTTTGATTGATGGTTTGGACAATGTAGAACTACACATTGCTCAGTGTTGTCAGCCTGTGCATGGTGAATCGATTGCCGGTTATATCACACTGAATCGTGGCGTAAGTATCCATAAGGTCGCATGTCCGGATTATATCCGTATGATTGGGCAAGAGCCTGAACGTGCGGTTGAAGCGGATTGGGAAATGCAGCCAACTCGTGGTCAAAGTGTGCAAATCGTGGTGGAAGCTTATGACCGTCGTGGTTTGCTTAAAGATCTGACTCAAGTGATTTTCTCAGACCAAATCAATATTCGTCAGGTGAATACCATTTCCGAGAGTGATGGTATTGCCAATATGAAGCTGTTGATTGAAGTGAAAGGCTTGGCGCAGTTGTCGAAACTGTTGGCACGTTTAGAGCAACAACCAGGCATTATTAGCGCACGTCGATTGGTACAAGGTAGCTAAAAATAAAGTTGTATAAAAAACCCGCTGCGCGCGGGTTTTTTTATTATATTGGGGGGAGAGAAATTATAAAATTGAGTGCTTATGCTGCCTTCAGAGCTTTTTGAAAAGCGTCGACAGAATTTAACACGAGCTATCGATCATTGGGTGTCAATTGGCCCTTTTAAAAATGGTAAAGCCGTATGTGAACATTTTGGCTTATCAGTTCCTTTAATTTCCCAATTATTAAATAGTCATCGGCAGATTGGAGAGAAATTTGCACGTGAATTAGAGTCACAATTGGGACTCATTAAGGGAAGTTTAGATCATGAAGTTCAGTTTATAGAACAAGACAAGTGCACTGAGGAGCAAGCAAGCTTGGTCCTTTTTGAAATGCAGGTGGTTGAGACACAGGCATTTTCGTTAAAACCGATTTCAAATGATTCATCTCAATATTCAGCATTATTTAAAAACACTCAAGACCTGTATTTCATTCGCATCACAGCGTCGTATTATACCCCTGTATTACAAGAGGGTTGGCTTGTGGTCTGTGATGAACGGCGAGGGGTAGAGAGATCGGATCTAGCCTGTGTATATTTGCGAAATGGCTTAAATTTAATTTTAAACGCGATACAGCAAACAGATGATACATGGCAATTTGCAAGTCTAGATCAAAAACGACAGGTAGAATTCCTGCAATCCGATATTAAAAAGTTACATCCTATTATTGCGATTTTGCCTAGCTCATTTATTTAAGGTAGTCGCATAAAAAAACCCATCCGAAGATGGGTTTTGATCTGAACTATAAGTTGAAAAGCTTAAGGAATCTCTTCTTCTTCAAATTCAGGCTTCACTTGTACAATGAAGTCTTGACGGTTCAGGCCACGCCATAACGCGAAGGCTGTACCAATGTAGATTGATGAATATGTACCCACAAATACACCAACAAACATTGCAACAGAGAACCATTTCAGACCATCACCGCCCAGTACCATCATCGCTACAACAACCAGTAATAGTGTCATTGAGGTATGAATGGTACGGCGAAGTGTTTCAGTTAATGCACTGTTGACAACTTCGAGAGGCTCAGCACCACGAATCTTACGGAAGTTTTCACGAATACGGTCAGATACAACGATGTTATCGTTGAGCGAGAAACCGATAATCGCGAGTAGCGCAGCCAAAACTGTTAAGTCAAACGGCCACTGCATCATGGCAAAGATACCAATGGTCACCACGATATCGTGGAATAAAGACAGTACAGCACCTATCGCAAGTTTGAATTCAAAGCGAATAGTGACATAAACCAGCATGAGCAGTAGGGCAAGACCTACAGCGCCAGCAGAACGCACGTAGAGTTCATTACCGACTTGACCGCCAACCACATCAACTTTATGTACTTCTGCTTTATTGCCCGGCAATTGAGCAGCAGTCGTAATGGCTTTGGTTAGGTCTTCAGCTTCAATGTCTTTTTGAACTGGCATACGAACCATCAGGTCGCGGTCAGATCCTAAGGTTTGTACCACAGGGTCTTTAAAACCAGCTTTTGTCAGCGCTGAGCTCACATCGGTAGATTTTACTGGTTGACTATAGTTCAACTCTGCTGCCACACCGCCAGTAAAGTCCAAACCGAGGTTTAGACCTTTGGTGCAAATAAAAAAGATACTTGCGAGCGTTAAAATAATCGATATCAAGGCTGCCGGTTTGGCAATCTTCATAAACGGAATAATGCGCTCGTTGTCAGGACGGCCGTATTGTTTCGGTTGAGTATTTTCAGTCATCTTAGATCTCCTAAATGCTCAACTTCTTCAGGTTACGTTTTTTACCATAAATGATTTGTACGATTGCACGTGTCACAGTAATTGCTGTGAACATTGAGCAGACAATACCAATCATTAGGGTAACCGCGAAGCCTTTAATTGGGCCTGTACCAATTGCGAACAGAATGAAAGCAACCAAGAATGTGGTTAAGTTGGAGTCAAAGATGGTGTTATACGCACGATCATAACCCGCAACAATCGCCTGTTTCGGCGAGGCACCCCATTTAATTTCCTCTCGTATCCGCTCACAGATCAGTACGTTGGCATCGACCGCCATACCAATGGTAATTACGATACCTGCAATACCCGGAAGGGTGAGGGACGCGCCAATCCAAGACATGATGGTTAAAATCATGGCAAGGTTAACCACGAGTGCAAAGTTGGCAATCAAACCGAACACACGGAAGAAGACGACCATCCAAATCGCAACCAATAAGAAACCGATTTGAGTTGATAATACGCCTTTGTCGATGTTTTCTTGACCGAGACTCGGACCAATCACACGTTCTTCCACGAAGTACATTGGCGCTGCCAAAGCACCTGCACGTAACATCAATGCAAGTTCAGATGCTTCTTGAGGTGAATCTAGACCGGTAATACGGAACTGAGAACCCAATACAGCTTGAATAGTTGCCGCATTGATGACTACAGATTCGGTATAAGGTGTACGAACTTCAGTTTGTGTACCTGTTGCAGGATCTGCAACATAACTAATTTTTTGTTTGTTCTCGATGAACAAAACAGCCATTCGTTTGCCTACAGCATTACGAGTAGCTTCAGACATCAACTTACCGCCCGCAGTATCTAAAGTAATATTTACTTCAGCACCACCTGTATCTTGGCTAAAGCCTGATGACGCATTTTGTACACGTTCACCTGTTAAGATACGGTTACGGTTAAGCAATAATTGACGACCGCTGTCCAAAGATTCATAAGCAAATGCTTCTGTACCTGGCGGTAATGAGCCTTTTGCTTGACCTGTGTAAGGATCGATATATTGATCATTTAAGTCAGAAACTAAGCGGAACTCAAGGTTTGCAGTACGACCAAGTACACGTTTTGCTTCAGCAGTATCTTGTACACCCGGTAATTCAACCACAATACGGTTGCTACCTTGGGTTTGTACCAATGCTTCCGCTACACCTAACTCGTTAATACGGTTACGTAAAGTCGTTAAGTTTTGGTTGACAGCATAAGACTGAATTTCTTGTTTACGTGTATCTGTGTAGCTTAAACGCAGTGTTGAACCTTCAGTTGTTGCAACCGCTTGTTGAGTATATTCATTGCCGTTACGACGAAGGAAATCCATAGCTGCAGAACGGTCATCATTATTTGCAAATTGCATCGTAATGGTGTTGTTGTTCAAAGATAAGCTATTGAATTTTAATTTATTGTCGCGAAGTTGGCGACGTAAGTCAGCCGCAGACGTTTCCATACGTTGTGAAATGGCTTTATCCATATCCACTTCGAGTAGGAAATGTACACCACCACGTAAATCCAGACCCAGCTTCATTGGTTTAGCACCAATTTTTTGTAGCCATTCTGGCGTAGTAGGCGCAAGGTTCAGTGCGACGACATAATTTTCACCGAGCCCACGACGCAGTGCTTCTTTTGCTTTTAATTGTTGTTCGCTCGAATCAACACGTAATAAAGCGGCATTATTGGTGAAGCTATTGTCATGGCTGGCAATATTTTCAGATTTTAAAATCTGCTCTGCTTTTTGTACGATGCTTTGGTCAATCTGGGTACCGGCTTTGGCACCTGAAATTTGAACAGCAGGTTCATCAGGATACAAACTTGGCAGGGCATATAATGTACTGATGACTAGTACCACTAGAATCAGTAGATATTTCCATGCTGGGTAACGCATTCGTTTTCTTCTTAAAATGAAAAAAGCCGTGCGGGTGCACGACTTATTTTTTGATTAAAGGTTATTTAGAGTGCCTTCAGGCAGAACTGAAATCACACTTGCGCGTTGTACTTTTACTTCTACGCCACGGTTCAGTTCAACAACTGCAAAATCACCTTCGATTTTTGTGATTTTACCCATTAAACCGCCCGCAAAAACAACTTCACTACCAACACCTAGGCTTTCAATTAGTGCACGATGTTCTTTTGCACGTTTTGATTGAGGGCGCCAGATCAAGAAGTAGAAGATTGCGACAAATACCGCAATCATCAACAGGTTTGCCATCATGCTTGGTTGCTGTGCAGCTTCACCTGCCGCGTGAGCAGTAGAAATAAAAAGGCTCATTTCATTTTCCTAAACTAAAAAAACTGGTTATCAATACTTTGATAAATAAATTGGACTTGTTCAGCAATTTACCTTGTCTTTTTCTTCAGCGCAAATACTGAAAGAATTAATCTTGAGGACAAGGTGGCACTTCCATGCCGCGACGACGATAAAAGTCTTCAACAAACTCATCAAAAGTGCCATGATCGAGAGCATCACGCATCGCTTCAGTTAGACGTAGGTAATAACGTAAGTTATGAATAGTACCGAGCATCGAACCGAGCATTTCGCCGCATTTCTCAAGATGGAAGAGATAAGATTTGGTGAAATTTGTACAGGTATAACAGTCGCAATGTGGGTCAAGCGGACTTTGATCATGACGATATTTGGCATTGCGAATACGCACTAAACCGTCAGTCACAAAATAATGACCATTACGTGCATTTCGTGTTGGCATTACACAGTCAAACATATCGACACCGCGACGAACTGCTTCTACGATATCTTCTGGTTTACCGACACCCATCAAGTAACGTGGTTTATCCGCAGGCATTTTCTCTGGAAGATAATCCAATACTTTGATCATTTCTTCTTTAGGTTCGCCAACAGACAAGCCACCAATGGCATAACCATCAAAATCAATTTCTTTCAGACCATTTAAAGATTCATCACGTAAATCTTCATACATGCCGCCTTGGATAATACCAAATAGTGCATTACGGTTTTTCAGCACGTCATGATGTTGAGTCTTACAACGTTTCGCCCAACGCAATGAAAGCTGCAGTGATTTTTGCGCTTCTTCATGTGTCGCAGGATAAGGCGTACATTCATCAAAAATCATAACGATGTCTGAATTCAGTGTGTGCTGAATATCCATCGAAATTTCAGGAGATAAAAAGACTTTAGAGCCATCAATCGGAGAGCGGAAAGTCACGCCCTCTTCTTTAATTTTTCGCATAGCGCCAAGACTGAAGACTTGGAAACCGCCTGAATCTGTCAAAATCGGGTTATTCCATTTCATGAATTGGTGTAAACCACCATGTTCACGAATGACATCTAGGCCTGGGCGAAGATATAAATGGAAGGTATTGCCCAAAATAACTTGGGATTTAATTTCTTTAATGTCACGTGGGAGCATGCCTTTTACAGTACCGTAAGTACCGACAGGCATGAACATAGGTGTTTCAACAACACCATGTTCAAGGGTTAAACGGCCGCGACGAGCACGGCCCGATTGCGCCAATTTTTCAAACTTCATACAAGGTCCAGATCAAGGCGAAAAAACAGTTCGCTGATGGTAAGAGTGCTAAAAGTGCTCTATTTTCCTTGATTCTGCGGTTAAACGCTAGCTTTGTCGGGTGTTAAGTCTGTAAATTTATAGATTGCGTCTTGTGACAAGGCTTCATCTGAACTCTTGGCATTAAAATAGAACTGGTTAATTCGCTGCAAAATTTCTTCTTTTTCCATCGCAAATGTGCCTTTCGGGTCCGATGTCATGGCCACGATACTGTCAATAAGCTTTTGAATATAAGGATTCGTGGTTGCATAGCTTTTTTCTAAGCTTAAAAGATAGACTTCATTAGCTACATGTAAATAGTTATAAGGTTGTATTTCAACGATTTGTGCTAAATCAATCAGCAGGTCTTTATCATACTGAGACAGCTTCATACGCTTGGGTAAACTGTCGAGCTTGAGGGGGTGTTTGGATTTGAGAAAATCGTCAAGTTGTGTACTTGGAGGATTTAAAACCTGAGCTGAATAAATTTCTATTTCGGGCTGTGTCGGGACCGTGATAAAAAACAGAATATTGTCCAGTTCTATGCCGTAGGACTGAACCAAGTCGAATTTTGTTTGTTGTATGGCATTGAGCAAGATTGAAAGATGGTTAGCCGATTCAGACTTTATCGTAATTTTTATAGAAGATGGATCAAGGTTTAAATGGCCCACTTCATTTACAGATGTCAGTTTAAACTGCGCCAAGTCTTGACTTAAAGCCAGTAGGCTACGATAGCGCCATTTCGACACATTCCATCGATCATGCGCTGCAAGATATTGAGCAGAATCTTCATCTTCGGCAAAAATACTACGCTGCGTAGAGACTGCGATATAGTCCATGGAAAAATAGGGATTGAACACCAACGTACATGCGTAAATATGGTCGTCTTGGTGCTGCTCATAGAGTTTGAAAAACGCCTGAATCAGCACATTTTTCAGTGCATTAATTTGATTTTGCATATTTTATTTTTCTTTCTAGTTTTGGAGGTACTTGAGCACCTCATCATTATTTTTTACTTTTGTGCATTAAAGCCCGAACTTAAAAGTTCGGACGATAATCAAAATTTTGGCTGGCAGCTTGATCGCGGAAAGGGCGAACCGCTTTTTTACTCAGCAATAGCGTATTAATAATATTGTTAGGAAACACTTGAATGTGGTTGTTGAACAACTCAACGTTGCGGTTAAAAATAGTAATCGCCGCACCGACATTTTCGTTTTGTTCTTCAATTTCATTCATCATTTTCAGATAAATATCATTGGCTTTGAGCTCTGGATAGTTTTCAACCACAACATTCAGGCTGCGCATTAGATCTTGATTTAAGGCTTCAATACGCTGTAATTGGCTGACATCGGTACTGTTTACGTTCAAATTCATAATGTTTTGACGGAGTTCAGTGACTTTTGCCAAAGTCCCTTGTTCAAAATTGGAATATTGCTCAACCAAAGGCTGTAATCCATCTAAAATTTTGATTTTTTGACGTTCATAGCTAGCTACATCTGACCATGCACGAATGGTTGCATTGTGATGTCGGACAATATTGTTGCGAATCATGATTGCACCAATCACCAATGCAATGATGATTAAAACAAAGATCAAAAGCCCCATAAAATTTTATCCTCAAGATAAAAGGTCGTAAGTTAAAACATTATTGTATGAAATCTATTTTAAAAACTGCGTTAAATCGTTTTTCAAATTTTCTAAAGCATTTAATTTAAAGGTTCTGAGATGTCCACGCAATGCCGAAACATCCTGAATTCGTTTTGCTTTACTACTGACTTTAAATAAATCTGTAGAGCCAAGATAGCACATTATGCGGTGGCTCGGATGAAATAGCAGATCACCTTCACGGTTTTGAAAAAAATCCGCTAGTCGGAGGACAAAGCCCGGGCTGAGCAATTTAGCGATTTCCATTTGGTTCTCGCCATAAAACTTTAATTTTTGATTGGTTTGAATGTCACTGCTGTGCCAAGGAAAACTATAGGGATAGCCAAAGTTTTTGCCTGTTGCAGATACGGCTAGTCCATGGATGCCAATATCAAAAACAAATACGCCCCACAGGTCTTTATGAATTTCTTTAACCGTGACTTCATCACCGTCTTTGTCACGTACTTTCAGTTCATTCACATAGTGATAATGAAAGACCATGACTTGATGCTGTTGCTGATTTTCATCTTCCCAAACGGTGCTCGCGAAGGTCTGAATATCATTCGAAAGGCTGCCTTGCTTAAATACGGGGAACATACGTTTAAGATTGCCAATAAATTGTAGATTATTCAGCGGCATTGAAATGTATTGAGGCTGTCGGTTAAAAGCCAGTTGGTATTTTTTTGCGATGCATTCGGTTTCTAAAAACGCAATAACATCTTCGAGCGGGTCATCTTTTTCATAGCTGATATAGGCCCAGAACACCATGGCCAACCCCGCAGCAAAGCAGAGCTGTGCCCAGCCATGATCGGGCTGAATCACAATAAACAGCATGAAGCCGATACCCAGCGCAGCTAAAGCTAAGGGGAGTAAATTTTCAAATTTGAGCGTAATGGGTGCATTCCATGGATGCAGCCCATCGAGGAGTTCTTGGTGAGTTTTGGCGTTTCGGCCTATATCCCAGAGCCGAGCGATATTCTGAAAAACCACAGCATTCTTTTTTCGACGAATATGGATGGAGTGCTTTACAGAATCTATCGGCATAGGGATGATTTCGGCGTAATTTTATTTGTGGTTAATATTATCAATTAACATCGCATCACCATAACTAAAGAATCGATATTGGCTTTCGACGGCATGGTGATAGGCATTCAAAATATTATCTCGACTGGACAACGCTGACACTAACATGAGTAAGGTAGATTCAGGTAAATGGAAGTTGGTAATTAAACGATCGACTACTTTGAACTCATAACCTGGGTAGATAAAGATCTGTGTATCACCAGTCCAACCCTTGAGTTCGCCGCCATTGGCTTGAGCTGCACTTTCAGTCGCGCGAGTCGCTGTAGTACCGACAGCAATGACTTTATTGCCACGTGCTTTTGTTTCACGGATTAAAGCCATAGATTCTTCTGATACGTCACACCATTCGCTGTGCATAATGTGATTTTCAATGTCATTGGTACGTACGGGTAAGAATGTACCAGCACCCACATGCAAGGTAACAAAGGTTTTATTTACGCCTTTGTCTGCCAATTTTTCGAGTAGAGCTTCATCAAAATGTAAGCTTGCTGTTGGTGCTGCAACTGAAGCCAATTTGGTCGGATCGTTAAAAACAGTTTGGTAACGTTCGGTATCAATCGCTTCTGCTTCACGGTTAAAGTAAGGCGGAATCGGTAAAGCACCGTATAAATCTAAAACTTGTAAAATAGGCTGTGAAAATTCCACAACAAATAAGTTTTCATGACGGCCTTGAACGGTCACTTTAACTTCGTCTGGACCAATAAATAATTCCGCACCTTCTTTAGGCGTATTGCTGGCTTTAATGTGGCAATGCGCGGTTTTTGGGTCAAGAATACGTTCAACCAAGACTTCAACTGCACCGCCAGTTGCTCGTTTGCCTTTCAAGCGGGCTTTCATCACTTTGGTATCGTTTAGTACCAATAAGTCACCTTCATTGAGCAAGTCTAAAATGTCAGTGAAATGATGGTCGTGATATTCGCCATTCAGGTCAAGATGGAGCAGGCGTGATGCACTACGTGTTTCAAGCGGATAGCGGGCAATGAGTTCGTCAGGGAGATTGAAGTTAAAGTCAGAAAGTTGCATGTTAAGAAATCTGAAAAGGGGATAATGAAATTTGGCTTAGTATAAGCTTTTTTAGGTTTTAACGCTGAAATTGATGGATTATCCATCTAAAAATTCTTATACGGTTTATTTTTAATCAAATGAGAACATCATGCGTTGACAAGTTTTTGAAACAGTTTATTATACGTTTCAACACCTTCCCGAGGTGGTGAAATTGGTAGACGCGGTGGATTCAAAATCCACTATCAGAGATGATGTGTCGGTTCGAGTCCGACCCTCGGGACCAAAATTCTAAAAGACCCCAAGCTTATTAAGACTTGGGGTTTTTTATTGCCTGAAGGAAATTAAAAATAAGATACTAATGGTGTTGGGTAAAATTTCGAAATCCTAATTTATTAGGCTTTATCTATTACTTGGAGTTTCTAAATTTAAAGATTTTATCAATAAGATCTTTTTGATTGAGATAAAGAATTTCAAAGATATAAATTGGGGACGCAGTAATTACCATAAGTAATATATAAGCTAAATTATGATTGGTTGCATATAATCTAAAATTCTCAGAAAGGATGCTAAGACCGACGATTAACCAAAAATATGCCATCATACTTAAAAGAAAAATCATCAGATATGCATAGTACTTGATAACTTCCCGGTTAATTTTAACTTCATCTTTTAGAGTCTTTCTTACATATAGTAGGGTCTTAAGATTTGATTTCCTAATGCATCTACCGATTTTCCCTTTTTTACCTAAATGGTGTTTTATAAAGTTAAAAACTTTAGGAATGCCTGTGACAATTAGGCCAGTTACAATGCTTACAAACCAATTATTATTGATTAAGTCATTCATATTACTTGATCTCTTTATTCTTACTTATGCTTTGCGCTAAGGATTAGGTAATTCGATTTCTTTGTTTTTTGTTTAAAAGTAATAAGTTATAACTGTAAAAAAAACCAGCGCCGAAGCGCTGGTTTTTTTACATCACTAACTTAGGTTAGTTTTGCATCAACTTATTGAGCAGCCTCAAGAGCAGCATTTAAAGTTGCGCTTGGACGCATTACAGCATTTACTTTTGCTGTATCTACAGCGTAGTAACCACCGATATCTGCGGCTTTACCTTGAACTTCAGCAAGTTCTGCAACGATTTTTTCTTCGTTTTCAGCAAGTGCTTGAGCAAGAGGAGCGAATTTCGCTTTAAGCTCTGCATCTTCGTCTTGCGCAGCAAGTTCTTCAGCCCAGTATTTAGCAAGGTAGAAGTGGCTGCCACGGTTGTCAAGTTCGCCAGTACGACGTGATGGAGATTTGTCGTTATCCAGCAGTTTGCCTGTTGCAGCATCTAAAGTCTTCGCCAGAAGTTTCGCTTTCGCGTTGTCTTCTTTGATGCCCATTTCTTCAAGAGAAACAGCAAGTGCCAAGAACTCACCTAAAGAATCCCAACGTAAGTGGTTTTCTTCTACAAGTTGTTGTACGTGTTTAGGCGCAGAACCACCCGCACCAGTTTCGTACATGCCGCCACCAGCCATTAGAGGCACGATAGAAAGCATTTTCGCAGAAGTACCCAATTCCATAATTGGGAACAAGTCTGTGAGGTAGTCACGTAGGATGTTACCAGTTACAGAAATTGTATCTAGGCCGCGAGCAACACGTTCAAGTGTATAACGCATAGCACGTACTTGAGACATGATTTGAATGTCTAAACCAGTAGTGTCGTGCTCTTTCAAGTAAGTTTGAACTTTCTTGATTAATTCGTTTTCGTGTGGACGGTACGGGTCAAGCCAGAAGATCGCAGGCATGCCTGAGTTACGTGCACGAGTCACAGCAAGTTTCACCCAGTCACGGATTGGAGCGTCTTTCACTTGGCACATACGCCAGATATCGCCTTCTTCCACGTTTTGTGACATCAACACTTCACCAGTTTCCAGATCCGTGATGTTGGCAACACCCGCTTCAGGAATTTCGAAAGTCTTGTCGTGTGAACCGTATTCTTCCGCTTTTTGCGCCATCAGACCAACGTTAGGAACTGTACCCATAGTGCGTGGGTCAAAGTTACCATTCCATTTACAGAAATTGATCATTTCTTGGTAGATACGCGCGAAAGTAGATTCAGGCATTACAGCTTTACAGTCGTACTGTTTGCCGTCAGCACCCCACATTTTACCGCCACCACGGATCATTGCAGGCATAGATGCATCTACAATTACGTCATTAGGTGAGTGGAAGTTAGTGATGCCTTTTGCAGAATCAACCATTGCAAGTGCAGGACGGTGTTCTTGGCAAGCATGTAAGTCAGCAATGATTTCTTCACGAAGAGAAGTCGGAAGAGTTTCAATTTTTTCGTAAAGACCAGACATACCGTTGTTGATGTTAATACCTAACTCATCAAACAATTTGCCGTGTTTTTCGAATGCATCTTTGTAGTAAATCTTCACACAGTGACCGAAAACGATTGGGTGAGACACCTTCATCATGGTCGCTTTTACGTGTAGAGAGAACAAAATGCCTGCTTCTTTACAATCATCTAATTCTTTTTCATAGAAGTCGCAAAGTGCTTTTTTGCTCATGAACATTGAGTCGATGATTTCGCCGTCTTGAAGCGCAACTTTAGGCTTAAGAACAATAGTTTCACCAGACTTCGTGATCAATTCCATTTTTACATTGCGAGCGCGGTCTAAAGTCATAGACTTTTCGCCGTGGTAGAAGTCACCTTCGTCCATGTGAGAAACGTGAGTTTGTGACCACTGTTTCCATTCGCTCATAGAGTGCGGATGTTTCTTCGCGTAATTTTTTACTGCAGTAGGCGCACGACGGTCAGAGTTACCTTCACGAAGTACAGGGTTTACAGCAGAACCTAGGCATTTGCTATAACGCGCCTTGATTTCTTTTTCTTCCTCAGTCGCTGGGTTTTCTGGGTAGTTCGGAACTGCAAAACCTTTAGACTGTAATTCTTTAATGCAAGCAGTTAATTGGCCAACTGAAGCACTGATGTTCGGAAGTTTGATAATGTTTGTGCTTGGATCTTGGGTTAATTGTCCAAGCTCTGCCAAGTTATTTGGCACCTTTTGTTCTTCGCTTAGGTAGTCTGAAAATTCAGCGAGTACACGTGCTGCAACTGAGATATCGCGTTTAACGATTTCAACGCCAGCAGGTTTAGTAAAGGTTTCAATGATCGGCAGCAGAGAGTAAGTCGCCAATAATGGCGCCTCGTCGGTCAGTGTGTAGATGATAGTTGACTTTCCACCAGCCATATATAGCCCCTTGCTTTAGATTGTGTCTTTGAGGTCCGAGCTTGTGGCTCGCCTCTATGAACCGATTTGCTTAAATAAAACTATGAAAGTATCGGGGTTCATTGCTTTTCAGTCAACGCAAGATCCTGTGATGTGGTCATTTCGTAGAAAAATGATACAAAAGAAGTGCAGTTTGACGCCCAATTTTAGCGCAAAACCGAGAAGGGAAATATTGAAAGCTTGTTATTCATAGCTTAAAGCTATTGAACAATTAAATTTATATCATTTTTTTGGGGCTGATCTGTTCTTTATGGCTCGTTCAAGTTTTAGTTGTAAAGCAAAGCGTTTGATAGGTCAAACCGAATGCCTTAACTTTTAGGTGTAGATTTGGTGCAGAAGTTCGAAAATTAGTCAGGATTGGGGACTTTATTAAAGAACGACGTGAGTTTGATGCTCCGTTTGACTTTGAACGGTCGCTGAATGTTTATGCGATAACTTATATATCTGATGAATAAGGCATGGCACTTTTTCAGCTTCAGTCATTTGGGTGAATGAGTTCATGTGCATTAGAAGCATGAAACGAATGTTTAGCTCAGTTTAATAAAGTAAAAGCGAGCAAGTATGGTTTAATGCTCAAATGACACACACAACTGATAAAAACTAATAAATTAGTCTAATAGAAAGGATTAATAATAGATTCATTTAGTGTAGCTGACTGAAACGAGCATCCTGATGAGTAATCTGGTCATAGAATAGTCATAAAACTCACTATTTTTTGTGATGTATTTAAAGAAAATTAAACCCAGTTTTTTAGGTCTTATGTAAATGAATATTTCTTTTGGTCATGTTTTTAGTTTGAATAAAACGCGAAAAGTGCGATTTAAAATAAACAGTCAATAAAATTTAAATTAATTTAAGTTTCTAATTTTATTGTTTTAATTTTTGTTTTACCTTTAATGTTATGTTCTTTATAGATATTTTTATTTTCTAATTGGATGAAAGTTCGATTAAATAGCGTATTCGTAAATGATGTTTGTCTTTTTGTTGGGTTTTGTTATTGAGTGTTTGGGCTATTTTTGCTATTAATCTTGAACATAACAGTTGGTTTTTATCTTTAAGATAAACCCTGAGGAGAGCAACGGGATGGCTTTACGTTTACTGGATATTGGTACACAAACCGAATTATTAACTGCCTGTCGTTTGTCTTTATTGATGGGGGTTTATACGGACGACAACCGCATTGCAGAATTTTTAAAGTTCGCGCGTGGTATTGTGCAAGTCGATAATGCTGTCCTCGCATTTAAAAATGAACCTTATATATGGTATTCGTCAGAGCACATATTTAAGGCCTTTATGGCCGAAGCTGATGATGATCGTCTAGATCAGTTTTTTGCTGAACATTCTCGTATAGACCGAGACGCTGAAAATTACCAAGCTTATTCCGACTATATGCAAGAACTGGGTTTAGGGCATCAGCGTTTAGTAGCTTTCGATTTAAAGTATGATCAAGAATCTATCGGTAAAGTTATTTTATTCGATGATCAAGTCACTGCATTTGAAGCCAAACAATTAAAGATCGTTGAAGAATTTGTACAAAGTCTAGTCAATATTATTCAACTTCGTGTTGAAAATGCCGAATTAAAAGAAGCCTATGAACAGCAGTCGGCACTGAATTTTAGTAAGACTAAATTTTTCCAAATTATTGCGCATGATTTAAGAGCCCCTTTTCATGGTCTACTTGGATTTTCTGAAGTTTTGGCACAGGAGCGTCATACCTTAGATGATTCGAGTGTGCAAAATATTGCAGACTATTTATATGACACCACACAGTCGACGTATAACCTCTTAGAAAGCTTATTAAACTGGGCTATGGCAGAAGGTGGTCGCTTTGTTTATCACCCGATTAATTTTGATTTACATCAGTCTGCAAAAATCGTCAGTGATGTCTTAAATAGCTTGGCTGTGAAGAAAAATATTCGACTGATTAATGCCGTGCCTGAAGGCATTAAGGTCAATGCAGATATCAATATGATCACATCAGTGATGCAAAACTTGGTGTCAAACGCATTGAAATTTACCCATACCGATGGTAGAGGTGTGGTGACGATTTCAGCCGATCGAGATGGAGAACGGGTTGTATTCACTATTCAAGATACTGGATTGGGGATGACCCAAGCTCAGATTGATGATTTATTTCAGCAAAAACTGACAGTTAGTATTAAAGGTACGGCAGGAGAACGTGGTACGGGGTTGGGTTTAGTCCTTTGTAAACGTTTTGTGGACTTAAATCAGGGTGAAATTGTGGTGAATTCGAAAGAAGGTGAAGGCACACAATTTAAAGTTTGGTTGCCACAGGCGACGAGCCTGCATCAAACCCTAAGTACCGAGAGCAGCAGTGCATAGAAAGATGCGACCTTAAGTGAACTTTAATGCGCATCTATTGGTATAAAAGCCTAAAAATACTTTTCCCTAAGCGTTATCAACTGTTATAACTAGAAAAAAATCACGCTAGGGTTTGTGAAATGAATACGGAGCAATTGCAGAAAACATTACGTGCCAGTCAATATGCTGAACAGGTGCTCGGAATCCATCAGGCCAGTTTAGAACAAGACTATGCAATTGATCAGTTTCAAACCTCGCTCAGTACAGCACAAATTCAACATTTTGTCGTAAGCAGCCTTGCCGATATCCAAGATGAAAATAGTTGGATGCGTGCAATTCGTGTGCTGCGCGCACGTATCATGTTTCGTTGGATTTGGCAAGATGCCAATCAACTCACCGATGTCGTCACCTTAACGCGAGAGCTTTCAGACTTTGCCGATGCGTCCATCTGTGCGGCAAAAGATTTTGCGCTGAATCCGTTGATTGCGAAATATGGCGAACCGCTAGGCTATAAGGGGAAAGTTCAAGACCTAATTGTGGTTGCCATGGGAAAACTTGGTGCACAGGAACTTAATCTTTCAAGTGATATTGATCTTATTTTTGCCTTTGATGAACAGGGCGAAACCAATGGGCGAAAATGTATTGATGTACAGCAGTTCTGTATTTTGTGGGGACAAAAATTAATTTACCTGCTTGACCATATTACCGCAGATGGTTTTGTCTTCCGTGTAGATATGCGCCTTCGCCCATGGGGTGATGGTTCTGCCTTGGCAATCAGTCATGCGGCATTAGAAAAATATTTAAGCCAGCATGGACGCGAATGGGAGCGCTATGCCTGGATTAAGGCACGGATCGTCACTGGCGGTAAAGAAGGCGCCGAGTTACTGGAAATGACCCGACCTTTCGTCTTCCGCAAATATGTCGATTACACCGCTTTCGAAGCTATGCGTGACATGAAAGCCATGATCGAACGTGAAGTGCTACGTCGTAATATCGAAGACGACATTAAACTTGGTGCAGGCGGAATTCGTGAAGTAGAGTTTATTGTTCAAGTTTTTCAGCTCATCTATGGCGGTTCAAAACTCGAGTTGCAAGATCGTCAGTGTTTGGTGAGTCTGCATCATTTAGGTGAAGTTGGATTATTAGAAAATACCGCGGTTGCTGATTTAGAAGATGCGTATTTATTTTTACGTCGTATTGAACATGCGATACAAGCGCTAAATGATCAGCAAACCCAATCGTTGCCCCATGAGCCTGAACCCCGCCAGCGCATTTTAGATACTTTAGGTTTTGCATCTTGGGATGACTTTTTGAATGTGCTCAATCAGAAACGTGCCAAAGTCATTTACCAGTTTGAACATCTTATTAAAGAAAAAGAACCCGATCCGTTATTGGAAAGCTTTAGTCATTTAGAAGCACAGTTAAATGATGTTTTAGATGATGATGCCAAAAATTTAATTCACGAATTTTGGTATGGGCATGCGCTGAAAAAATTACCTGCCAAAGCAGTACAGCGTTTAAAAACTTTTTGGCCACATCTCATTGAAGCGATATTACAGTCAGATAAACCTCAGGTGGCTTTACTACGTCTCATGCCTTTGGTGGAGTCGGTGCTGCGCCGTACGGTCTATTTGGTGATGCTGATTGAGAGCAAAGGGGCATTACAACGATTAGTGAAAATGGCAACAGTGAGTCCGTGGATCTGCGAAGAATTGACGCATTATCCCGTGCTGTTGGATGAGTTTTTATCGATGGATTTTGAGCTGCCAAAGCGTAAAGATTTAGAAGACTCTCTACGTCAACAACTGCTTCGAATTGAAATTGATCAAGTTGAAGATCAGATGCGTGTTCTTCGATTATTTAAAAAATCCAATGTCTTAGCAGTAGCTGCTAGTGATGTTTTGGCCGAAAGCCCGTTGATGAAAGTATCGGATGCATTGACCGATATTGCTGAAGTGTCTGTGAATGCAACCTTGCATTTGGCATATCAAATTGTTGCCAAAAAACATGGCTATCCAATTGATGCAGAAGGGCAGCGTTGTTCGATTGATCACACGGCTTTCGCGGTGATTGGTTATGGCAAGGTGGGTGGCATCGAGCTGGGTTATGGTTCGGACTTGGACTTGGTCTTTATTCACTATATGGACGAACAAGCCGATACCGATGGACAGAAACCAATTAGTGGCTTTGAATTTGCCATGCGGGTGGCACAAAAATTTATGTCCTTAATGACCACGCAAACCCTAGATGGTCGAGTGTATGAAGTGGACACACGTTTACGACCTTCGGGAGAGGCGGGGTTATTGGTGACCAGCTTAAAAGCTTTTGAGCAATATCAACATAAAAATGCTTGGGTCTGGGAGCATCAAGCTTTGGTACGTGCCAGAACCATTGCAGGCGAGCACAGTTTACGGATTGAAATTGAAAACTTGCGCTGCAATATTTTGACGCAGCCACGAGATGAGAACAATGTTCGTGCAGAAGTGCTCAAAATGCGCCAAAAAATGAAAGACCATCTAGGTTCTTCTAAAGAGCAGCAAAAAGATGGAATTTTTCATTTAAAACAAGATGCAGGTGGTATCGTTGACATCGAATTTATGGCACAGTATGCAGTATTAGCATGGAGTGGGTCGAATCCCGATCTCGCCCATTACTCTGACAACGTACGAATCCTTGAGGATGCCGCAAGAACGGATTGCTTATCCAGCGCCGATGCGACAGCATTGATTCAAGCTTATCTCCGTGAACGAGCCGAGAGCCATCGTCTAGCACTTGCGAATCAATCCATGCAAGTTTCAGCTGATGATTGGCACGATACCCGAGTGGTCGTTTGCAAGCTATGGCAAAGATTAATTGATCCAACTGCAACGTTTGCATTGGATAAAAATGACTGTGTATAAAAATTTGGAGTGTGTGCCATGAACTTGGCTGATCGTGATGGTTTTATTTGGCAAGATGGACAATTGGTTGACTGGCGTGAGGCGAAAACTCACGTATTAACACATACATTGCATTACAGCATGGGTGTGTTTGAAGGCGTCCGTGCTTATGAAACTCCGAATGGAACGGCTATTTTCCGTTTAAAAGAACACACTAAGCGTTTATTAAATTCTGCAAAAATTTATCAAATGAAAGTCCCATTTGATCATGCAGCATTAGAACAAGCTCAAATTGATGTGGTTCGTGAAAATAAATTGGCTTCTTGCTATTTACGCCCAATTATTTTTATTGGTTCAGAAAAATTAGGTATTGCAGCAACTGACAATACAATTCATGCCGTTGTTGCTGCATGGAGCTGGGGTGCTTACCTTGGTGATGAAGCGATGGCGAAGGGTATTCGTGTTAAAACGTCTTCATTTACGCACCATCATCCAAACGTGACCATGTGTAAAGCAAAAGCATCTGGTAACTATACTTTGTCAATTCTTGCACACCAAGAAGTGGCACATGCTGGCTATGACGAAGCAATGTTACTCGACCCACAAGGTTATGTATGTCAAGGTTCAGGCGAAAACGTATTCTTAGTTCGTGATGGCGTGATTCATACTCCTGACATCGCGGGTGGTGCACTTGATGGTATTACCCGTCAAACCATTATTACGATTGCGAAAGACCTTGGTTTTGAAGTGGTTGAACGTCGTATTACACGTGACGAATTCTATATTGCTGATGAAGCATTCTTCACAGGTACTGCTGCTGAAGTGACGCCAATCCGTGAATATGATGACCGTCAAATTGGTGAAGGTTGTCGTGGTCCAATCACTGAGCAAATCCAAACTGCATTCTTTAATGCGGTTCAGGGTAAAGACCCTAAATATGCGCACTGGTTAACTTACGTAAAATAAGCTGATCGGTTAAGATGAAAAGGCGAAACTAAGTTTCGCCTTTTTTATTGGCTTGAAGATATTGAATTTTTGGGAAAGTGACTATGCATATTGTTTATGTCAGTGATGGTAAAGCAGGACATCGCTCACAAGCTTTGGGTTTATTTAAGGCCATGCAGCGCCAATCTCAGGAAGCAGTCACATTTCAAGAAATTTCAATTGATGATTTGCCTATAGTGACACTTATTTCTGCGCTATTTAGCCATCAGCTTCATGCCGTAGAACACGAGCCAACTTATATTTTTGGCGTCGGCAGCCATACACATTTTCGAGTATGGCTGTTGGGCAAAGTGTATAACAAAGCCAAAACCATTATTTTAATGAAGCCAAGCTTGCCGTTTGCATGGTTTGATTATGCGGTAATTCCACAGCACGATGGTATTCAGGCATCAAATAAAGTACTGACCACACAGGGTGCGTTAAATCCTATTGTGAATGAGGAGCGGCATCAGCATGGTCGAATCCTGATCGCTTTGGGTGGCTCTTCAAAACGCCATCAGTGGAATGCAGCTAAAGTACTTCATGCAATTGGACAGATAGTCGAGCAGAATCCAAATTCAGAAATCATTTTGACCACTTCACGGCGCACACCAAAAGCGTTTTTAGCAGAATTAAAGCAGTTGAAAAATATTGAAAAAGTACAGATTTTCCCAGTTGAAGACACCCCGCAAGGTTGGATTTTTGAAGAAATGCAAAAAGCCGAAGCGGTTTGGGTGACTGAAGATAGTGTTTCAATGATTTACGAGGCTCTCACCGCGGGTTGTAAAGTCGGGGTGATTGAAGTGGATCGCTTGAAGGAAGACCGGATTACCAAGTCTGTAGATGAAATTTTAAGACAAGGTTTGGTGTCATTACAGACGACTTTAACTGACTTGAATCTCGCTAGCGAATTTAAAGAAACTGACCGTATCGCCAAAAAGATTGTACTCGGTCCCTAAAGTATAGATAATACCCGACGAAAAATTTCTACCAACATTTCAGTCTAACTAGACAATGTTTGAATAATATTAAAGGGTTGTCAGGTCATGCTAAAAACCTATTTGTTTCCGCTTTTGCTTTCGATTGGGTTTTGCGTTGGCTTAGGTTTTTGGGACTATTTATCTGAAATCAAAGATGCTCCTTTATTCTTTGTTTTGGTTCTTTCGAGTACGTTTTTTTTCATTGCAGTAAAACAACTACATAGTTCTATTTTTAAGTACATTTTCCTTGCGCTATTTTTTGTCATTAGCCTGTATATTGCAAGTGGGACAGGGTTCTTACAAGGGCATATGTCTTTGGGAATCGTGGCATCGATGTTTCAAAGTAATACCAATGAAGCCTTTGAGTTTTTATCTGTAGTCGATCCTAAATATATTGTTTTTGCCTTTGTTATTTTCTTAAGCCTTTGTTTTTATATTTTATTTTTTAATCAATCTAATCAGGGAAATTATCCCAAGCTGATTTTGACACTTATCTTTATTGCTAACGGCGTTAGTGTGTTTGGTATTCAAACTGCAATGGCGACGGTTAAATATAAACAAGAAGAGGCCAAACTCCTTGAAGATAATGTGCAAGATGTCGATTGGCAAATTCAGCAGGTGAATGCTAGCTATGATAATCAAGTGATTATCATTGGTGAGAGTGTTCAGCGAGACCATTTATCACTCTACGGTTCGAAAGACGATACCACACCTTTTTTAAATCAGATGCCGCTGGATGTTGTAGATCATTACATCGCAACTGCACCGAATACGGTAACTAGTCTGACTCGTACGCTGACTTTGGTTGATCAAAATCGTGAACCGCAGATTGCAAAAAATGTTGTAACGCTAGCAAAACAAGCGGGTTATAACACCATGTGGATTTCAAATCAGGGATTTATGGGGAAAAATGATACGGCGATTTCTAAAATTGCGATTCATGCCGATCATCAGTTCTTCCTGAAAAGTGGTAACTATATGTCGAGTAATATTGATGACGACAAAATGGTCGAAATATTACAGGCCCAGTTAAAAAAATATGCCAATCAAAAAAATGTAATTTTTATTCATATGATGGGTTCACATCCGGATGCGTGTGAACGTCTGTTTAAGGCACCACGTATGTATGCGAATAAACCTGAAACGATTAATTGTTATTTATCTTCTATCAATAAGTTGGATCACTTTATAGAACAGATATATACTTCATTGAAGGCTGATCAGCGTAGTTTCAGTGTGACGTATTTTTCAGATCATGGTATGACCGTGGATGAAGATTCATATCATGTAGATAATGATTTTAAAGATAATTATCAGGTTCCATTTTTTGTATTACGTAGCGATGCACAGGCAAAAAACCACTATAACAAGACTGTGAGTGCCTATGATTATATGCATATTTATGCAGATTTATTGGGGGTGAAAACACCATTATTAGATCCTAAAAAATCGTTGGCGATTATTGAAGATAATCAAAATGTCACCGTTTTTGATTGGGATGAGTATGTTTCTTATCAAGATTTAGATGAAAATGAAATGAGATGATCTGGAGTTAAATAAAAAAATAAATAAAATTAAAATCTTACTGTTTAGATCGTAGGAAAATTACACATAAATTTTTATTAAAGTTTGAAAGATTTTTTTGTAAAATAGTCTAGGTTTTTTATTGCTGGTAAGTTTTAGAAATCTGTTGTTCGATGCAGTTAGATCATTACTGAGTTAATTTATGAAAATATTACATATTAATAATTTTGCGTTTAAAAAGTCAGGTGCAGAATTCTACAATACTGATCGAAAAATCTCGGCAGGTTTGGTTTTAAATGGTCATCATGTTTATGATTTCTCTTTTCATGATATGGCGTACTATGGAACAGTATGGAGAACGAAAAAAATTGGGAAAAAGTGGGCGAATGAAGAAGTTATAAAAATTGTTGAAAACTTTGAGCCAGATTTAATTTTAATTGGACATTCTTCTTTATTGAACTGTGAAACATTAAAAACAATCAAATCAGTTTATCCACAAACTAAAATTGCATTTTGGTATGTGGACTGGATTTGTGTGGAAAAGAAAGCGAATTTTATTAAAGAATGGTCTCCATATTTAGATACTATTTTTGTGACAACAAGTGGTGAACTCCTCAAAACGTTGGGTCATGGAAATACAGTGGCTTATATGCCAAATATGAGTCTAGATACTATCGATAGCCTAAAAAATTTTGAAAAAAATGAATTTGAAAATGAGCTGGTATTCTGCGGTTCATCATCTGATCAAGAGCGAACCAAGTTTATCCGTAGTTTGCAAGCGAAAATTAAACATATTCCGGCGCGTTATTGTGGATTTGACCAAGATCCAAAGGTTTTTGGGGCGGGCTATTTTAAAGTCCTCAGTCAGTCTCGTATGGGATTAAATTATTCACGGGCTAATTCATTAGACTTATATACTTCAGACCGTATCACGCAACTTACAGGTAATGGTCTGTTGACCTTTACACCTCGTATTCCAGGATTTGAAACTTTATTTTCGGATAAAGAAGTGGTCTACTTTAGTCATGTTGATGAATTGGCAGATCAAATCAATTATTTTGCACATCATCCGGCAGAAGCTCAAGAAGTTGCAAAAGCAGGTTGGAGCCGGACACATTCTAGTTATAACTCTAAACGCGTAACAAAGTTTATGTTAGAGACAATTTTTAAGCAGCCTTATACTGAAGACTATGAATGGAAGGCACATGTTTTCAATTGCTGAGTTGGAATCTGCACAGTATCTGGGCGAAGGTGCAAATCGTTATTGTGTTGTTTCTCCATTTGACCCCAAGATATGTTTGAAAATAGATTTGCCTAAAGAACGCCGTCAAATTAAGAATTGGCGTCAAAGGCTACAGCGTTTTTTAAGTACTCAGTTTTATCGGTTTAATGAAAATTATATTGAATGGTCCGCTTATCAACGTTTACAAGCTCATATTGATCAGAATGAATTAAATAGATTTATTGCAGCGTGTTTAAAACTGGAGGTTATTGAAGATCAACTGATTCTAAGTTGTGAATTAATTCGAGATGAACATGGGGAAATTTCTTTGAGCCTACATCATTATTTAAAGCATAAAATGCCTTTAAATATAGATGGCGTATCTCAATCGATAGATCAATTAACCGATTGGCTGATTCAATATAATATTCCTCTGTTTGACTTAAATTCGGGTAATTTAGTTGTCCAACACCATCATGAAGGCATTCGATTAAAGTGTATTGATGTGAAATCCACATTCAAAAGCAAAGAAATTATTCCATTATCTTACTGGTCTAGAGTATTGATGCATAAGAAAATTCGTCGTCGTGCAGAGCGTCTTAAACAGTTAATACGAAAAACTATGTAGTCGGGGTAACCATGAAAATTGTACAAGTTATGGCAACAAATGGTGGTATGGGGGGGCTTGAAAAACATACCCTGGATTTATGTCATGGATTAGCACAACATCATGAAGTTCATTTAATTGCAGATCAATCTTATCAGCAAAAGCTCAGTGCGAATATTACATTGCACGCTGTTGATTTTTCAAGAAGCCGATGGAATCCATTTCTTATTTATGAGTTAGTTGAAAAAATAAAACAGCTGCAACCCGATATTTTGCATGTGCAGGCAAGTAAAGCAGCAAGCATTTTAGCCCCTTGGTTGAAGCAATTTTCGTGTAAAAATATTGTGACCGTGCATGGTATGAAGAGTAATTTAAAACCATTTATGGCCTTTGATCAGATCATTGCTGTAAGTGGAAAAATTAAAGAGAAGTTTCCTGCTTCACTGGCGGTTCAAGTGATTTGGAATGGCGGGAATCAACTCCTTAGCCCAGTCAAAGATATAGTTATAAAGAAAAATCAGCCTATTATTGCTTTAGCGATTGGACGTTTAGAAACGGTCAAAGGGTTTCATATCCTGATTGAAGCATGGAGAAACATCAATAGCGAACTATGGATAGTGGGGGATGGAACTCAATATCAAGTTTTAAAAACTCAAATTGCTCAGCTTAATTTAAATGACCGCGTGAAATTACTGGGTTTTCGTTCAGACATTCCAGAGCTATTAACGCAAGCAGACTGTTTAGTGATTTCTTCTTTGAAAGAAGGGGGGCCGATTACACTGGCCGAAGCATTATTGAGTCATACACCGGTGTTATCTTCTAATGTGGGAATGGTTGCCGACTTTATTGATGAGCAGTTTATATGTGAACCGGACTCTGTTGAACAGATGGCGAGTTTAATTTCTAGCGCGTTAAAACCAAAAGCACAAATGCTTCCTCTATTTGAGAAAGCATTTATAAAAGCAGAACAGAACCTAAAATTTGAGTCAATGTTGGCACAAACTGAAAATCTGTATCGAAACTAAGTTACAAATCTTTAGGCGTTTCACGAATTGCGTCTATCACCATATGCTGGTTAAAAATATTAAAGGTATGACAGCCATTATCATTTGGATGCCATTCACTATCTAATTTTATCCAAAATTTTTCTTCATAGTGCTCTGGGGAAAGTTTGGTAATCTCGTTGAGGTCTAAACTCCCACCATAGCGCTTGAGAGAATCCTGTGATGGACGGACTAACTTATCATTAATTGTGGTCAAGTGACCGCCTGGGCGATATTGCACAATTCCTTTTTTAACAGGGTTTTGGGGATGTGATTTCCAATCGCTGCTCAGTAGATGGTCACTATAAAAAATATGGAGTTCATTGCCATACTTTTTTGAATATTTATTTTTGATTGCAGTAAATAGATACCACATTCCATTTTGATAATAAGGGGTAGTATCCGCAGCGTTCACATCATTTACTAATATGCGATCAAATTCCCATGAAAATGGAAAATTTGTACATTTCCATAACTCGATACTTTTATTGGCTGCACTTTCAGGAATCATATACCACGTATCTTCGTGTTTGAATACACAGGGATAAGAGAGATGATAAGAACATTGAATAATTGGAGTAGGTGGACTGTATTGACCATCCTGAAAAACTTCCATGACAGATAAATAACCAACAGGATGCTCAGGTGAAACTTCTTCAATAAAAATATATGTACGTCCATTTTCTTCTACGATAAATGGATCGGCATAAACGTGCCCTTCTGGTGCATGAATTTCATGTAAGGATGGAATTTGCTGTGGTTCAAAAGGCTGGTGTAGTTTGCCAAAGCGGAGATACCAGCGTGATCTGAAACTTTTATCTCTCTTTTTTTCTAGAAAATTATAATATTTTTTTGCAACGCGACGAAACAAAGACATAATAGACTCGGATAAAGCATCTGATCTTTATTATATTAGATATTTATTCGGATTTATTGTTTTGTTATTCTTAAATTGAAACTGTGATGTAGTAAAAAGAATGAGTATTTTTTCTCGAAAAAAAAAGCCTTTAGGATTTGAACATCAAGCATGTTTGACAATCAATAAAGGTGGATTAATACATACACAACCCCCTTTATTTGCGTACTGGTGGGATGTCAATCAAAATTTTGGGGATTGGATCGGTCCATGGTTAATTGCTTTAATGACAGATCGAGTAGTTATCAATACACGAGAACAGCAGGTTTCTACAAGCTTATTTAGTGTAGGTTCTATTTTCGGTCATATTACGGCAGATCAGGGGACTGTTGATGTCTGGGGAAGTGGCATTATTGCACCCTTAGAACAAAAGAAAATTTTAAAACGCTTAAAGGCTTCTTCTACTCCTCAGATACATGCAGTGAGAGGGAAGCTCACCCAGCAGGAAATTCAAAATAAATTAAATTGGAAAGTACCGAATATTTATGGTGATCCAGCATTACTCATTTCTGATTATTATAAGCATCGCTCTTTAAATATCAAAATTGCTATTTGTCCTCATCATATACATTATCAAAAAGTTAAGGATAAATTATCAGGCTATGAGGATGTGCATGTTGTGGATGTAATGCAATCACCCGAAAAAGTCATTGATGAAATTGCAAGCGCTGAAGTTTGCCTCTCAAGTTCATTACATGGGTTGATTATTGCTCAGGCCTATGAAGTTCCATGGAGATGGTTACGGTTTTCTGAGGACCAATTGGTCGGTGATAAATTTAAGTTTTATGACTTTTTTTCGATTTTTGAAAATGGAGAAAAAATTCTACCCATAGATGTGAGTTATGAGCATCTTGATCAGGCTTTTATTCGACTACAAGCGAATACTGGAAGTTTGGGGAAAATGAATATTTCTTTAAATGATTTAAAAAATAGTTTTCCTTTATGAATATAAAGACTGATATTTAACAGTCTTTATAATTTTATCTGAGATAAAAGTGGAAGAGGATTATTCCTTTTCCGCATTACCTTTCAACACCATATAAATCAAACCGACAAAGATTAATAATGCACCTGCAAGGCTGCTGACACAGAATAAAACGATTCGATTATAGGTGGTTAAGTTGAATAATTCATTGGCTAAAATGTAGCGCATGAACAACCATTGTACGACAGAAAAAACAATCAACACGATTGCACGACGACGGACTTCAGGACGCATAGCCATAGGAGAATCACTTAAAGTGGAAATTGAGGCTATTATGCCACTGTCGATAATCGATCTCAATTCAATAAGATTAATCCAAGCCTGTGGAACACAACTCTAAAGGTTGAGATGTTCTTAGATCACCTTTATTTGCGGTATATATTGATATTGCCAAAGCAGACCCGAAAGCGTTTATAAGACCAGATATACTGTTCTGGTGCTTGGTTAATGATGTCTTGCATGGCAATGTTGAGCGTGTCGACAGAACATTGTAAGTCTTTAGATAAAATCTCGTCTGATAAGGTTTGGCAATGCACATCAAAGTACTGTAGGTTAGGTTGTCGGATACAACTTAATCCAATGACATTGCATTGGGTTTTTGCAGCAAGTTTTGAAACAAGTGTGATCGATAAAGTATTTTGCCCAAAAAAATTGGAATAAATACCGCCTGAAGGCTTCGGTAAATGGTCAGGTAAAATGACCGTCAGACCACCTTGTTTCAAATGTTTAAAAATGGCACGGATCCCAGTTTCATCTGTCGGGACTAAGGTCGCATTAAACTTTTCTCGTGCTTCTAACAGATAACGATTGATCCCTTTATTTTTATTCGGTTTATACATAATCATCGGTTCTGTATACAAGTTCAGCCATGCATTGAGTAGTTCCCAGCAGCCAAAATGGGGAACCACAACGATTACACCTTTTTTATTCGCAAGTGCTTCCATGAGGATATTTTCACCATAAATATTTTTCAGTAAGCTCAGGCTATAACTCGGCGGCATGCCCCAACATTTAATAAATTCAATATAGGTCAGGCATTGGCTGCGGATACTTTGACTGATGAGCTGTCTCTGCGCAGTCTCTGACAAATCTGGGTAGGCCACTTGAATGTTGATGCTAGTGATACGTTTGATCGATGAAGTAAATAGATTAAGAATAAACGCGATCATCAAAGCCAATTTTTGTAACAGCCAAAGTGGCAATAGTGCAATGATTTTGAATATGAAGTACATGAATCACAAGGTCTCAAAATTGACAGCATGGGATAAAATAAATTTTGCCAAGAGACCGGACTTATTCAGTGAAAAGTACAAAAAGATCTGAATCTAAAAACAAAATAATTGGAAGTGGAAAATTGAGCTATCCATTGCCCAAAGGATGTAGTGCAACATCATAACGCAGTTGAATCATTTTGATATTAGCAAAGTCAATCAAATCTTTAATTTATGTTTTGTAGGTTTTCAACCACCTTTTGTTGATCGAAATAAAAAACCCTGCATTGAGCAGGGTTTTTTTAAACCTTTAAATCTAAATCTAAAAATGTAAGATTATTTAGATTCTTCAGCTTTAGGTTTTTCGCGTAAACGAATACCTAGGTCACGCAATTGGGTTGCTTCAACTGGCGCAGGCGCTTGAGTTAAAGGACATTCCGCAGTCTTAGTTTTCGGGAATGCAATCACGTCACGGATAGAAGATGCACCAGTCATCAACATCACTAAACGGTCAAGACCGAATGCTAAACCACCGTGAGGAGGCGCACCGAATTTCAACGCATTTAACAAGAAGCTGAATTTCTCTTCTGCTTCTTCTTCAGAAATACCAAGCGCTTCGAAGATCGCTTTTTGCATTTCTAGGTTATAAATACGAAGTGAACCACCACCGATTTCAGTACCGTTCAATACCATATCGTAAGCAACAGACAATGCCGCACCTGGATTGTTCTTCACTTCTTCAACGCTTGATTTAGGAAGCGTGAATGGGTGGTGAACAGATGTCCATTTGCCATCGTCAGTTTCTTCGAACATTGGGAAGTCAACAACCCAAAGTGGCGCCCACTCGCAAGTTGCAAGTTTCATGTCGTGACCGACTTTAATACGTAAAGCACCCATCGCATCATTTACGATTTTCGCTTTGTCCGCACCAAAGAATACGATATCGCCATTTTCAGCACCAACGCGTTTCAATAGATCAAGTACGATAGGCTCGATAAATTTAACGATTGGAGATTGAAGACCTTCAATACCTTTTTCAAGCTCGTTGACTTTAATGTAAGCCAAACCTTTCGCGCCATAAATGCCAACGAATTTAGTGTATTCGTCGATTTGGCTACGTGGAAGCGCGCCAGCACCTGGTACGCGAAGCGCAACAATACGGCCTTTAGGATCTTTTGCAGGACCTGCGAATACTTTGAACTCAACGTCTTGCATCATGTCTGCAACATCAACAAGTTTCAAAGGAATACGTAAGTCAGGTTTATCAGATGCATAGTCACGCATTGCATCTGCATACGTCATACGTGGGAACTTGTCGAACTGAACGTTTAGAAGTTCTTTGAACATCTTAACCGTTAAACGTTCCATCAAATCCATAATGTCATCGTCACTCATGAACGATGTTTCAACGTCGATTTGTGTGAATTCAGGCTGACGGTCAGCACGTAAGTCTTCATCACGGAAACATTTCGCGATTTGGTAGTAACGATCAATGCCACCCACCATCAACAACTGTTTGAATAGCTGTGGAGATTGTGGAAGCGCATAGAAGCTACCGTTAGAAACACGGCTTGGTACTAAGTAGTCACGTGCACCTTCAGGCGTAGCACGAGTCAAAATCGGTGTTTCAACGTCTAAGAAACCATTTTCTTCGAAGTAGTTACGAATTAAGTTAGTCAATTTAGAACGGAAACGAAGACGATCTAACATTTCTGGACGACGGATATCCAAGAAACGATATTTCAAACGTACTTCTTCAGAAATATTTGTGTTGTCGTCATTCAATGGGAATGGAGGAGTTTCAGACGCAGCAAGAACTTCAATTTCTTTGCCTAAAACTTCGATTTGACCACTCACGATATTCGCGTTTTCAGTACCTTCGTAACGACGACGTACACGGCCTGTAATTTTTAATACGAATTCTGAACGTGATTTATCAGCAGTCGCGAAAGCTTCAGGAGTATCAGGGTCAATCACTACTTGAACAAGGCCATCACGGTCGCGCATGTCAAGGAAGATTACACCACCGTGGTCACGGCGACGGTGAACCCAACCGCATAATGTAACGGTTTGGTCGATTTGGGCTTCAGTAAGTGAGCCGCAGTAATGAGTTCGCATCATAGCGTTAGAAATCCAACTATATGGGTTAAGGTCAGCGAATACGTAAACAGCGTACCGCTTTTATTCGAATAGGGGATTATGCCTCTTTTTGGCTGTTTTGTCACAAGGACTTATTGCTAAAACAGCCAAATTTACAGCAAATTTTTGCTCAATGAAGGGCTTTAGCCGATGACGTTGAAAAAATGTTGCTGCTCTTGCTTAAGATCAGAAATATCAGACTACCGAGGCTAAACGTGGCCAAAAATGCACGAAAAAAATAATTAATAGCCTTGCCGACATAGGTATACAGGTCATGCATAAATGCATCTGAATAAATACTGTCAGCAAAATAAAAATAGCTTGCGATTCCCGCAGTTAAAGACAGGGCCGCTAAACCATATACATAGACTTTGATGGATGTGGGGACGCTTACAGTACTTCGATATTGAAGATGATGACGATAAATCATCCATGCCAAAACGGGGAGGGCCAATCCAGATAATCCAATTTGCAACACACGATGTAGGGGATATGAATGTCCAAAAAATTGAATCGGTAGACTCAATAGATCCTTAAATGCAAAGGTACGAAAGTCAACATGGGTCAATCCGTCCCAAATAATATGCGTCGAAGTTCCAATGATGAGTGCGAGGATGATACTTAGGATAAACCCACAGAATTGATTAAGACTCTGTAGATGCAGCGGCTTATTTAAACCAAAAAAAGCAAATAACATCGGGCGATAGAGCACATACCACAGCACACAAAACAGCAAACCAAGGATTAAGTTTGGAAAAATTAACCCCGACCATTGATGTGAACCTGCATAGTCAGCATTAGTAAATAAACGGAATAAATCTGGCACCATGCTACCAATTGCGAGTGCTGCAATAGGCAGGCGATTTCCGCTTAATTTGGAAATAGGCGGTGCGAGTACAGCATGGGATATGGTAAAAGGCATTGAATTAAAATAAATATATGAATAAATACAATGTGGTATAGGTGAGTGTATATGATTTGGGCAGATTAGACTGTTTTTTATTGCAAAACTAATGAAATGTTATATTATAACATTATTCAAAAATAGCCTGATTTGAGTCTCTCCAAATGTCCTTTCATAAGAATTTAATCACGATCTCAATTTTTGCAGTGATTGCACCCAATATTTATGCTGATGATCAGCAACAACAGGTACAAAAGCTCGAAGCGATTAATGTTCAGGTTCATCCTTTAAATCAAAGTGCTGCAGATTTTGCGGCTGCAGATAACATTATTAAGCATAAAGATTTGGCACAAAGTGGAGTCACTATTGGTGATGCCATTGCCGGACAGCCGGGTGTATATTCAAATCAGTTTGGTGCAGGTTCAAGTCGTCCTGTGCTGCGTGGTCAAGATGGCCCTCGTGTCAAAGTCTTAGAACACGCCTCAGAAACTGCAGATGTTTCGACCTTATCTCCTGACCATGCGGTTACGGTAGATCCGATTTTGGCAAAACAAATTGAAGTGATCCGTGGGCCATCAACGCTGTTATACGCGGCAGGCACAGTTGGCGGTTTGGTTAATGTGACGGATCAAAAGATTCCTACCTCTATTCCTGATAAAGGTTATGAAGGGCAAGTTGGGGTTCGTTATAACTCAGGCAGTGATGAAAAATTGGCGAGTGCCGGTGTGACGGCTGCTTTAGGTGAGCAATTTTCCATCCGTGTAGAAGGCTCGAAACGTAAAGCCAATGACTATATTGCACCCAATTATTTTCATGATCATGATGGCGAATTAGAAAAAGAACGCCGCGTTGGCAACACCTTTGCAGAAGGGCAAAATGTCAGTGTAGGCGCGTCATGGATTCATGATCGAGGTTTTGCTGGACTGTCTTATAGCAACCGTCAAGACCAATATGGTTTGCCGGGTCATAGTCATGAATATGAAAGCTGCCATCCACATGATGACCATCTACACTGTGATGGTCATGACAACCATGGGCATACCGATGAACATGATCATTCAGCGCATGACGAACATGATCACGATCATGATGCCGCAGGCCCATGGGTCGACTTAAAGTCAGAACGCTATGATTTCCGTACCGAACTTGCGAATCCGTTTGCGGGCTTCCAAAAAATCCGTGCACATGCAAGTTATACCGATTATCAACATGATGAAATTGAAGGTGATACAGCGGCAACGACCTTTAAAAGTCAGGGCTATGATGGTCGTTTAGAGTTGGTGCATAACCCGATTGCGGATTGGGAAGGGGTGATAGGCGCACAATACAATCAGCAAAAGCTTAATATCAGTGGCGAAGAGTCATTGATGAACCCAAATAAAACCCAAAAATGGAGTGTATTTGGTTTAGAACATAAACAATTTGGTGATTTTCATGTCGAGCTAGGCGCCCGTGTCGATCAGCAGAAAATTCAGATTGATTCTGCACAAAAAGATTATGACGATTATGGTATTTCCTATTCAGGTGCTGTGAACTGGGCGTTTGCACCCAATTATAAATTATCCTTGGTGGGTTCTCATCAAGAGCGTTTGCCATTGGCGCAAGAGCTCTATGCAGATGGTAAGCATTTTGCGACCAATACCTATGAACGTGGGAATGAAAATCTAGATGTTGAAAAATCTAATAATCTAGAATTAGGTTTCCATTATGAAAAAGATCAGTTGGATTATCACGTTCATGTGTACCACAACTGGTATGACAACTACATTTATGCTGCAACCAAAGATAATTTTGAAAACTTCCGCTTAGTTGATTACACCCAAGACAAAGCCAAGTTCTATGGTGCGGAAGCTCAAGTGGGTTATGCAGTAAATGACATGTATAAACTCAGTGTCTTTGGTGATTATGTTCGCGGCAAAATTGATGGTGAAAATGCGCCACGTGTGCCTGCAGGGCGCTTAGGAACCAAGGTCGATGTTGACTTTGCCGATGGTTGGTCAGGTCTTGCAGAATATTCACATGTATTCAAACAAGAAAAAATCACTGCATTTGAGCGTGAAACAGATGGCTACAACATGGTGAATTTGGGTGTGGCCTATAGTGGTCAATTGAAAGATAAAAATGATTATCGAGTCTATTTCAAAGCCAATAATTTATTGGATGAAGATGTTTACTCTCATACGTCATTCCTTGCCAATATTCCACAAGTCGGTCGTAATTTTACGGTTGGTCTTGAATTTGGTTTCTAATTGAATTTGCACAGACTTCTCTAAGTAAGTCTAGGTAAAGTCACAGAAATCCTCTTGAAAAATCAATGAATAAAACCTAGTCTGAGCGCATTAGACTAGGTTTTTTCTTATGCGCATCATTCAACGAATACATCACAAGCTCAATTGGTCACGTCGTCGCTATGTGGGTGTGGTCATTGGTTTATTGGTTTTAGGTTATTTGGCCTCGGCAACCTATCACACGCTAAAACCACTCCCTGAAGGGCTGAACTACACGGGGAAACTTCGCCATGCTGAAGTGAACTTTTTAGTGGATGAAACCTATATCGATGCGCAAGGAAAGCAGCAACAGGAACATCGCATTTTTAAAGAAATGCTGAAAATGATCGAAGAAGCGCAGTCGACCATTGTGTTGGATATGTTTCTCTTTAATCCTCAAGTTGGCGACTCTCAATTAAAACATGAACCATTAACACAGGAGTTGACCGATGCGCTGATTTTGAAGCGTCGTCTATCTCCTCAAGTGGAAATTTTTGTGATTACTGACCCAGTCAATTCGGTATATGGCGGCATTCAACCCGAACATTATCGTCAATTACGACAAGGGGGCATTGAGTTGATGGAAACCAATTTGGTACCGCTTCGTGCTTCCAATCCTGCATGGTCAGGCTTTTGGTATATCTGCTGTCAAGATATTGGCAATAATCCTGAACAAGGCTGGTTACCGAATCCATTAGGTACGGAAAAAGTGACGATTCGTAGTTATATGGATCTTTTCAACTTTAAAGCCAATCATCGTAAAACCTTGGTGGTCGATACCGTTGACGGTTGGAAAGGTTTGGTCACCTCTATGAATCCACATGATGGTAGCTCACGACATTCTAATGTTGCTCTGACTGTGAAGGGAATGACTGCAATTGACCTATTAAAAACTGAGCAAGCAGTCGGCATGATGTCGAAAGGCAATATACCATTTGTCGTGATTAAAGATGTTGAAGCCGCGAAAACTCAGCCACAGGTTCAAGTGCTGACTGAAAAAGCCATTTATGATGCCACACTCGACTTAATTGATAGTGCGAAGAAAGCTGGAACTGAAATTGATATTGCGATGTTCTACTTGTCAGAACGTAAAATTATCAAGGCACTCATTGCTGCGCATGAACGTGGCGTGAAAGTGCGTGTATTACTCGATCCGAATAAGGATGCTTTTGGACGTACCAAAAATGGCATTCCAAATCGACCTGTAGCATCCGAATTACATGAGGCGGGTATTGATGTACGTTGGTGTAATACCCAAGGTGAGCAGTGCCATAGCAAGATGATTTTAAAACGTACTGCTTATCAAGCCGATATGATTTTAGGTTCTGCCAATTTCACGGCGCGTAACTTGAAAAATTATAATTTAGAAACTGATTTACGAGTGATCGGTGTGAAAGATGCTCAAGTTTTTAAAGATGTATCACAGTACTTTAATACTGCTTGGTCAAATCTGGATGGTAAACAAATGAGTGTCGATTATAGTAAATATGCGGATGAATCGACCTTGAAATATGTGTTGTATCGCTTTATGGAATGGAGCGGAATATCTACTTTTTAGAATTGTCTTAATCTCCCAAATCCCTCTTTTAAAAAGAGGGACTTTCCTCTCTTTTTTAAAGGGAGGTTAGGAGGAATTTAATCAGTTTTAATTCTTCGGTACAGGATTCGGCGGAACGATTTGATCTAAATCTTTATCTGACATTTGATCTAATTCTTTAATATCCGTTTTGATTTTCCATTTATCTGCATCTTCTACCGGTTGAGGTAAACGAGCTTCTAACCAGTCGCAAATTACGTCTGGTGGAAAGTCAGCATGGTTACATTGAATCACCCAAGACAAGAATTGTTTTGCTTCGCCATTCATATATGGTGGCGGAGAAACCGGTAAAAATTGAGTCGGTAAGCGTTCATTTTTAGAAATATAGTTCAATACATGGCCCAATTCTTGAACAGTTTGCCATGCTAAAGGGTGATCTACATTAATTTGAAATTTGAACCACCACGCATTTTTGCCATCGGTGCCGTAGGAGTCGATTAAGGCTTCTTGGATACTTGGTACTTTCGAAAAAAATTGATGAAGTCGGTCAAAACTTAATTCAGACACAGCATTTGATCCACTACGAAATAAAATCAATCTTAGCATAATCCAATGAAAAACAGGCAAGCCTGAAGTGGCGATCAGCTTGGTCGGAAAATTAACAAATTCTTGCACTTGATGGATTTTTATTCATTTTTTCTCCTACAATGGAATTTATACTGAGCGTATAAACCGTCGAGGAGAGCTTAAGTGAAAACCACATTATTCTATGCGATTGCAGGTGTGATGCTGATCAGTGCTTCAGCCAGTACTTTTGCGGAAAACAAATGGGCAAACTACCAAGGTGTGGATACATCAAAACCACAACACCGCCCACCGTCGATGAATCGGCCCGGCTATCCGCAGCATGCGCCGAATTATCCTCAACATTATCCTCATTATCCAAGTCGCCCGCCGGTTTATCCGCAATATCCAAATCGACCTTATCCGCAGTATCCACAAAGTGGCATTAGTATTCAATACAATGCGCCGACCACGATTACTCAAAATTCGCAGAGCTATAGTTGGGTCAATGGCGATCCTGCCAGCGCTAGTATTTCGAGTTCGACCTATACCTTTATCAGTGATTGGCAGCGTTTAGGTTTACCTGCACCCCCAAGTGGCATGTACTGGATCTTTGAAAATGGTCGCTATGTATTGGTGCCAAATAGATAAGGTTTATAACCTCTCCCTTGCGTAGCAGTGCTACTCGTCTCCTAAAAGGAGAGGGAACGAATTAGTGTTTAAGCCAATTCATCATCTTGCGGACGTGGGGTTTTTCCTTCAGGTAATGGCTTCTCGGAATGCTTATCTCGAATAACCGAGGGGTAAGTCCAAGAGGCATAGCGCACAATCAAAATGGCCACTGCTAAAATTAGAATCGAACCTGTGGTAATGACCAAGCCCATATCTGCTTTATGGTCGTGTTGAATGTCCGAAATGAGCAAACGGGTTAGGGCAGTAATAGCAATATAAATCAGGAAGCGTACCGGCATGTGGTTAGTTTTAAAATAAATACCGACCATGGCACCGAGTTCAAGGTAAATAAACAATAATAAAATATCGTCAATCGTGGCGAATTGTTTAACCGTAATAATTTCAAAAATAGTATGACCCGCAGACCATAAAATCATACAGCCGATGACAAACAGCGCAAGATAATGAAAACCTTCTACAGCAATATTGCCAAGTCGGTCGAGGAGGGCTTCGATTTTTTCTACTTTGGGATCACGGTGTGTCATATATATTCCTCCTGTGCATATCACTTGAATGCCCATTAAATACCAAGCAAATTTCATGCACATGAAGCGAATATGACAAAAATATTTTTTAGGTTTAATAAAGGTTTTAATGTTAAGTTTGAGCTTAAATTTTGTCCTATAAGAATGAAGCGACGATGTATCAACCAACGCATTTTAAACATGATGAACTGCCTGATCTGATTGATCTTATGCGTAAGTATGCTTTGGCGACAGTAATACTGACTGCACCCAATGGTGAGTTGGAAGTGAATCATTTACCACTAGAATATCACGCTGAGTCAGGCGAATTGGGCATATTGCGCGGTCATATTGCCAAGGCCAATCCAATGTTTGAATTGCTAAATCAGTCAGCACAAGCCTATGTGATTTTTCATGCCGACGAAGCATATATTTCGCCAAGCTGGTATGAAGGAAAGCAGGAACATCATCGCGTTGTGCCGACATGGAACTATCGCGTGGTACATGTCAAAGGCACAATTCGTAAAGTTGACGATGAAAAATATTTACGAGGAGTTTTGGCTCGGCTGACTCGACAACATGAAGCTAGCCAACCCGTGCCATGGAAAATGGGCGATGCGCCTCATGATTTTATCGCGGAACAACTGGAAAAAATTATAGCGATTGAAATCGAAATAGACTCAATTTTGGGTAAGTTTAAAGTGAGTCAAAATCGCAGCGTTGTAGATGCACTGAATGTGGCAAAAGCTTTGGAAAGGTCGAATGCTGAAATGGTTGAGTCGATCAAAAAATTTTATCCCATGAAATAACAGGCTAAAGAATCATGCCCAATATGATTGAAACTGAACGTTTATGCCTGAGAAAGTATCAGTTAGGAGATGAAATTTCATTATTTGATACATATTTTTCGAATATAGAAGCAACTCGTTATCTGCAGCGGTTACCACATTTAACGATTCAACAGACCAAGAGTGTTTTAGAAAAGTGGGCAGATCATTGTTGGTCGACAGATAATACTGATTTTGCATGGGTGATTAGTGATAAGAATACGCAGTTAGCGATGGGCTTACAGTATTTCTTCAATCAAGACAACCATGGGGGAAATACATTTTGGGTTAGGGGTGAATTTTCATGGTTGTGGTTATATGACTGAGGCTTTAATTGGGGGAATTAAGTATTTAAAGCAGAATCATGTCACGAAGGTTGTTTCATCGTTTTGTGCTGAGGAACATCTAGCATCACAAAATGTCTTAAATAAGGCCGGATTTAAATTAGATAAAGATAAAACGCATTGGGCGAAATTTCCAATGCTAGACGATCAGTTCCATCCTTGTTTTACATATCGAATGGAATTGGAAGATTATGAATAAGTTGGTACGTTTATTATTTTTACTTAAAGAATCCTATTCATTGGTTATGTATGAAGAGTAATAAGTAAAAAATGCCCGATAAATCGGGCATTTTTGATTTTGTGTATTTAATTAAGCTTGGTTGGTAAAGTAATCTTCAGAGAAGTTCATGATCACTTCAGAACCTGCTTTCACTTTAGCAATGCGTAAAGCCAATTCAGGCAAAATACGCTGCGTGAAGTAAAGAGTCAGTGCAAGTTTGTTTTGGTAGAACTCGCCATCTTTGTCTTTTGCTGCATCTGCAATGCGGGCAAACATATAGGCAAAGCTGAGTAGGCCTACAGCATGTAGGTAATCAACTGCTGCTGAGTTCGGGAACTCAATGTTTTCACGAGCAGCTTCAAGTACATATTGAGTCACCGCTTCAACTTCAGCTGCTGCATCTAATGTTGCATCTTTAATGTAGTTCAAGCTGGCATCTAAGTTATTGGCAAAATCGCGGATTTCTTGGATATATTCAGCAATGAATTCACCATTGCACTTAATGGTTTTACGACCAATTAAGTCTTGAGATTGAACGCCGTTGGTCCCTTCGTAAATCTGTGCGATACGCAGGTCACGAATACATTGTTCCATACCCCATTCACGAATAAAGCCATGACCACCGAAGACCATTTGCGCATCGAGTGTTGCTTGGAAAGCTGTATCAGTTAAATACGCTTTCGCAATCGGTGTTAATAGCGCAACACGGTTATTGGCTGCTTTGACTGCTTCTGGGTCAGTAGAGAACTTGGTAATGTCCAGTTGTTGACCAACATAAACCGCAAATGCACGAGACGCTTCATTGTTGGCACGTGCGTTCAGCAACATACGACGTACATCACCATGAACTAAGATGCTGTCTGCAGGTTTTGCAGGCGATTGAACGCCAGAAGCGCTACGGCCTTGTAAACGATCAGTCGCATATTGCGCTGCATTTTGATAAGCAAATTCAGAAGCACCTAGGCCTTGAATACCCATAGACAGACGTTCGTAGTTCATCATGACGAACATCGCTGCAAGGCCTTCATTTTCTTTACCAACCAGGTAGCCTTTCGCGCCATCAAAGTTCATCACACATGTTGCAGACGCTTTGATCCCCATTTTATGTTCAATAGAACCAGGGCCTACAGCATTACGCTCTCCCAATGAACCATCTGCATTCACCAAGAATTTAGGTACGATGAATAGTGAAATTCCGCGTGAGCCCGCAGGCGCATCAGGCGTTTTCGCTAAAACTAAGTGGATGATATTTTCAGAAAGGTCGTGGTCACCGCCAGTGATGAAGATTTTCGTACCTGTAATGTTATAAGTACCGTCTTCATTACGTTCGGCTTTAGTTTTGATAATACCTAAATCTGTACCTGCATGCGGTTCAGTTAAGCACATGGTGCCTGACCATTCGCCTGTATACATTTTTGGCAAATAAGTTTCTTTTTGCTCTTGTGATGCATAGCTGTTTAACGCCATGCCTGCACCAACAGAAAGAAGCGGGTAGAGCATGAATGATGGGTTGGTTGCAAACAGCATTTCATCAGACAGAACAGTCAGCATTTTTGGCATGCCTTGACCGCCCCATTCTTCATCTGCGCCTAGACCAATCCAGCCGCCTTCTGCATATTGTTTAAATGCTTCTTTGAAACCAGCAGGAGTCGTGACATTGCCATTGCTATAGGTTGCGCCTTCTTCATCACCTGTGCGGTTTAAAGGATGAGTGACGTTTTGCGCAAATTTTGCCATTTCTTCAAGAATGGCTTCTGCAGTTGCAGCATCAACGTGAGCAAGATTTTCGTTGTTTTGCCAGAATTGTTCTGCTTTAAAAACATCATTTAAGATGAATTTCATATCTGCAAGCGGTGCATTATAAATTGGCATGTTCGTTCACCTGTTTATTGTTTGAATCTGTGGACTTGGGGCAATTTGTATCGACATAAAGCGTGGAGAAAATTGACCAAAGTAAAATTATGAGACTATTTATAAAGAAAAAGGACTGCCAATGCCATGACCGTCCTTTCTCTATTTCTGCACTCAAGAGTACAATTTTTTGAATATGTTTTAGATATTCACATTAGAATGCAAAGTGTTCTGCATCCAATGCCATAAGAGGATCTAGGCCACCTGCGATCACTTCTACATGAGAGCGAACGCGCGGTAAGATTTTCTTGAAGTAGAAGCGAGCAGTCGTTACTTTTGCATTGTAGAAATCAACATCTGTTGTTCCTGCAGCTAAAGTTTCTTGTGCAACTAAGGCCATGCGAGCCCATAAATAAGCAAGCGTTACATAACCAGAGAAGTAGAGGTAATCGACTGCAGCAGCACCTACTTCTTCAGGGTTTTGCATTGCTTTCATACCAATCTGCATGGTTAAGTCGCCCCATTCTTTGTTTAGCGCAGCAAGCGGCTCAACAAATTCTTTCATGGCAGCGTTGTCTTTGTTAGCTTCAACAAATTTATGGATGATCTTGGTGAAGTCTTTCAACATTGCACCTTGAGTACCCAATACTTTACGGCCTAACAAGTCAATTGCTTGAATTTCAGTCGTACCTTCGTACAAGCAAGAGATACGTGTATCACGTACGATTTGCTCCATACCGTGTTCTGAAATGAAGCCGTGGCCACCAAATACTTGAACACCGTGTTTTGCAGATTCAGAACCTGTTTCAGTTAAGAATGCTTTAGCAATTGGTGTTAGTAGAGACAAAATGTTGTCAGAGAATTTACGTTCTTCTTCCGTTGCACCTTGTTCCACGATATCGGCATGGAAAGACAATAAGTAAACCAGAGCACGACCAGCTTCAGCAAATGATTTTTGCGTAAGCAGCATGTTGCGTACTGCAGGGTGCACGATAATTGGATCTGCTTCTTTTTCAGGTGCTTTAGGGCCTGAAAGTGAACGCATTGCCAAACGGTCTTTTGCATAAGCAAGTGCACCTTGGAAAGCGCCTTCAGAAGCTGAAAGACCTTGTACAGCAGTACCGATACGTGCAGTGTTCATGAATGTGAACATGCAGTTTAGACCGCGGTTTTCAGGGCCAATCAAGAAGCCTTTTGCGTTATCAAAGTTGATGACACAAGTCGCGTTACCATGGATACCCATTTTGTGTTCAATCGAACCACAACGTACCGCATTGCGCTCACCAATTGAGCCATCAGCATTTACATTGAATTTAGGTACGATGAATAATGAAATACCTTTCGTGCCTTTTGGTGCACCTGGAAGACGAGCAAGTACGATATGGATGATATTTTCAGCCATGTCGTGTTCACCAGCAGAGATAAAGATTTTCTCGCCAGAAATTGCATAGCTACCGTCTGCTTGTGGTTCAGCTTTAGAGCGGATAATACCTAAGTCAGAACCTGCATGAGATTCTGTTAAGCACATGGTACCAGTCCATTCACCTGAAACAAGTTTAGGAAGGTAAGTGTCTTTTTGCTCTTGAGAACCGTGATGTTCTAATGTACGGACAGCACCATGAGATAGACCAGGGTACATACCCCATGCCCAGTTCGACGTACCCACCATTTCTGAAATGATGTTGCCTAAAGAAACCGGTAAGCCTTGACCGCCGTATTGCTCTTCAGCAGATAGAGATGGGAAACCGAGTTCGATATATTTTTGATACGCTTCTTTAAAACCAGTTGGTGTTGTTACAACGCCATCATTCCAAGTACAACCTTCACGGTCGCCGACTTGGTTAAGAGGAGAAAGTTCATTTTCACAGAAGTCAGCAGCAGCTTCTAGATATTGGTCAACCAACTCACGGCTTACGGTGTCTGAAAATGCAGGCAGTTGTGCATAGTGATCTTCTGCTTTTAAAAGTTCATGCAGAACAAATTGCATATCACGTAAGGGCGCTTTGTATTGTGGCATATCGTTTTCCTCAATACTGGTTTCTACCAGCGTTAGTAATCCTAAATAAACATTTGAACGTGTCTTCAATGACACGTATTGGAATGGTTCTAATCGTGCAACATCTTCTTATTGGGTACAAGCATTTCAGGGCGATTTGTTGGTGACTGTAAAGTCAAAGAAATATCCCTTGAAAATGCTAAGTGCATTGAGTGTAAACACTTTTGGCTGAAAATGAATGACACAAATAGTCAAAAAGCGTAAAAAGATATGTCCAATAAAAAAGGCACTCCTGGGAGTGCCTTTTTTTACGCAATGATATTGCGATCTAAGTTTGGATTATTTCACTGGTGCTGGCGTTGGGGCAACAGGAGCTTTAGGTTGGAAGCGAACTTCACATTTACCATTGATTTGCTGTTCGCCAACTTTAATGGCAACCGCACTGCCATCAGTCTTGCCTTGGCATGCTTTCATAATGGCTTGTTGCTTCGCTTGGCGTTCAGCTAAACGTTGATCAAACTGTTTAGTCAGTTCTGCACGTTTTGCATCAGTCAGTGGCTCACCGCGTTGCATCTGACCACGCATGTCGCCACGCATTGGACGATGTTCACCGCGCATTGGTTTGTGTTCACCACGTGCTTTTTTCATGTCTTGACGGTCTGCTTTGAACACCATGGTACATGTACCATCAATGTTTTTATCGCCAGCTTTTACTTGAACTGTTGAACCTGTAGCCTTGCCATTACAAGCTTTTTGCATATCAGCAAACACTTGACGTTGCTCTGCACGCATTTGTTTAAAATGTTCACGTTGCTCAGGTGACATACGACGATCGTGATCACCATGATGTTGTTTCATCATACGGCCATGATCGTTATCTTTTGGTGCGGTTGTCGATTGACAGGCAGTTAATGCACCCATGCTCAATACGCTTGCACCGATTAAAGCCATTTTGGTCATTTGTTTCATAGTCTTTACCCCACCAGATTAGATATTTTTCCGATGGTTAAAGATTAAATAATAAAGATGTAGAAACAATGGAGAGTTTTTTAGTTGCGTGTTCGCTACAATAATGAATATAGAAGAAAAATGAGAGCTCTCTTTTGAAAATACGTCGTATCCCGATTGCCCTACGCTTGTTTCTGACTGTGCTGTTGACGACGCTCGTCATCACAACGGTAAGTCTTGGCGTTTTGCATTGGAATATGCAGCGTAATTTCACCAAATATGTGGCCGATGTCGAGATGCAAAAGCTTGACCATGTCATTGAAAATTTAGCCGATGTGTATACGGTCTATCATGATTGGGGCAATGCGATTCAGGCACAGATTCTGCAAATTGAAGGGCAGGCAGCACCAGATGACTATGATCGTCTCTCTCGGTGGTGGTTACGTCGTCAATATGACATTGCATTGCAGCAGCGCTATTTTCAAGATCATAGTTTGAATGCAGCATCGATGCTGGCAACACCACAGCAAACGGCAGAGCAAAAAATTGAAGAGCTGAAATGGCTGGAACAAAACTTACCATCTGAGTTCCAACCCTTTGAAGGTTTAAAATTTCCTTTAAGTACGAACCAAAATGTATTCCGTCCAAAAGAGTCGAACACAGATGAAAAAGATGCAGATCAATCCTCACAAAGTAACAGTAATAATGGTGGTAAGAAACAATTTATCCAAATGCCTGACCGCTTGGGCTTGAGTTCGCGTTTATCTTTATATGATGCACATCGCCAATTTGTTGTGGGTGAGCCGACAGATGAACAAATCTCTTATCGTCCGATTATGGTGAATAATCAAATCGTGGGATATTTGGGGCTCAAACCTGTCCTCGATCAAGATGATGCGATCAGTATTAACTTCTTTAGTAAGCAAAAACGTTATTTATTATTGGTTTATGCGCTTACGTTTATTGCAAGTTTGATTGCAGCATTGTTATTGGCAACATACTTTAAAAAACCGATTCAGCGTTTGTTAATGGGAACACGTGAATTAACTAAGGGCAATTATCAACATCAAGTTGCGGTGAACCGTAATGATGAGCTTGGTGATTTATCGAATGAATTGAATCAGTTGGCCGTAATTCTCGATCAGCATGAAACCTCACGTCGTCAATGGGTGGCCGATACTTCACATGAATTAAAAACACCTTTAGCAGTATTACAGGCACAGATTGAAGCGATGCAAGATGGCATCCGCAAACCAACGCCTGAACATTTTACTTCGATGCTGAATCAAGTCAGTAGTTTGAAAAAATTGACCAAAGATTTGGCAGATTTGGCGCAAGCTGATGCACAGCAATTAAATTGTTATCTCACTACGATTAATCCGTGGGATGTCGTTGTGCAGGAAGTTGAAAGCTTTAAGCCGAAGTTTGAGCAAGCAGATTTGAAAATTACCGCAATGGGCGAAGGGACTTCATTACAATTAGATATAGACCGTTTTAAACAGATTATGGTCAACTTATTGGGTAACAGTATTCGTTATACGGAAGCTGGTGGTGAAGTGCATGTTCATACTGAGCAAGATGAAACCCAGTGGACCGTGTATGTTGATGATAGCCCATTTGGTTTAACTGATGAACAGTTGGCACGTTTAGGTGAGCGTTTCTATCGTGTGGATGATTCACGTACGCGTGCAACTGGTGGTACAGGATTAGGATTGGCGTTATCCGTAAAAATAGCTAGAGCATTGGGTGGAGAGTTGAGTTTTGATCATTCTCCATTGGGCGGTTTGCGTTGCAAATTGACATTTCCCCAACAGATGAAATATTAAAAGGAAGCATGCATGAAACATATCATGTTGGTTGAAGATGAAGTGGAACTTGCACAGCTAGTGCGTGATTATCTAGAGGCTGCAGGCTTTGAAGTCAGCATGTTTCATGATGGTCAAGAAGCCTATGAGAGCTTCACGCAGCGTAAGCCGAGTCTAATGATTTTGGACCTAATGGTGCCACGTATGGATGGCTTAACCATTTGCCGTAAAGTCCGTGAGCAGTCTGATTTGCCGATTATTATGGTGACTGCACGCACTGAAGAAATTGACCGTGTATTGGGGCTTAATATGGGTGCTGACGATTATGTCTGCAAACCGTTTAGTCCGAAAGAATTGGTGGCACGTGTGCAAGCAGTATTACGTCGTTTAGAACGTAAAGCAGAGCCAGAGGTGAATGATTTATTCCGTATGGACAAAGCACAGCAACGCATTTGGTATCAACAAAAAGCGTTGAGCTTAACGCCAACAGAGTTTCGTTTACTAGAGTTGTTTTTAGAGCATGTAGGGCAGGTGTATTCACGTGCGCAGTTACTGGATCATATTAACCCAGACAGTTTTGAAGTGGCTGACCGTGTGATTGATAGTCATATTAAAAATTTACGTCGTAAGATTTCAGATGCAGCGGAAACCGGCAACCGTCATGAGTGGATTCAAGCCGTGTATGGCGTTGGTTATCGTTTTGAATATCCAGAAGATTAAAATAGATTGTAAATACTGAAAGGACAGGCTTCGGCCTGTTTTTTTTTGCTACGTGTATAGCTAGTTGCATTAATTTTAAATACAAGAAGAACCGAAAGCCATAAAGACTTAAAATGCGAAATTTGCGCATTTAATGGAAATTGGTTATTATTTTGCTGGAATATTCACCAGTATGTTTGAGCTGGCAGAGTTCAATGTAGACATAACAATTTTTAAAAATGGAACAGCCAGAGGGCAGAACAGATGAAAAATAGCGTATTTGCAATAATAATGGTCACGGGTGTCTTGGGTTTAACGGCATGTGGTGGTAGTGATCGTGACGAGACAGGGAGTGTACCGCCAGAGCCAGTCGCCGATGCTATGGTACAAAAAAGTGTAGAAGAGCTGACGCTGTTGGATGTGAATAATCTTGCTTTAAATGCTGCGTCGATTCAGATTTTAACTGATGAAGAATGGCAGAAAGTACAAGCAGGCAGTCAGAAAATAGCAACGAATACAATTACAGCGGATGATTCTGAGCAGTTCTTTCCACCGATCAACAGTTTACCGACAGCGACTCATTTTAAAGGTCAAAGTTACCTTGCGAATGCTCAAGGCATCGTTAAACTGCCTAAATTGGCTGCAGGCACATATTATGTTTTGGTCACTAAAAATGGACAGTCTGCAGTTTCGGCATTCTTGATCCATCCTAAAAATACCAATAAGAGCATTGTGTTGAATGTGGTTCTCAACTGCTTAGACCAAGACTGTCAGACACTAAGTGATGCACCAGTCAATGATGCAGTGGTCGGAACATTGTCTGGTCAAGTGATTTTTAAAGGGAAGCCTTTGGCGAATGCGCAAGTGTCATTGTCTGGCGGTACAGCGACCAATGGCGCATTTGTTAGTGCTTTGACTGATGCCAATGGATATTTCACGCTTTCATTTAATGTATCCAGTGCGCTGCTTGAAGCATTGAAAAATGCCACGCTTACCATTAACGGTGCAGGAATTAACACTATTACGAAAAAAGTTACGGTCATTGCTTCTTCTGCATCGGGCTATCAATTTGAAGTGCTGCCTGAAACAGCATCTGTAGATGCGGTATGGCGTGAAACTTTTGAAGCGGATTCTGCTACTCGCAATGCATGGACAAGGTCACAGCCAAGTGTGGCCAATGTTGATTGGCAGTTGCTAAACAAAGGTCACAACATCCGTAATAATCAAGTGAATCAGCGTGTACGCTTAGCGCCGAATGACCAAAGTCAAGGCAAGGTGCCTGAGCCACTGCAAGGTAATACGGCATATTGGTATGGCGACAAAGTAAATGGCAACTTTATTGGCGCTTTAAGTGATTCATCTTTGGCTCCAGAGTTTGATGGCGGAACATCTAATACCCATAATATGGGTGAGTTAATCTCACCTGCCATTAATCTAAGCCAGTATCAAGCGCCTTTGAGTTTAAGCTTTAAAACATGGTGGGAAATTGAGTCGGTCAATCCAAATAATCAAGGGTTCGATTTGATGAATATTTTAGTTTCTACAGACGGTGGCAACAGCTTTAAGACCTTGGCTCGATTAAACCCGTTGGCAGATCCGTCCTCTGCATATGAGCGCGCGCCGATTCCATACAGTAATTTAGGCTTTAACCTCGCGCCGGCTGCTGTTCAGCAAGAAGCAATTTCATTGGATGAATATGCAGGCAAGGCCAATGTTCAACTGAAATTCCAATTCAAAACGGTCGATCAACTTTATAACGGTTTCCGCGGTTGGATGATTGATGATGTGGTGATACAGAAAAAAGCCGGAACTTTCCCATTATTTGATGGTGCGAGTTTTGATGAAAATTCAGATAGTTTCTCTCAGGACTATAGTGGCGTCGCTGCAAAACAAGCGGGCGTTTTGTTGAAAAGCACGAAGAGTTATGCACGGTGGGCTGACGAGCCACAGCGTAAATAAGCACTTATAGATGTTAATTATCTAAGTTACTGATGTTACGCACGTAAAAGTACTTATGCACTTTTAAAATGATTTTTAAGTCTATTCGACGGAGTCTTACATCTAAGGATTGAATAAAGGGATTAGCCTTCGGCTGGAGGTACTTTTGTTTCGGCAAAAGTACCCAAAACCATTGTCATCCGCAAAACTCGTTCACTACCGTCAAATTATTCAAAGCATCGCAAAAACATTTTTGATTAGAAGTAGTCCTGTCTCAAACACTTGCGGATGACGTTACCGCGTATCGCTGTTTTATTTGAATCAAATTGCACTTCTGGTGTTACTGCGTAACATCAGTAAGTTACATATAAGTGATCAATCACTGCGGATTCGCTTTTAAAACAGCGCTCAATTGGGCGCTGTTTTTATGATGTAGGGCATATTGCTGTGTGATGAAGCCTCAAAAATATTCAATAAAAGTATAAATTTGAAAAAAATAGGCAAAAGATTGTCTTGACCTAAGTTATTTAAACCAATCAATAAAACTTTACATTTGATGCTCATCTGATCTGTAAAAATACCTTTAAGTTAAAATTGTTGGATATCAAGATGTAGTTCTTAGCGGATGCACAGGCTACAATCCACTTTTTTATAAGATGAGAACATGTTGTGAGCAGCGAAATGCCTCAACTACAGCGCCGATTAAAGAACCGCCATATTCAGCTGATTGCTATGGGCGGGGCGATTGGTACAGGGCTATTTTTAGGTTCTGCGCATATTATTGAGTCTGCAGGGCCTTCGATCATTTTGGGTTATTTGATTGGCGGGTTAATTGCCTTTCTCATTATGCGCCAGCTGGGCGAGATGATTGTACAAGAGCCAGTCACAGGTTCATTCAGTCATTTTGCTTTTAAATATTGGGGCAAGTTTGCGGGCTTTTTAACGGGCTGGAACTACTGGATTCTGTATATTTTAGTGGTGATGACCGAACTGACAGCGATAGGTAAATATGTCAATTACTGGTGGCCGCATGTGCCTACTTGGGTTTCGGTTTTAGTATTTTTTGCAGTGATTACGCTAGCCAATTTAGCCAATGTAAAACTGTATGCAGAATCTGAATTTTGGCTGTCGATGATTAAGGTTGTGGCGATTGTTGCCATGATTATTTTTGGTGTGTATCTGCTACTTACAACAGGCGCAGATTCTACCGCTTCGATTAGCAATTTATGGGTACATGGCGGCTTTTTCCCGCATGGTTTTGAAGGCTTATTCTATATGCTGGCCTTTATGATGTTTGCTTTTGGCGGCATTGAACTGATCAGCATGGCGGCAGCTGAAACTGAAAATCCAGATCAAAACATTCCCAAAGCAGTGAATCAGACTGTAATCCGCGTGTTTTTATTTTATATCTGTTCCTTGGCAGTACTGCTGTCGCTGGTGCCGTGGAATCAGTTGAAACTTGGCGGTTTGGATCATAGTCCTTTTGTGATGATTTTTAATCAGATGGGGATTGATTGGGCGGCGCATTTGCTGAATTTTATTATTTTGACGGCATCCGTTTCGGTCTGTAATAGCGGCATGTATGCCAATAGCCGCATGCTGCTCGGTTTGGCAGAACAGGGCAATGCGCCAAAAGCCTTTAAACAGGTGAATAAGCACGGGACACCGATTGCTGCAGTTTTATTTTCTGCTTTGCTGATTTTTGGCTGTGTGCTGCTGAATTATTTCTTACCTGAAAAAGCATTGAGTTATTTGATTTATATCGTGGTGAGCGCTGCGGTGCTGAATTGGATGCTGATCAGCTTGATTCATTTGAAGTTTAGAAAAGCGATGCAGCAGCAGGGCATACAAACTAAGTTTCCTGCATTATTTGCACCGTTCACCAACTACTTTGTTTTGGTGTTCATGCTGATGATTTTGTACATCATGTGGAATCAGGGTTTTATGCTGTCGGTGCTGATGCAGCCCGTATGGATTTTACTGCTATATGTGCTGTTTAAAGTGATGCAAGCAAAGAAGGTTTAAGATAAGAAAGGCTTAGAGAAGAGCCTTTTAAAGTAAAGTTGTTTAACAACGATGTTGAAAGCGTTTGAAGAAATTGCCTTTAGAAGCAAATAGATTTTAAATTTTAGTTTGTAAATTGACCTAAATGACTTTAAAAAATTAAAGCCATTTAGGTCTGCTTTCATATTTTATGGATTGAAGGCTTCTTTAAACATTGGAACTAAAAGCTTATTCCCATATTCACTTAAATGATTACCATCACGATAAATCGGGCGTCCTTTATATTCAGAAATACATTCATTTCCTTTACATAAAAGTAATGCAGGGTCTAAGACCTTGGCCTGACATTTTGCTGCACTTCCCTGAATAATTTTGCGAATTTCTCCTGATCTTTTTAAATAGGCATCGTGCGAAATAAATATTTTTTCATTGCGCTTGTAGAATACATTCTTAATGATTCTTTGCGGTAAATTGAAACCTACTTCTGGAATCGGTTGCACGATATAAACAGGGTTGGTCTTAGAGGTTTGACATAAAACTTCCGTGAGATTTTTTTGAAATGAAATCATTCGATTCTTTTGAGTGATGTTTGGATTATCATCAAAGTAAACAATAGGTTTAGAACTCTGAGTATCCATGATATCAGGGTCATTTTCTCCAATTAAGTAGCTTGGGTACCTTGCAATGAAAACTATTGGAATATTTATATATTTTTTGGATGCAATTAAGTTCAATCGTTTCTGGTTAATTTCTGGGCAAGGACTTTTATCTTTATAAAACTGTAGATTGGGAAGAAATGGGCAGGCAGAAGTTGTAAATGAAATGATACCGTCAGCTTTCAAATTAAAAGAGGTTGCCACAGAGGTGGTCATTGCATCAGCATGGCTATCTCCAATAACAATGGCCTTAATTTTAGTTGGGTTTCCTATGACACATTCATGTAAATCTTGTTGGTCGCAATCATAAGGATTGGTGTTATTGATTTCTTCGTTGGCTATTTTAGCTGCTTCTGGGAGTCGCGAATCGACACCATCATTAGATTTGAGGAAATGGCCAAAGCCTAAAAGGAATAAAGCGGGATAAATTGCTTTCACTTTATAAATTTCTTTCCAAGATGAATAGCGTGGGAAACGATGCTTTTCAATAGCGTGATAACTTAAGAAACCGCATAAAATTGACAGTGGGATTCCATAGAACCACCAATTTTCGATGCCAAGATAGAAACCCAAAACAACCAAGGGCCAGTGCCAAACATAGATGGAATAAGACCATTTACCAATGTGCCTAAAAACAGGATTGTTAATGAAAACATTCTGTTGGTACTGACTCACAATAATTAAATACGCACCAAGGACGGGAATAAGCGCCATATAACCTGGCCAAAGAGTATCTTTAGAGATAAAGATATACGATGCTAGAATCAGCACGAGCCCTAAGCACTGGGTCATAAGCTGTGATTTTTTGGTGTTTAAGGACCAAGGATAGAGGAATGCTAAACCACCTATGAGCATTTCCCATGCACGGCTAGTCAGTAAAAAATAGGCAGTTTTGCTGTCTTTATAGGTTGCATATATACAATAAATAAAGCTGACTAAAAACAGCCCAAGCACTACACGTTTTAAATTATGAAGGCTTAAATATTTTTTTAGAATCAAAATGATAAGTGGAAAAAATATATAAAATTGCCACTCAACAGACAAAGACCATGTATGTAACAACCATTTAGTATGCTCAGCAGTATCGAAATAGCCCCCACCTTTTGAAAAAAGAATATTGGAGATAAAGAAAGAGCTTTTTTCGATTTGTCGCCCTAAATCTTTATAATCAACAGGGGCTAGATAGAACCAGCCAAATATGACTAAAACGATAGTCATCGTGGCTAAAACAGGAATAATTCGGTTTGCACGTGCGGTATAAAATTTAAATAGATTAAATGTATTTTTTTCAATTCCAATAAAAATAATGGCTGTCATCAAAAAGCCAGAAATGACAAAGAAGACATCTACACCAGCAAAACCACCAGTTAACCAGTGTGGACAAAAGTGAAAAAGTACAACTGCCAATACAGCTATTGCCCGCAGTCCATTGATATCGTGTCTAAATTGCATAAATAAAATTATTAATTATTAAACTTGTGGGGATTTTAACTTTAATTGGAGAATGATCGATTGAAATTTTAAAAGTTTTTTGGATGCTATTAAACGTATGATGAGATTTTTGATTGGCCCTATACTGTCTTGATAGAGCTAATATATTAGACTTCTTTCATAATTCATTTTTTGCTCAGCTCTAAATTATAGATTCCCACAATTAAATTGAATCTTAAGCCCAGTCTTTTTCCTCGATTACGATATCGCTCGGCAAGGATTTTGAAAGTTTTTAAACTACCAAATACATGCTCAACCCCAATTCTTCTTTTGTTGATTTCTTGATTATAGATTTTTAGTTCTGGATCCAATTTACAGCGCTTTTTTGCTTTTAATGGCAACAAGCTATTTGGATACATTGCATAAATCCCTTGATAGCCTTTATCTGCAAGGATAAAGGCACCTGCCGGAATCTGATGTAAGTTTCGTTTGAAGAGTTCGAAATCATGTACAGCACCACGATCAGTGCATAAACTCAGAATTTGCTGAGTTCTATAATGAATGATGGCCTGGACTTTGAAAGTATGTGCCTTCTTTTTGCCACTATAGCTTTTCTTCTGTTTTTTTAGGTCTTTGTATTGGAATTTCTGTGGCATCAACAATCACCACGTTCCAGTCGATGCCTTCGCCCTCAGGCAAATGCTTCGGTAAATTAAATAAATTGGACTTGATCAGGCAGTCCTCTACATGACGGACAATTCTTGAAGCAGTCGGCTCTGACACACCATAACTTGTTGCAACATGGAACAAGGTTCGGTATTCGCGCCAATAACTTAAGCACAGAAGGATTTGATCTTCTATGCTCAATTTAGTTGGTCTACCTTTAGCAGGAACACGCATTTTCAGTTGTTCAACCATTAAATCAAAGGTTGACCATGATATGCCGGTGTATCGCTTAAACTGTGTTTCAGAAAGCTTCTTTGAATCGATATATTTCATCCGCAGATTATGCATGAATATTTAAAATTCTTCGGTACAAATAATCAGCAAGAGACTGTTCGTTTTTTGATTTATGAAAGAGGCTTATTGTATCTATTAAAAAATTTAGATGTTTATAAATTGTAGTTAGTGTATTCATATTAAACGGAGCAATTCAATCCTCTGCCGTTGTCCTTTCTTTAACTTCGACACCACCAATTCATAAGAATTTAGCACCAAATCCTGCAGCAGTTCTTCTTCCAATTCTTCATCTGCAAATACAGAAATCCAATGCTGCTTATTCATATGCCAGCCTGCACGAATAAAGGGATAAATATCTCTAAGCATTGAGCCATTGTCTGGCAGCACTTTTAAATTGATGACTGCTTTGCCTTCTAAATGAAAACTCAGCATAAAAACCTTATCCATCACCTTAAACACATCACAGCCTTCACCAAATGGCTGGCTGCACGTGGTTTCAGGCAGGGCTAAGGCCGTCTTAGCTGCTACAGCATGTAATGCAATCATAAGGGATAACCAAAATAAGCCTGAGCGTTAAAGCCTAAGGATGAATATGAATAACGGTATCATTATTTACCAATTGCCAAATTTCATCCATATCAATATTACGCACTGCAATACAGCCCCAAGTCCAATCTTTTTGTGGGAAATAAGTCATCAGTTGTGGTGCAGCTTTCATTTGTAAACTGGTCGCCGAACCATGAATCATAATGTCACCACCTGCAGAAACCCCTAAATCTTTAGCTTTCTGTTTATCGGTCGCATTGGGGTAAGAGATATGCAAGGACTTATAAAATGAACTTTGCGGATTGCGCCAATCAATCATATAGCTGCCTTCAGGCGTTTTGCCATCACCTTCTTGAACTTTATGTCCAAGCGGTTGAAAACCCAGACGCATCGGGTAACGCCGAATGACTTGATCCTGATGTTTTAATTCCAAATAACGCTGAGCTTTATGTACCTGAATATTGTCGATCGGCGTTTCTGTGCGAATTTTTTGAATTTGTGCATCGCTTAATTCAGGTGGAAAGGCCAGTGCATTGGCAGGTGTAGGCAGATATTTTTCAAATTTTTGATAGGCAAAGTAGGCTACCGCAATACAGAGGAGGGTAGCGAAACTAAAGATCGTGATATTTTTTCTTGTCATTGTAATTTAGTGGATAAACTGCTTTCGCAGTCCATCGATTTCTGAATTGTGGATAATGTTTAAATTATCCACAATTTTGATTCGAGTGAAATGTGGATTTGTGGATAATTTTTTAAGACGAGCAGCTGACCATCACTTCAGGCACATCACTTGGTAAAGGTCCTAAATCTTCAGTTTTTTCTAGGTCAGGTTGTTTAGTAAATGGTTGGCTCAATAATGTAAACAAACGCTCAACTTCTGAAAAATCATTGCGTTCAGCAAGCTCAATCGCCTTTTGCGCCATATGGTTACGCAAGATATATTGCGGATTGGCCTGTGCCATTGCTGCATCTAAAGCATCGGTGTCCTGATGCGCACGGATGCTTTCATATTGTGCCAAGAAACTTTCAAATGCACGTCGGTCAAGGCAATCATCTTTAATGGCTTCATATTCATGATTTTGCAGACGGATAAAGCTTTGCGTGTAATCCAGCTGCTCACTTTGCAGAATACGCAAAAAGGCCATGGCGCAGTCGAAGCTGTCTTTATGGAAACTTGGCAGGCCCATTTTCTGAGCTAAGCCCAATTTATAATGTTCCAAGAAGGTCAGTTCAAAATGCTCTAAGCACTTAGCTAAATCGTCTTTCCATTGCTCTTTGTCATAGTCTGTAGGGCAGAGCGGAACGAGATTATTCAGCCATTGCCAGAGATTCCAATGACCAATGCTCGGCTGCTGCTGATAGGTATAGCGGCCTTGGTAGTCCGAATGGTTATTGATCCAGTTTGGACGGAAGCGCTCCATAAATCCATAAGGTCCAAAATCGAGCGTTGAACCAGTAATATTCAGATTGTCAGTATTCATCACGCCATGTGCGAAACCAATGAGCTGCCATTTGGCAATCATCACTGCGGTACGCTGAATGACTTGAGTGGCAAAAGCTAAAATCGGTTGTTCGGCATCCAAGCATTCAGGGTAGTGCCATTCAATGCATTTTTGCGTGAATTCAGGTAGTAAATCACCCTGATATTGATTGATCCATTCAAAATGTCCCAATCGGATATGACAGTCAGATGTACGTAGCATCATCGCGCCAAGCTCGAGTTTTTCACGCTGTACGCCTTGCTCAGAACTGGTAAAACCTACTGAATTACTCGATGCAACACCTAAGCTGTTCAGCGTATGTCCTGCCAAATATTCACGAATGGTCGAGCGCAGCACCGCACGGCCATCACCCATGCGTGAATAAGGTGTAGAACCTGCACCTTTGAGATGGAGGTCAATGGTTTGCCCATGTTTATCGATGATTTGCGCAATCAATAAGCCGCGTCCATCGCCTAATTGGCCTGCCCATTGTCCAAACTGGTGACCTGCATAGACCATGGCCAAAGGTTCAAATTCAGCAAAGGTTTTTTGTCCGCTACAGATGTCTACCCAAGCCTGTTTATCTGCTTCTGACCATTGCAGCTCATCTGCAAGAGCGGCATTAAAATGCCCAGCTTTTGCGCCTTTTAAAGGTACAGGCTGCTGATGATGGTACAGGCGAGGTGGCAGGGTGTTATAGCGGGCATTGAACAGCATAATGATCTTTAAAAATTCAAACTATGTTGAAACTATAGCAAAGACCAGATAGAAAAACTGTAGCTTAAAATCAATAAAGCCCCCACTAGGGAGGCTTTATCATTTGAGAGGCTTAAAAGAATTAAGCGGTTTTCTTTTTCAAGTTACGCATCAATTGATTCAGTGTTTCACGGTGCTGTGACAAACGCTGTTCAACTTGTAGGAATTCAAGTTTGAGTTTGTCATCCATCTGATGAATTTTTTCAGCAACTGCTGTTTTCTTCGCTTGAATTTCCTGTTCTTTTAATTTTGCCCAGTCATTCAAAGTTTGCGAAAACGCATCATATTCTTGAGAAATACGTTGCTTAGCGGTCGCAATATCATCGGTCATGTTGAGACCATAGATCGCAAGGTCTTGTTCCGCATACTTGAACTTCATAGCCAACTCAGCTTTTTTAATATTAAAGCTAGGAATACGGCGTAAATTTTTGGCAAGGCCTAATTTAGAGCAGCTCCAAATCAACCATTTTGTTGGATCGTATTGCCACCATTTCACACCATTACGGTAGTCGTATTGGAAAATATGGTGATAGTTATGATAACCCTCACCCCAAGTAGCAATAGCTAACCAGAAGTTATCACGCGCGGTATTTTCGTCAGTATATGGACGTTTACCCCACATGTGGCACAGTGAGTTAATAAAGAACGTCACATGATGGCTCAAGATTAGACGCATTAAACCGCCCAATAATAGAACGCCCCACATATCGCCTACAGCCCAACCAATTGGCACTAAAATCGCTGCATGTACAGCAATCACCAATGGAATGTAGTATTTATCTTGGAACAAAACGACTTTATCTTTTAAAAGATCTGGCGCGTTTTTGTAGTTCGGTTCTGCTGCTGGATAATCACGAAGCATCCACCCGATATGGGCATACCAGAAACCACGATTAATCGAGTATGGATCTTGGTCAATATCGTCTACATGACGGTGATGTGTACGGTGACCTGAAGCCCAGAACAAAATACTGTTCTGAACAGCAAAAGTACCCATGAGCATTAAAATGATTTTTAAAGGCAAGGTTGCTTCATAAGCACGGTGTGCCCATAAGCGGTGATAACCTGCGGTAATACCTAAACTGCTGACACCCAGTAAAACAAACATACTGATCCAAGCAGCGGCACTAAAATCATGATTAATGGCATATAACGGAATTGCAATAACTGCGACAATAGGTAAAAACACCAATGCAAAAATAGCAATCCAGTTCATTGGGGCTTTGGGTAGGGGAGCATTCATCTCCAACAGCACTCCTGAAACCTTGGGAGGTATAGATAGGACAAATCCCATTAATTTTTTAAGGGATTTTAAACGTACAGAATAGTAGCACGGGAAAACCCGTTTTCACCACTGTTATTGTACAGTTGTATTGTTCTAAACAGTAACATAATACGACTGAAGTTATTTGACTTTTTGTGGGGTAAAAAAGATGCTAAAAAAACAGCAAAATCGTCAAAATAATCCGCAGCTTTTGGTCAAACACTGTATCTGGGGCGGCTTTCTGATCAGTTGTCTGGGACTCATGGCCTGTCAAAGTTCTCCGACGCAGAAGGTGACTACAAAGTCACAAGGGGAGTCACATGGCAACAGCGTTGAACAGCCATTAAAAGTCATTCGCGTGAATGATGGGGTACAAGATATTCCGTGGACGATTGTGCAAATTGCAGGGCAAAAAGCCAAGTTCTTTCATCATCAACCTTATTTGCAGTTCAGTTCACAATTTCGCCAAATTCAAGGTAATACAGGATGTAATAACATCAGTGGCACTTATGTGATTGATACCTTAAAACACAGCATTGATTTGAATGCGCGAGCAGGCTATTTCAGTTGTGATTCGGCTTTGGCTCAAGAGGCTGAACTTTCAGATGCATTGCAATCCGCAACACGGTTTCAAATTCAAGCGAAACAGATGACGATGCAAAACAGTCGGGGTCAAACTGTGTTGGTTTTAGAACGAAAATAAATAAGTTGAGAAAGCCGCGTGTTGATCGAGAAGTACATTACACAAATCTAGGGGAATAAAGCAGCATTAAAAATGCTGCATCATCAATTTAGGATAGTCGGTAATTAAGCCGTTAATGCCCCAATCTTTAAGCTGTTTAGCACGATCAACGTCGTTGACAGTCCACACGCTCACATTTAATTTTGCCTGCTGTGTGGCCTGAATAATGTCTGAATTGGCGAGTTGGTTCATCCAACCAATTTGAATACAACCCAATTCGAGTGCTTGTTCAATCGCTTTAAATTTCACGTCTGTTTCAACCAGTAGCCCGCGTTTGAAGCTAGATTTTTTCTGTTGCAAAGCAAGATGAATTTTAGGGTCAAAACTGGTAATCACAGCGGAATGTTCAAAGCCTTGAAGTTGTTGTTCTAATGTTTCAGTCAGCGCTTCAGCTTCAGCTTGTGTCTTCACCGCTTTCACTTCAACTTCAATATGATCGAAGTTATGAATAATTTTAAGCGTTTGTTCGAGCATAGGCGTCGGTTCAACTTTGTTCCATTCTGACCAAGTCACAGCATGGTTATAGGGTTCTAGTTCAGAACTTTCGCATTCATATAGATGTTTATCTTGACCTGCCGTTCGCATAAATTGGTCATCATGCATGATCACTAGGGCACGATCTTTCAGTTGCCGAACGTCAAATTCGACAGCACGAATCCCTAAATCTTGAATATATTGAAAACCGCCAAGGGTGTTTTCAGGTGCTTCGCCACGAGCGCCACGGTGTCCGATTATGCGCATAAAGGGCCTGCAAAATTGAAAGATAAAAACATAGTGTCCTGTAAGCATGACAGGGAGATGACACTATTATTTTGAGCCGATCATTTTGAATTACAAGAATGATCGGACGAAATGTTTCAATTTATTTCAATGTAAAATAGACTTTTAATTGGTCAAAGGATTTGAGCAATTCTTGAATCCAAAACTTATTGATCAATCGTGTCATTAATATTTTTCTGCCACAGCACCTCAGAACCACCTTCAGCGCGTTGTAATGTACGCGATGCGACAAATAACCAGTCAGAGAGTCGGTTAAGTAGCTGCAATGACGGCGCTTGAATGTTCTGGTCACGGTTATGTACAGCCATTAAACGACGTTCTGCACGGCGGCAAACTGCACGAGCTTGATGGGCAAAGCTGCACACCAATGTTCCTGATGGCAGGATAAAGTCTTTGAGCATTGGCAGCGCTTCATTCATACGGTCAATGTCATTTTCCAAAAACTCAATTGACACAGGTTGTACCAAGTTGAAGTTTGGAATGCAGACTTCACCGCCAAGGTCGAATAACCAATGCTGAATCAGGCTGAGGGATTTATCCCAAGTCGCTTTGTCTTCAATACTGCTAAGTGCGATGTGCGAACGCAGAATACCAATGCTTGAATTGAGTTCATCGACATCGCCTAAGGCTTCAATGCGTAAATCATCCTTAGCAATACGTGATCCGTCGCCTAAACCTGTCGTTCCTGAATCGCCTGTGCGGGTATAAATTTTACTTAAACGGTGGCCCATTTTAATTGTCCATTTTTTGATTAAAAGTTGAATAAAGTGATGTGTATTAATATTTAACAGTGACGCCGATAGAGGCTAAACGCCCGCCATTTAAATAGAATTTGCCGTCGAAATTGCCAGCAGAAGCCGTTTTATATTGAACATCGCCGACATTTTGAATATTGCCAAAGAAGCGCAGTTGCTCGTTGGGTTGGTAATAACTATTGAAATCAATCTGAGCATGTCCAGGGATCACATCCTCATCATAATTACTGCTGTCTGAATGGCTGTTCGCACTCAGCGTTGTTGACAGCCCATAATGTTCATCAGCCCAACCAGCTGACAATGCCAGTTTTTGACGTGGGCGGCGGCTCAAATCCAAACCTGTTTTATCATTTTTTGCTTGATTGTAGCTATAACTGGCCTTTGTAAAAAATGCCTCATTGCTCCAATTCACATAGACTTCTGAACCTTGAATGGTCACTGCATCAATATTGGCAAACTTCCAGTTATTGTTGGGATCAGAATCAATAAGGTTATCAATTTCAGTTCTGTAGATAGACAAACCAGTTTTTAGTTGTGGTGTCATTTGTAGGTCTAGCCCAATTTCATAGGATTGACTTTCTTCGGGTTTTAAGTCAGGGTTTGCATAGTCGCCATAATATAAGTCGTTCATGGTTGGCGCTTTAAATGCTGTACCAATATTGGCATAGCTACTAAACAACGGCGTGAAAAAATAACGCGCAGCAACTTGTCCGACCGTGTGTTGACCATATTTTTCATGGTCTTCACGACGAATACCCGCTTGAGTTTTTAATTTATCAGTTTGATATTGGTGCTGTAGATAATAACCCGTACTGTTTAAGTCTTGATGAAAAGACTCTGCAGTTTTTAGCGTTGATGTTTCTAGCTGCCGATGGGTAATGCCTGCAATGATGTTCTGAGACGGCGTCATTTGCTGTTTTGCGGTCAGTTCATATTCAGTGGATTCATAATGGGTCTGTTCAAAGATTTTGAGCTGTTCCAACTCATCTTTAAAATAAGACACGCGAGCATTCAGGGTCAGCTGATCTGTGGGGTTGAAGCGTGACTTCAGGGTTGCAATTTGATTTTTAAAATCTTGCGACTTTTGCTCATATTGCAGTGAATTCCAGCTGTATTGCTCATATTGAGCATTACCTTGGTTTTCAGAATAATCCAATGAAGTGCCAAAGCGTGTTTCTTCATAGCCAAATTTGGCAGACACGCCTTTTTGATTAAAGCTAGAAGCTCTGGCATTTTCATGTTCATGAATCAGTGTGCCGTCGGTTTCTAAACGCTGTCCACGAATTTGCGCATAAAAACCTTGCTTGGCTAGGTCTACCCCGACAGTACTTTTATAGGTTTGATTTTCACCTATTTCAGCGCTGATAAAAGCTGCATTTTTTTCAGGGGTTTTGCTAATGATTTGTACCACACCACCAATGGCATTGGTGCCATAAAGGACAGATGCTGGGCCTTTTAAAACCTCAATCTGCTTAATGTCTGTGGTATCTATAAAATTATTTGGCGCTAAACCGCTGGCATCATTATTTAAACGGACACCGTCACGCAATACCAAAGTGTGGTCTGACTCTGTGCCACGTAAAAAAAATGAAGCTTGTTGTCCATAGCCACCCAGCTGCACCATATTGATAGAAGCATCACTCATTAATAAATGTGGAAATGATGCAATTGGTGATTGATCTATGAGCGACTCATCAATAATGGAAATACGTGCTGGCACATTTTCTAATTTTTCTTGTGAGCGTGTTGCCGTGACGACAATGGTGTCCAATTTAGGTTGTGCAATGGAATCTGCTGCAACAGATATTTGGGAGCTAAAAATACAAAGGGCAGATATGCCAGCTGCAAGAGCAGTCGGCTGAAAAGGAAAAGGCATACAAAGCTCCATGCATTTACCCCACGTAAATGATTGAGTGATAGAACACAGTGAGCAGGTATCGGACTGGCAAGGCATTGCTTGCACACCGTTGCGGGGGCAGTGTTGTGGAAACTTCCCATGCCAACTGTTGTGAATGGCTTAAGTATAGAGAACTCCGATTTATCGAACAATCAAATCTATCGGGCATTTTAGTGTTGCTGCATATTCAGCTTGACTTGCTGTGGGGCAGAAACTAATCTGCCCATGCTTCAGGTGCTTCCTTAATTGAGAAGTGAAACTGGGAAGTCAGTCCAGCAGTATAGAGCTGTTGTTATCTGACACTGCCCCCGCAACGGTGAATCGTTATTCATAACGTAAGTCCGGAGACCGGCCTGATGCAGACCTATTCATAATGCGGCGGGCGTTATAGCGGGATTGCATCATTGCGCCAATATTGGCCTTGCATTGCTGACCCTGAATCCGCCTGCGTTATCCATTTTATTATTCGCACGGGCGGTGCGATCGGGGAATACAGCATGCATTCTTTTTCTAAGACTCTTATCGGGTCGCTTTTTGTTTTATCTCCACTTTCTGCTGCGATGGCAGTAGACCAAGTTTATCAACTTCCAGTGATTACCAACACGGTTGCCAATATTGTTGAGCAAGACGCACAAAAAACCTTGGCGGCAGTCACCGTAATCAACCGTGAAGAAATTGAACGCAAGCAATTTACTTCTTTACAAGAATTGCTTCGTACAGTGCCGGGCGTAACGTATACCAACTCTGGTGGTTTAGGTCAGCCAACCAGTATTTCAATTCGTGGTACAGGTTCTACTGCGGTATTGGTATTGGTGGATGGTCAAAAACTGGGTTCGGCAACTTCTGGCCAAACTTCATTTGAGCATTTGCCAGTTGATCAAATTGAACGTGTAGAAGTGGTCAAAGGTCCGCGCTCAAGTTTATATGGTTCTGAAGCTGTAGGCGGTGTGATTCAAATCTTCACCCGTAAAGGGACGCAAAATGGCGTAAAACCATTTGCTTCGCTCAAGTATGGTTCACATGAAACTTACGATGCAAATGTCGGTGTGAATATTCTTCAGGATAATTCTTGGGCGACGCTGAGTTTGGCAGGCTTGAAAACACAAGGTTTAGATGTAACAACTTTGCCGACTGAAAAAGATAAAGATGGTTATGAAAACTATTCTGCGTCAATTAAAGCGGGTCATCAGTTTAATGATCAATTTGCAGCTGATTTTAATGTTCTCTATGTAAATGGCGAAACAAATTACGATAGTCCATATAACCTAAATCCTTATAACAAGGTTGAACAAAATGTGTATGGCGTTGGCTTTAGCTATTCTCCTGTAGATCTTTGGAAAACGCAGCTTAAATTTGGCCGTTCAGAAGATAAATACGAAACCTTTAGTGCAGATAAATCAACTGGTGTATTTGATACCACAAAAGACAGCATCAGCTGGTTAAACACATTATCTTTCAATGCAAACAACACACTATTGGTGGGTGTGGATTACTTAAATGATCAAGTCGACAGCACCACCAATTACGATGAAAAAGAGCGTGATAATGTCGGTTACTATGCGCAATATCTTGGCGATTTTGGTCGAGTTAACCTACAAGCTGCTATTCGTTTAGATGATAACGAACAGTTTGGTGATCACACCACAGGCAATGCCGCTGTTGGTTATTCATTTAATGACAACTACAGCACTTTTGTTTCATACGGTACAGCTTTCCGCTCACCGACATTTAATGACTTATATTATCCGGGTTGGTCAAATCCAAATCTAGTACCTGAAGAGTCTGAAAACATTGAAATTGGATTCAAAGGGTCGCAATGGCTGAACTGGTCTGTTTCTACCTTCCATAATGAAATTGATAATATGATTTCAGGCGGAACCAATATTGCAAAAGCAAAAATTAAGGGTGTGGAAGCTGAGTTCGGACAGTCACTGGGCAACTTCACGTGGAACTTAAACTATACTTATCAAGAGCCTGAATATAATTCTGGGGCGACCAAAGGTAATCAAATTGCGGGTCGTGCAGGCCAATTATTGAATGTATCTGCAGATTATACGATGGATAAATGGACGCTAGGTGGCTCTGTACACGCAGAAGACCAGCGTTATAAGGATGCCGCTAATACAACAAGCTTTGGCAGTTTTGCGACAGCAGATGTACGTTTAACCTATCAAGCGACCCCTGAATTTTCTGTACAAGCCAAACTTGCCAATATGTTTGATAAAGAATATTACACCGTGTATGACTCATTTGATGACTATTACTACCGTCAAGACGGCCGTACTGCTTGGCTAACCTTACGTTATGCAATGAAATAATTGAATCAATTATTCAAAAAGCTCTGATCATTCAGGGCTTTTTATTTTTGCGCAGTAATCATGCTGAAAATCCACGCAATGCATGAAAATTGCATTACAATGATTCGCCTTCATATTCATAGATGGGCTATGAATAGGGCGGAGTTAGAGCCAAAACAACATGCGAACCCGTGCCAAAATCTGCGGAATTACACGTATTCAAGATATTCAATCTGTCGTCCAAGCTGGCGTAGATGCGATCGGATTTGTATTCTTTGCGCCAAGTCCGCGCAGTGTAACGGCAGTGCAGGCTGCTGAACTGATTCAGCATGTGCCGCCGTATGTGCAGACCGTCGGTTTATTCGTGAATGCATCGGCTGCAGACATACAGGATATTTTAAAAAATTCGCCTGTAGACATCCTGCAGTTTCATGGTGATGAAAGCCCTGAACAGTGCCAAACGATTGCGCAGTCCGTTGGGCGCCGCTGGTATAAAGCCATTCAGATGAAACCTGAACTGGATGTGATTGCCGAAATCCAAGCCTTTCAACAGGCTGGGGCAAGCGCCGTACTATTGGATGCATGGCATCCAGAACTGAAAGGCGGTACAGGGCATAGCTTTGACTGGGCACAGTTCCCAAAACTCGATATTCCTTTAATTTTGGCAGGCGGTTTAACTCCGACCAATATTGAAGATGCGATTCAGACCACAGGCGCTTACGCCGTAGATGTGAGTGGTGGTGTAGAATCGGCAAAAGGTATTAAAGACCAACAACTCATAGAACGCTTTATGCAAGGAGTCCATCGTGGATCAGCAAAATAAGATTGACTATACCCAATTCCCTGACGCACAAGGGCATTTCGGTATTCATGGCGGGCGTTTTGTGTCAGAAACTCTAATGGCAGCACTTAAGGACTTAGAAAAGCTCTATTTCCGCATGAAAGATGATGCCCAGTTTTTGGCAGAATTCGACCGTGACTTGGCGTATTACGTCGGTCGTCCTAGTCCTTTGTATTATGCTGAACGATGGTCGAAAGAGTTGGGTGGTGCGCAAATTTATTTAAAACGTGAAGACCTGAACCATACAGGTTCACATAAAGTGAATAACACCATTGGTCAGGCTTTGCTGGCTAAGCTTTCAGGTAAAAAACGTATTATTGCCGAAACAGGTGCGGGTCAGCACGGTGTAGCAACGGCAACGATTGCAGCGCGTTTAGGCCTTGAGTGTGTGGTGTTTATGGGGGCGGAAGACGTAAAACGTCAAGCCATGAACGTGTACCGTATGCGTTTATTGGGTGCGACTGTTGTACCTGTGGAAAGCGGTTCAAAAACATTGAAAGATGCGATGAACGAAGCAATGCGTGACTGGGTAACCAATGTTGACTCTACTTATTATGTGATTGGTACTGTGGCTGGCCCACACCCATATCCGCAATTGGTTCGTGATTTCCAATCGATCATTGGCCGTGAAGCACGTAAACAGATTCAAGAACAAGCAGGCCGTCTGCCAGATGCCTTGGTGGCATGTGTGGGCGGCGGTTCAAATGCAATGGGCTTATTCTATCCATTCTTAAATGATGAAGATGTGAAAATGTACGGTGTTGAAGCGGCAGGCTACGGCATTGAAACGGGCAAGCATTCTGCACCATTAAACGCAGGTCATGTCGGTGTACTTCACGGTAACCGTACGTACTTGATGTCAGATGATCAAGGTCAAATCATTGAAACACATTCAATTTCTGCAGGTCTAGATTATCCAGGTGTAGGCCCTGAGCATAGTTTCCTCAAAGATATGCACCGTGTGAACTATGTGCCAATCAATGACACTGAAGCGCTACAAGGCTTCCGTGATTTAACCCAAATTGAAGGTATTATCCCTGCATTGGAAAGCTCACATGCGATGGCTTATGTGACGAAACTTGCGCCGACCATGGACAAAGACCAAATCATTATTGCGACTGTATCAGGCCGTGGTGATAAAGACTTAATGACCGTTGCCCGCATTGATGGCGTGGAAATGGTTGAGATGTAAACTCCTTTAAACCTCTCCCTTTGGGAGAGGTTTGGAGAGGGTGAATTAAAAATCGCGAAGAAGTCATTCCGCGCGATTTTTTTTGGGCTGAAAATTTTATTAAGGCAAATCACTACAAAACTGATGCAGAATAAAAGTGTGAAATAAATCACAATACTGTGTAAATTTTATTGCTTTAGAAAGACTTTATAACAATGACGTTTACCCAATTGGTTCGTGCAGAATCCTTTCCAACCCATATTTATTGGCAATGGCGTGATACTTTTGCGCTGTGCATTCTTCCGCTGATCTTGTTCAACAGTTATGTCTTAGACCAATATTTTGGTGTTTCAGCTCAGGTTGCTTTGGGTGATTCGATCTTTCGCGGTATTTTATTTATTGCCGTGTGTTGGCTCTATAAAACGATGCTGTATACGCACTGGCAAAAGTATAAACAGGCCTTTTGGCGTTCAAGCCTGTTGGTGGTTGTCGGTGCAGTCGTCTTACAAGTAGTGATTTCTTTTACACGCAGTCTGTTGCCAGTGGGAGAGAGCATTGAAAAAGAATCGACCATTGATCCTAATACGATTGCGTTTTTTAGCTTGCTGATCATCAGCCTTGGGCCATTATTTACCGCTTTGCTTGAAGATATTATTTTCCGCTATACCTTGCTGCAAAAGCTGTTTGTACAGCCGTGTCTATGGCGAGTGATTTTGGTCTTACTGAACTCAATCTTATTCGGCTTGATTCATTATCATAATTTCGATGGCGATTTGATTGCGACCATCAGTTTTATGGCGGCAGGCCTATTTCTCAACCTCATCTATTTGTGGACGCGTAACATTTGGCATGTCTTACTCATTCATTTCGTTAACAATGCAGTACTATCGCTAGGCGGCGTGATTTTATTGAAATTGCTTCAGCCCTATGTGGGCAGTTGAAGTCAAAATAGGGGGAAGATTGTGTCCAGTTTATTTATGGTGATGCTCGGCGGACGCCATCCAAGAGCAAATATTGAAGTGCATGACGTCATTCTTGCAGTGGGTAACGCATTAGAAGAGGTTTATCCGCAACTGAGAACGGCATGGTTTGGTGAGCAAAAAGGCTTACATATTGATGCTTGGGCACAAGTACATACAGTCAGCACTGAAAATCGACATTATCGCATCCAATTTTGTGATGCTGCGCCCCGAGCTGAAGATGAAAAATTATGGCTGATTAATCTCGGGGGATATGATGCTCGCGAATTTGGTGAATCACATCGTTATGTTTTGGTGACAGGACAAAATGCCAGCGTTGCAAAACAACGGGGCAAAGCTTTTTTTGAGTCACATTGGCAAAAACAACATACCGACCGAACCCTAGATGTCGATGATTGTATTGCGATTGATCATGTCTATGGGCGCTATATCGAATTGGTTGAAACGCCGCATAGCCAACAAAATTCATGGAAAAATGATTACATCTTAATAAATGAACATTTGTGATGATTAAGAGCTGAAATGTCAGCTTTTATATTTTTTTGTGATATTCGCCTGAAATCAGATGGATTGTCTTTTCAGGCGTTAAATAATAGGCATAATAACATTCAGGATTTAGACCTTAAACCTCAATGGAATGGCGTATATGGATTTAATACGGCCGAATGGACAGCCGCATTATGGGCGTTTTAGTGAACTTCCCAATCGCATCGATTTAAGTAAGTATGAATATAAGACACCGTATGGAAAACGACTTGAAGGTTGGCGTAAGCGTTTAAAATATAAAAAATTTAAATTTTGTTGTATTCAGCATGAACATTATACGATTGGTCTAGCAATTGCCGATATCGCGTGGGCGGGGCACGGTTTTGTCTATGTGTATGATCATATTACGAATGAAGTGTTGGAATGGAATTCGATTAATTTCCTGTCACGTAATACCGTTTTAGATGAACAACCTTTATTTAATCAAAGTCATTTTATTAAGTCAGGGATTCAACTGGATATTCAGCATGCCAATGGTGTGCGATACATTCAAATGTCAAAACATGGCGAACTCAAACTGAGCGCTCGAGTGTTTTGCGCAGGGACTGATCCGCTGAGTATGTGTAGCCCCACAGGGATTAATGGTTGGACCTATACTCAAAAATTGACGACGTTAGGGTGTGAAGGTTTCTTTATCAATAAGCAAGGCAAAACCATTCAATTCCATGACCGGACATTGGTGTCTTTAGATGATACCTGTGGTTTTCTTCGTCCTGAAACCGCATGGTTTTGGTTGTCGTGTAACTTTTGGGATAGTCAAAATCGACGCGTTGGGATCAATCTTGCCTCTGGTGTAAATGAAAGCTTTGGCAATGAAAATTGTCTGTGGGTCAATGGACATCTATATGCCATGTCTGATGTGCTGTTCCAGCAACAAGGCGATAATCAATGGAATATTAGTTCATTAGACAACAGCTTAAATTTGATCGTCAGCACAGGTTGGCGGCGCTATGAAAACCTGAATTTAAGATTGGTCGGTAGTCAGTTCAGTCAATGGCAGGCAAAAATTAGCGGTACAATTCAACGTGATGGCGAAGAAATTGTATTCTTAAATGAATATGGTTTACTTGAGCAGCACTATGCCAAATGGTGAGTGTAAGCCTATAAAAAAGCCGCAATCGATGCGGCTTTTTTATTCAGTTTTTATTTTGCAGCTTGCCAAAACACTTCAGCAGCTTGAATTGGATCATTGGTTTCTTCATAAGTTTTTAACCAAAGATCATAATTTTGCACAATGGGATGCTGACTCGGATGGAAGTCTTTTTTAAACCAATCTCGATATGGTTTGCTCATTCGGGTGAGGGTGCCATTTTTACCAAAGAACCACGGTAAGCCTTTCATGTTTAATTTTAAACGTTCAGTGAAGCTGAACCCGTCATGTTTCAGCATCACATTAGCACGGTATAAGGTAAAGCCGAGCATCAATCCACTGGTCCAAACCAAAGTGAATTTCTTTAAATTTTCATCGACCTTAGCCACATCTTTCATCACATCAAAAGCCACATCGCGATGTTCCATTTCTTCTATCGCATGCCAAATAAATAATGCACGGACATAAGGATGCGCAGATTCTAGTACGGACTTTTGGCTACAGAACGTTTCAGCCATCAGCGCAGTCAAATGCTCGGCAGAAGCCGTCATGGCAATGTTGTATTCAGGTGAGCGCTTGCTCAGTTCAAATTTAAAAATTTTATTTAGACGTTTAATGAACGCATCGACAGGCATGCCTTGTTGTTTCATCAACATATTCATTTTGTCATGCGCCATACCGTGCTGCGCTTCTTGACGAATAAAGTCAGCGACACGTTGCTGTAAATCAGGGTCTTGAATTTGACTGCGGAACAGACGTACAGATTCAATAAAATAGCGCTCGCCATCAGGAAAGGTCAGGCTCAAGGCATCAAACATACGAGTTAAAAAGGGGTCTCCGCCAAACCAATAGCGCGGGATTTCTTCTAACTTAAAATTCAGTTTTGTGCGAACAATAGGTTCGACTTGATATTTGACGATAGCATTCATGATATTTTTTCTGTGCGAGTCGTATTGATTGCAGTATGTCGGAGAAATTGCACTTTGTTTTGACAGATATTGCCAATTTTTATACATTTTACGCCATGATGAAAATATAAAATGTCAGAATTGGCAGGTCAGAAAGAGGGGCGAGATGGCTGAAATTCAGATCCCAAATGGTTACTTCCAACTGTGGAATATGGTCTTAATTGAGCGTGAATTAAACTATACACAGCTCGAATGGATTGCGCCGTATGCTGCGCAAATTCAGCATGTGCTGTCTTTGCCGATCGACTCTCAATCGCCGAATTCTTTTTTTAATACCATCATGCAACTGACTCAGCAGCATCTGGATTGCCCGCAATTGGTCTTTGAAATGGCCAAGTATATTCGTGCAGAGCATTTTGGGGTGTTAGGCTATATGGCGACACTGAGTAATAGCGTAGCAGATGCTTTGCAATATGTGATGCGCTTTAGTCGTTTGGTGATTGATGGGGCGCAAATTGTGCCGATGAATATGAGCCATCAAGATCATCAAATTATTCTGTCTTGGCCACAGCATGATGATGAATATGCTTTGGTGAATGAATTAACGATGGCCTGTATGGCACATTTGGCCAAGCAAATTTTTCCAGATTCTTTAAAGTTACTCCGCATTCATTTTGCCCATGCGCCGCGGATGGCACGTTATCACTATGAAAAGTTTTATGGCTGCCAAATGGAATTTTCGACCCTTAAATATTCATTTGTGATTCATGCCGATAGTTTGGATTTAAAGTCAGAACTTGCTGATCCGTCACTGATGCAATTGTTATTACGTCAAGCCGAAGAGGCGATAGCCGCGCGTCCGCAACATGCAGATCCAATTCTACAGATGCAACAATGCATCGCAGATTATCTCAAATTACAACAGCAAGCCCCTAAAATAGAGTGGTTAGCAGAAGAGTTACATCTGTCAGTGAGAACCCTGCAACGACAGCTACAGGAGAAAGACACCTCGTTTAAACGACTTTTGGAGATTGAACGGATGAAACGCTGTGAATATCTACTTTCACAACAAACCCATTTGACAGATATCGCTTTACAGCTAGGTTATTCAGATCAGTCTGCTTTGGCACGTGCTTTTAAGGCATATAGTGGAGAGACATTGTTGGCGCGAAAAAAAGCCTTGAGATTAGAATAAAACGTGCAGATTGCTCGTTAAGAAAAGCCTTTCAAACAACATTAAAAAAAAGCGGTCAAACGACCGCTTTTCTTTTAAGCCAAGCTTATGCCGCGGCTTTTAATTTTGGATAACGCAGTAAAATGGCAAGGATGGCAAAGATCGCCAAAACCCAACAGTAATACACACTACCAATCAGTTCTACAGGCGAAAGTTTTGCGATCGAACAAGCCAGTAACAGTTGAGCGCCATAAGGAATGAGACCTTGGACTACACAAGAGAAAATGTCCAAGAGCGCAGCAGCACGTTTAGGGTCTACACCATATTCTTTGGCGACTTCACGTGCCATGTCACCAGATAAAATAATTGCGACAGTGTTGTTTGCCACAAATAGGTTGGAGAAAATCACCAAGAAACTGATACCAATTTCACCTGCGCGTTCAGCACCAACTTTAAAGTAGCGTGTCATGCTGTAAATGCGTTGAATTAGCCATTCTAAACCGCCTTCTTTTTGCATAATGGCAGAAATACCACCTAAGAAAATAGAAAGCAGGGCAACTTCAAACATGCCGGTAAAGCCGTCATAAATAGAATTATTTAAGCTTAAGAAATTAAATTCAGGTTGAATCACCATACCAATCAAGCCAGACAGTAAGACACCAATGGTCAGTACAGCAAGCACGTGCAAACGTGAAAAGGCCAAAATAAATACGGCTAAATACGGCAAGATCAGCCACGTATTATAAGCTTTGTGTTCAATCGCTTGTGAGCCTTGACTCATAAATAAATAAATACAAATGCTAACGATCGATGCAGGAACAGCAATCCAAACATTGACCTTAAATTTATCGCGAAGCTGAACTTTTTGACTGTTCGTTGCAGCAATGGTGGTATCTGAAATCATCGACAGATTATCACCAAACATAGCACCGCCGACCACAGCACCAATGGCATACACCACTTCAATTTCGGTGACTTGTGTAAAACCAAAGGCAATTGGTGCACAGGCTGCAATAGTGCCCATGGAGGTTCCCATCGCTGTGGCAATAAAGGCCGCAATAATAAACAGCATAGGCAGCACGAACTCAGGCGCAATCACCGATAGTCCCAATTGCACTGTTGCATCGACACTACCGATGGCACTGCTGACACTGGCAAAAGCACCAGCGAGCATAAAGACTATGAACATTAAGATCAAATTCGGGTGACTGGCACCTTTCATAAATGTATCAATCGCGTCATTGATCTTGCCGCGATAGAGCAAAATTGCCAATACAATTGCAGGAAGAGCAGCGACTGGGGCTTTCACTTGATAGAACGCAAACTCAGTTCCAATGATGGAATGGTAAATACCACTGCCCAAAAAAATGGTCAGAAAAACAATAAGCGGAAGCAGTGCAAATGCCCGAGCAGGCACTTTCACTTGTGAATCGGAGGACATAGGAGATAAAAAAATAAAAGTATGCGGCTAGTATAAAGCAGGTTTTGCAATTTAAGGAAAATTAAAATGTAAATGCTAAGCCTGTTATTTTTAACATTTTTTTGATGATAAAATTAAGTTAGTCTAAAACCTTATAATTTTGCCAGATCCTAAAATTAGGCATCTTTGATCATTGTGAAAAAAACTGAAATATCGGTAAATGATGCTTTCGGGTTGTTCTGGAAAATTATGTTTGCATGAGAAATGCCGACTGAGGATTGTATACCCTGTTCAATGGGTAAAAAATAGCGTTACAATGCGATGTCTTGTATTTCGACAAAACCCACATCATAGTTTTGATTCATTCAAGGAAAGTATAACCCTATGTCACGTTTAGCCACTCGATTTGGAACGCTTAAATCTCAACAGCGTAAGGCCTTGGTTTCTTATGTTATGGCTGGTGACCCTCATCCACAAGTAACGGTACCTTTGTTACATCAAATGGTTGAGGCAGGTGTAGATGTGATCGAATTGGGTCTTCCATTTTCAGACCCAATGGCGGATGGTCCTGTTATTGCACTTGCCGCTGAGCGTGCGCTTGCTGCAGGAACCAATACTCTAGATGCCTTGAACATGGTGAAAGAGTTCCGTAAAAACGATACAGAAACACCCGTGGTACTGATGGGCTATTTAAACCCCGTTGAAGTAATCGGCTATGAAAAGTTTGTTGCCTATGCACATGAATGCGGTGTAGATGGCGTGCTCTTGGTGGACCTTCCACCAGAAGAAGCAAAAGATCTAGATGTAGTATTGAAAAAATATGACATGGATCAAATCTTCTTACTTGCGCCAACATCCACTGATGAACGTATTCAGCATGTGGTGAAACAAGCCAGTGGATTTATCTACTATGTTTCTTTGAAAGGTGTGACAGGTGCAGCGACTTTAGACGTTGCTGAAGCTGCGGCACGTATTCAAAAAATCAAATCGTATACTCAGGTACCTGTCGGCGTTGGCTTTGGTATTAGTGATGCAGCATCGGCGAAAGCCATGGGTGTTGCTGCAGATGCGGTGATTGTAGGTAGTGCTTTTGTTAAACAATTTGCAAACTTAGCGCCAGAACAAGCTGTAATCGAAACAGTGAATAAAGTGAAGGAGCTTCGAGCTGCGCTCGATGAGTTAGTATGAGTCAAGACGCAAAAACAGGCAAAATTCTGAGCGCATCTACGCCATGGACAGAGCGTGCGGTACCAGGTATTCATGTACCTGATGAACAGCAAGCATTAAAGGCGACATTTACTGAGCCGACGATTGAATGTCCTGAGTGTCATGCACTTGTGACTCGTACTGCGATGTCATTTAATGCCTACGTTTGTCCACAGTGTGATGAACACTTGCGAATGAAAGCACGTGATCGTTTGAACTGGTTCTTTGACCAAGTACAAAAAGAATTGGGTCAAGAATTTAAAGCCAAAGATCCACTTAAATTTGTAGATAGCAAAGCGTATCCAGACCGTATGTCTGAAGCGCAGAAAAAAACCGGTGAAACAGAAGCTTTAGTGGTAATGCAAGGTACGCTGAAAGGCATTCCAATGATTGCTACCGCTTTCGAATTTGATTTCATGGGCGGTTCAATGGGTACTGTTGTAGGTGACCGTTTTGTTCAAGCGGCTGAACTTGCAATTAAATCGAAACAACCGCTTATTTGCTTCGCTGCTTCTGGTGGTGCGCGTATGCAAGAAGGTATGTTGTCATTAATGCAAATGGCGCGTACTTCTGCAGCCATCCAAAAAATGAAAGATGCAGGCTTGCCTTATCTAGTGGTATTGACACATCCAGTTTATGGTGGTGTGACTGCATCATTGGCAATGCTCGGTGATGTTCATTTGGCTGAACCGAAAGCCATGATTGGTTTTGCTGGTAAGCGTGTGATTGAGCAAACTGTACGTGAAAAATTGGAAGAACCATTCCAACGTGCAGAATACTTGCTTGATCATGGTGTAGTCGATCAAATTGTTCATCGTCATGCATTACGTGATACAGTTTATCGTATTGTAGCGAAATTGATGAACTTGCCTTGAACACAGCACCACTTGCAACTGATTCTTTAAACACATGGCTCGATTATTGGAGCCATGTTCATGTTACGGGTATTGATTTAGGACTGGAGCGGGTAATTCCTGTTGCAGATCGATTGGGCGTAACTCGGCCTGATGCCAAAGTTCTGACGGTTGCTGGAACCAATGGGAAAGGCTCAACCACAACGACATTGGCTGCCATTTTAAATGCGCAAGGTTATAATGTGGGTTTATACCAATCACCGCATATCTATCGATTCAATGAACGTGTAAAGCTTCAAGGTGTTGAAGTGGCCGACCAAACCCTGATTGATGCTTTTGTAGCTGTTGATCAGGCGCGTCGTGAATGTGAATTAAGTTTATCTTTTTTTGAAGCGACCACTTTGGCCGCTTTTGTTATTTTTAAACAGCAACATTGCGATGTATGGGTCCTCGAAGTGGGCCTCGGTGGCCGACTTGATGTGGTCAATGTCGTCGACCCAGATGTTGCAGTGATTACTAATATTGGTTTAGACCATACCGATTGGTTGGGCGACACCATTGAAAAAATTGCTTTTGAGAAAGCAGGGATTATTCGTCCAAATATTCCCGTAATTTTTGGCGGGCAGCAAGTTTTGCCTGAAGCCATTCGTCAAAAAGCAGAAGATTGCCAAGCTGCTTTACATGTACTCAATCGTGATTATTTTTATCAGTACAGTGATGACGGACAATCTTGGATGTTTGCCTCATCAGGTTCAACCTTAAAACTACCCGTGGGTTCTTTGGCACTCGAAAATATCTCTACGGCTGTAGCAGCAATATTGGCCAGTGGTTTAGTGGTCTCTCAGCAGTCGATCGCTCAGGGGATTATCAATGCCAAGTTACAAGGCCGTTTTGAAGTTAGAGAAATCGAAGGTAAAACGGTGATTTTCGATGCGGGACATAACCCGCATGGTGTTGAATTTTTGTTAAAGCAATTGCGAAATTTCCTCCAGTACAATAAACAATACACAGAAGTGATCAGCGTTTTCTCCATGCTGACTGATAAAGACATAAATTCTGTCGTTAACTTATTGAAAGATACGGTAAGAATGTGGAAAATTGCACAATTAAATGTGCCACGTGCGGCATCTATCACACAATTAGATAGCGCACTACAGCATCAAGTCGTAGAACATTATGACAATGTGCAATTAGCTTTTAAGTCCGCGCTGGAAGAAACAAAGAATAATCAGCTGATTCTGGTATGTGGTTCATTTCATACCTTAGAAGCGGTATGGGAGTATCTGGAAGAATGTCAATGAATAACAAACAACGCTGGATGGGTGGTGTTGTTTTATTAGGTGGTGGTGTACTGCTGGCCGCACTTTTACTTAAAGGCAAAGAAGAAATACATCAAAATCAAAGCCAAACCCCTGAAATGGCTCAAGTTGAGCAACAAGGTCAGGGTGCGGGTAAAATGTCATCATTGACTGTTGATGTTGAAACTGAAAAGCGTTTGCTCGAAGAACAACGACGTACCCGTGAAAAATCGGTTGCGGAGCAAGAAGCACGTGCAGCAGAATTTTTAGAGATGCAACAACAAGCGGAGGCTGATGCAGCACGTAAAGCAGCAGAAGAATATGCGGCTTTAAACGCACATCGTTCAGCTCAACAAAGTTCGGATAATATTCCTCCCGAATTGGTTGAAGATGAAAAAGCCAAGCAAAAGCGTTTAGCTGAGGATAAGTTGGCGGCTCAAAAAAAGTTAGAGAGTCAGTCGGCGCAGCAAAAGGCTGATCAGGCACGTATCGCAGCAGATAAACAAAAAGCTGAAGCAAAACGTAAAGCGGATGCTCAAAAAGAAGCTGAACGTAAAGCACATGCTGAAGCTGAGAAAAAAGCAGCAGATAAGAAAGCAGCCGAAGCGAAGCAACAAGCTGAAGAAAAGCGTAAAGCCGAAGAAAAACACAAGGCAGAAGAAAAGCGTAAAGCCGAAGCCAAGAAAAAAGCTGAAGCTGAAAAAGCACGTGATCTGTTGGAAAATGGCGATAAGCAATGGATGGTGCAAGTTGCACTGGCTGCCAATGAAGCCAATGCAGATGCTGTCGCTGCAAAATTACGTGCAAAAGGCTATAAAGTGACGAAGAGTCCTACATCTAAAGGCATTCGTATTATGGTCGGCCCTTCGAAGGACCGTGATGCTGCGGACGCAACACGTAAAAAGATCAATTCAGATGCAAGTTTAAATATGAAATCTGCGTGGGTGATTGATTGGGTACCACTCGATAAACGCTAAGTTTATTTGAGGAATGACCTTTAATAAGATGGATTCAGTAGTTGCTGCTGAATCCATTTTACATTTTCAGGGCTGAATAAACGGTCAATATTTTTCCAAATAGGGTGGAAGCCATAGCCACCTTGTTTCATTTCACGTTTTGCTTCCTCAATGGACCAATGCTGAAAAATAATACGGTACATGGCCACACTCGCGCCTGTACGGTCTGAGCCGTGGTAGCAATGGATTAAAACTTTTTGCTGCTGTTGTTCAGCTTCTTTTATGGTTTTCATCACCGTCAGTAAATTTTCACGATCGATTTGCCACGTGTGTATCGGAATATGTACAAATTTAATCTTTTGCATATCAATAGCATTTTTTAAGCGTTCTGGGTCATGGTGCCGTGAACGTAAATTTATGATCACATCGATTTGCTGTTCTCGTAGAACAGGGGCGAGATCTGTATCAGGTTGTTCACTGCGAAATAGCGTTGGGCTGATTTGATAAAAATTATGCTGTTGATGAACGACTTTCCCCCAATGCTGAGGACGTTCATTTAACGGTAATGGATTTGATGTCATGCAACCCGTGAAGCTGAAGCTAACACTGAGTAGGATCATTGGTAGGATTTTAGCGGTCATAGCTTGTATTCTGATAGCGAGCGAATTCGAATGGGTCATGTGCACAGATGAGATCGATGTCCGGATGCTGCGCTAACTGCTGAATCTTATGAAGGGAGTGCAGTCGCTGTGTATTGTCGGTGGCAAATAAACGCTCAAGCTGATTTAAGGCCCGCGAATGAAAATTTGGATTTAATTGATGCTGTGAGTAATAAGCATCGCCACAATATAACAACCAGCGCTGGTTATTTTTAATCGCAATACCGGCATGACCCGCGGTATGTCCCAAAAGTGGAAGCATTAAAATGTCATCTTGAAAAATGGACAGACCGGCAGTGTGCTCTAAGTTAAACCATGCCTGTGTCCCGATGTTTTCAATAAAGTTCCAATAACGATGCTGTTGGAACTGCTGTGGTCGATAGCGCAGTCGTGATTTAAGGCTGTGAAGATTTTGAGTGGCATTATATTCACTGGCTAAGACATGCACGGTCGCCTGCGGAAAATCTGAGATCCCGCCAGCATGATCAAAATCTAAGTGTGACAACAAAATGTGTTGAACATCTTGAGCCTTAAAACCTAATTTTTGAATTTGATGAATCGCACTTAGTTGCGGATTAAATTTAATCTGCGCTGTGCGTGAAATAAACAGACCTAAACGATTTTGTGGATGCAAATAATCTTGTAAGCCCAGTCCTGTATCGACTAAGACGAGCCCTTTATCGGTTTCAATGAGCAGGCAATGACAGACCAAATGTGCACGAAAGCCTTTCTGTCCAAATAAAGGGGCACACGTTGGACAAAAACTACCACAATGTAAATGATGAATTTGATGAATCACGGTTTGTTGTTTTCAAGTTTTTCTTAGTTATAACGGAATTGTGATGTTTAACCAATCTAATCCCAGAGAGGAATTTGTAATCAAAAAAAAGCTCATCCGAAGATGAGCGGGTTGGAGGCTGCTAGAACGGGCTCGTCATTCGTTCTGAGGGGAAAACTATAAGTAACTATGGTTGTGATTCTGAGTTGGGTCAGGTGCTGCACTTAAAAATAGTTAAATTTGTACCTTCGCTTTGGTCACTCACAGCAGAGCTTCTTATCTTGCGCTCGGACAGCGTAATGCTCCGTTTTATCCTCACTTAGGTTGAGGCGTTAAACGAAGGTAAGGCGTAACTGCGTTATATCCTTGAGGAAAGCGTTGTTTGATTTCCTCTTCATCTTTTAATGACGGCACAATCACCACATCTTCACCTTGTTGCCAGTTGGCCGGTGTTGCAACTTTATGGTTGTCTGTCAGTTGCAAAGAGTCAATGACACGTAAAATTTCATGGAAGTTACGCCCTGTAGATGCAGGATAAGTAATGATTAAACGGACTTTTTTATTTGGATCGATGATCACCAAAGAGCGAACAGTTAATGTTTCGCTGGCATTGGGGTGAATGAAATCATAAAGGGTGGACACTTTACGGTCTTTGTCTGCAATGATCGGGAAGTTGACCGTGGTATTTTGAGTATTATTAATGTCGTTAATCCAACCATGATGCGACTCAACATCATCAACAGACAGGGCAATGGCCTTGACACCACGTTTGCTAAATTCATCTTTTAGTTTTGCGGTAAATCCAAGTTCTGTGGTGCAGACTGGGGTGTAATCGGCAGGATGCGAAAATAAAATGCCCCAACTGTCACCTAAAAAGTCATAAAAATGAATGCTGCCTTCGCTTGAGTCTTGAGTAAAGTCTGGTGCAGTATCACCTAAACGAATCGTCATGGAATATCCCCGTATTTATTGAATTTGTTTAACTTGAAAATAAATATGAAGGATTTTTTTATGATTAAAAATAGTGTTTTTTCATTTCTTTATGAATATATTTCATATAAAACAGTTTTATTGGGGGATAAATGCGAAATATCTCACGACAGAGTCACTATGTTGTCTGCAGAAAATTTGTTACATTAGCTTGCCTTAAGTCTCCGGGGCTAGAACCCGAGCGCAGAATATTTAAGGGGATTTTTGTGCAAAACCCTTGTACTTCGAATTTCTAGCACCATAATAACGACTAAGAAAATATATTCATTTGACAAGCAAGATTTAGAGAGTCTATTCATGTTGGCAAGTCTGATCGGAGGAATCTTCGGTACCAAAAATGAGCGCGAACTCAAACGCATGCGTAAAATCGTAGAGAAGATTAATGCGCTCGAGCCGACGATATCTGTTCTAAGCGATGCAGACTTATCTGCAAAAACTGAAGAATTCAAAGAACGTTATAAAAAAGGCGACAGCCTTGATAAATTATTGCCTGAAGCGTTTGCTGTTTGTCGTGAAGCTGCAAAGCGTGTCATGGGCATGCGTCATTATGATGTACAGCTGATTGGTGGTATTACTTTACATGAAGGTAAGATCGCAGAGATGCGTACCGGTGAAGGTAAAACCCTCATGGGAACGCTTGCTTGTTACCTCAATGCGATTAGTGGTGAAGGTGTTCACGTGATTACGGTGAACGACTATCTCGCACAGCGTGATGCTGAATTAAACCGTCCATTATTCGAATTTTTAGGTTTAAGCATTGGGATTATTTACTCAATGCAAGACCCAACTGAAAAAGCTCAAGCGTATCGTGCTGACATTACTTACGGTACCAACAACGAATTCGGTTTCGATTACTTGCGTGACAACATGGTGTTTTCTGCTGCTGAGAAAAAACAGCGCAGCTTAACCTATGCCATCATCGATGAAGTCGATTCGATCCTGATTGATGAAGCGCGTACACCGTTGATCATTTCTGGTCAATCAGAAGACTCATCTCAGTTGTATGCTGCCATTAACAGCATTCCACCAAAACTTCATGCACAAAAAGAAGAGAAGGTACCAGATGGTGGTCACTTCTGGATTGACGAAAAACAGCGCTCTGTAGAAATGACCGAAGTCGGTTATGAAACTGTTGAAGCTGAATTGATTCAAATGGGCTTGCTTGCTGAAGGTGAAAGTTTATATTCATCTGCTAATTTAAACTTGGTACACCATGTTTCTGCGGCCATTCGTGCGCATTACCTATACCAACGCAACGTGCATTACATCATCCACGAAGGTGAAGTGATCATTGTCGATGAAAACACTGGTCGTACCATGCCGGGTCGCCGTTGGTCAGAAGGTTTGCATCAAGCAGTAGAAGCAAAAGAAGGTTTGGAAATTCAACCTGAAAACCAAACACTAGCAACCACAACATTCCAGAACTATTTCCGTCTTTACAAGAAATTATCAGGGATGACAGGGACTGCAGATACTGAAGCTGCAGAAATGAAAGAAATTTATGGCTTGGATGTTGTACTTATTCCAACCCATCGCCCAATGATTCGTAATGACCAAAACGATTTAATCTATTTAAACCGTGAAGGTAAATACAACGCCATCATTCAAGAAATTCAACGTATTCATGAAGCGGGTGTTGCGCCGATTCTGATTGGTACAGCAACCATTGAAGCCTCTGAAATTTTATCAGATAAGCTGAAAGAAGCTGGTATTCAACATGAAGTACTTAATGCGAAACAACATGAGCGCGAAGCAGATATTATTGCGCAAGCGGGTTCACCTCGTGCAGTAACCATTGCGACTAACATGGCTGGTCGTGGTACTGATATTCTGTTAGGTGGTAACTGGAAAGCGTTGCTGGCGAAGATTGAAGAACCGACTGAAGCAGACGAAGCACGTTTGAAAGCAGAGTGGGAACAAAATCATGAAATGGTGCTGAACTCTGGCGGTTTACATATTATCGGTTCAGAACGTCATGAATCTCGTCGTATCGATAACCAGTTACGTGGTCGTGCGGGCCGTCAAGGTGACCCAGGTGTGTCACGTTTCTACTTGTCGCTTGAAGATGACTTGATGCGTATCTTCGCAGGTGATCGCGTAGTTGCAATGATGCGTGCCATGGGGCTGAAAGAAGATGAAGCCATTGAGCATAAAATGGTGTCACGCTCGATTGAAAATGCACAACGTAAAGTTGAAGCACGTAACTTCGATATTCGTAAAAATTTATTGAAATACGATGACGTAAACAACGAACAACGTAAGATTATTTACTCTCAGCGTGATGAAATTCTTGTTGAACCGTCTTTACAAGATTACATCGAAACGATGATTCAGGATGTGACTAAAGGCATGATCGAAATATATATTCCACCTGAGTCTATTCACGATCAGTGGGATATAGAAGGTCTTGAAAAGGCGCTACGTGAAGATCTATCGATTGAACTGCCAATTTCGCAGTGGTTAGAGCAAGATCGTCGTTTGGATGAAGAAGCTTTGGTTGAACGTATTACTGATGAAGTTCTTCAGCACTACCGTTCACGTCGTACGCAAATGGGTGACGAAACGGCTGCAATGCTCGAACGTCACTTTATGTTGAATTCATTGGACCGCCATTGGAAAGAGCATTTGGCAGCAATGGATTACTTACGTCAAGGGATTCATTTACGTGGTTATGCGCAGAAAAATCCTGAGCAAGAATATAAAAAAGAAGCCTTTAACTTATTTGTAAACATGCTTGCTGTGATTAAGTCGGATGTCGTGACAGATTTATCTCGTATTCATGTGCCTACAGCCGAAGAGCTTGCAGAAATGGAAGCTCAAAAACAGGCTCAAGCTGAATCAATGAATCTTCAATTGTCACACAATGACTTTGATAATTTGTTGGCTGAAGCCAATGGTAATGATGTTATCGATGCGCAATACACACCTGCAGAGCAAGTGATTGTTCCGCCAGAAAGTCGTAACTCGCCTTGCCCATGTGGTTCAGGTCTAAAATATAAACAATGTCACGGTAAAATCTAAACAGCATTTTTTAATTTCAAATAAATCAGAGCCTTCGCGCTCTGATTTTTTATTTACACTACTAATCTGACCTGAATAGTATTTGCAGTTCAGTAGATTAAATGTTATTTAGTTTCTATCAATAACCGTAAGACGGAAAAGACAATGAAAAAAGTACTAAAACCGTTCATGATTGCTGCTTTGGCTTTGCCAACTTTTGCCTTTGCAAACGCTCCTCAGACGACTTCTTTAGAGAAAGTTCAACAAGCAGTTGGTCCAACAACAACTCAAGTACAGGTTGGTACTGACGGTCAAGTGACTGTAGCAAGCCCGCGTACGGGTATTCGTTATACCTTTGCCAATCCAAATCGTCCAATCGTATTGCAAACTGCAAAAATTGCAGCAGCCAATGCGGCGAATGCTGACCGTATTGTGGCTGAAAACCCAGCCCTTTCTGCTGCGAGTCAACAAAAAGCGAAACAAGTGCTTCTTGATGAAGCAACTCAGCTTGCGCGTAACTAATTTACGACGAACATCGATAAAGACCAGTCGAAAGGCTGGTTTTTTTATGTGCAAAAGAAATCCACAATAAAATTACAGCAAAACCGTGCTTCTGCTCGATTTTTTATAGATTTTGCACTAAGCTGTATTTTTTATAACTCATATAGTTGGACGTTGAAAAATGGCAGTTGGTGACGTATCTATGCCACAGATGCATGTGGTGAAAGGTGTAAAAATCGGTTCGGCTGAAGCATATGTGCGCTATCAGAACCGACGTGACCTTGTCATTTTTGAATTTGCTGAAGGTTCTAATGTCGCAGGCGTTTTTACTCAAAATGCATTTTGTGCAGCACCGGTCCATATTTCGAAAGCGCACTTATTGGCAGGTAATCCACGTTATTTAGTGATTAACACCGGAAATGCCAATGCCGGTACTGGCAAAATCGGAATGGCAAATGCTGAGGCGACGTGTGCGAAACTGGCAGAACTGACAGGTGTTCAAAATACAGAAGTTCTTCCATTTTCAACAGGTGTAATTGGTGAGCAATTACCTATTGATCGTTTGGTTCAAGGCTTGCAACCAGCATTAGATAGTTTGCAGGAAGATGCATGGTTGGATGCGGCAACGGGCATTATGACCACTGATACAACACCTAAAGGTGCATCTGAACAGTTCGAACTAGATGGCGTTCTGTATACTATGACAGGTATTTCTAAAGGCGCAGGAATGATTCGTCCAAATATGGCGACCATGTTGAGCTATGTGGCAACTGATGCACCCATTAGCCGTGAGCTGGTGCAACAGCTTTTGAAAACCACAGTTAACCTGTCGTTTAACCGTATTACGGTGGATGGTGATACCTCAACGAATGACTCATGTATTTTGATTGCAACGGGCCAAGCTGGTGGCGTAGAAATTACTTCAGAATCAGATTCACGTTATGCTGCTGTTTTAGACGTGTTAACACGTGTAATGAAACGTCTTGCACAGCTCATTGTCCGTGATGGTGAAGGTGCGACGAAGTTTATTACTGTGGCAGTAGAAGGCGGCGCAGATACTCAAGAATGTTGTGATATTGCTTATAGCATTGCACATTCACCGTTGGTTAAAACTGCAATCTTCGCATCAGATCCAAACTGGGGCCGTATTTTGGCAGCTATTGGTTATGCAGGTGTGCCAAACTTAGATGTTGAAAAAATTCAGGTCTGGTTAGGTGATGTTCAAATCTGTAAAGACGGTGGTGCCGCAGCAGATTATACCGAAGCAGCAGGGGCTGCAGAGATGGAGAAATCTGAGATCACGATCCGTGTAGATTTAGGACGTGGCAGTGCTCGAGATACTGTGTATACCTGTGACCTGTCGTATGATTATGTCAAGATTAACGCAGATTACCGTTCATAAAATATTTGGTGTTTTTGAAAAGCCTCCGTTGTGAGGCTTTTTTATAAGTGGAACTTTTTAATGACCGGTAAAAAATAGCCAAGTGCCATATTTATGGGTCAGTTGTGAAGCACCTGTGTAGTAGCAGGCATTAAGGGTAGAGAAGACGTTGTGATGAATAATGCAAACAACTTAATTGCAAATGAAGCAAAATCAATTGTACAAGCGCATTTGGATCGTTTGGGTGATGTTAAAGAGCATCACTTAACGGAAGCTGCAAAGCTTGAAAAGTTTGAATTAATTAAAGCGGAACTCAAAAAGCGTAACGCTGTCCTTGTTGCACACTATTACTGTGATCCTGAAGTGCAGGAACTAGCAGAACTGACCGGTGGATGCGTTTCGGATTCACTTGAAATGGCACGTTTTGGTCGTGACCATCAAGCAACGACGTTGGTGGTTGCAGGGGTGAAATTCATGGGTGAGACCTCAAAGATTTTATCTCCTGAAAAAACCGTACTGATGCCTACTCTGGAGGCAACATGCTCACTTGATTTGGGCTGTCCGGTCGATGAATTTACCAAATTTTGCGATGCACATCCGGATCATACGGTTGTGGTATATGCCAATACCTCGGCGGCAGTGAAAGCACGTGCAGACTGGGTGGTAACCTCGAGCTGTGCTGTTGAAATTGTTGAGTATTTAGATAGTTTAGGCGAAAAAATTATTTGGGCACCTGATCAGCATCTCGGTCGTTATATTCAAAAGAAAACCGGTGCAGACATGTTGCTGTGGGATGGGGCATGTATAGTTCATGAAGAATTCCGTGCACGTGGTATTGCCAATATGAAGGCGTTGTATCCTGATGCAGCAGTTTTGGTGCATCCCGAGTCACCAGAATCTGTCGTGGATATTGCAGATGCCGTCGGTAGCACCTCGCAATTGATCAAGGCTGCACAAACCTTGCCACACGAACGTTTAATCGTGGCAACAGATCGCGGTATTTTTTATAAAATGCAGCAAGCTGTGCCGAATAAAATTCTCATCGAAGCACCGACGGCAGGTGAGGGAGCGACTTGTCGTTCATGTGCGCATTGCCCTTGGATGGCGATGAATGAATTGGATGGCATTCTGGAAGTTTTACAAAAAGGCGATCAGGAAATTTTTGTAGATGCGGCATTGGCTGAGCGTGCTAAATTGCCTTTAGATCGGATGTTGAATTTCAGCGCCAGTTTAAAACGTTAATTTTTGCTTGAAAAATGATTAAAGTGCTTGATAAATAATCGCTTGAAATGATTTTTTATGTTTTTTTGAAGATAGGTGTTGACGTTAATCAACGTCACGCCTAGAATGCACACCGTACCGCACGATATGCGATACAGCGAAAGCTGAGATGAAACGGAGCATAGCACAGCCTGGTAGTGCACCTGGTTTGGGACCAGGGGGTCGTAGGTTCGAATCCTACTGCTCCGACCAATTTCTCAAGGCAAAAATCGCGTGATAGTCTATGTCATCGGTAATGCGCCTGTAGCTCAGTTGGATAGAGCATCCGCCTTCTAAGCGGATGGTCACAGGTTCGAATCCTGTCAGGCGCGCCATTTTAATGGTGTTCTGATACTAGAATCTGAAACTTGTTGTGATGGTGGATGTAGCTCAGTTGGTAGAGCCCCGGATTGTGATTCCGGTTGTCGTGGGTTCGAATCCCATCATTCACCCCAATTCGGAGCATAGCACAGCCTGGTAGTGCACCTGGTTTGGGACCAGGGGGTCGTAGGTTCGAATCCTACTGCTCCGACCATTTTCTCAAAGAAAACGGTCGATAAAAGATACCGCATACAGCGGTTTTTTTATGCCTGTAATTTAAAATGCGTTATATTGGTTATTCACAAGCAAGAACACGATGGTGGATGTAGCTCAGTTGGTAGAGCCCCGGATTGTGATTCCGGTTGTCGTGGGTTCGAATCCCATCATTCACCCCAACTTTTAAAGTTGAAAGCGGAGCATAGCACAGCCTGGTAGTGCACCTGGTTTGGGACCAGGGGGTCGTAGGTTCGAATCCTACTGCTCCGACCATTTATTTCAAAAACAATACTGTAAAAGATGCCGCATATAGCGGTTTTTTTATGCCTAAAATTTATAAACACAATAAAAAAGCCACCATAAGGTGGCTTTTTTATATTCAGCTATTTAGGGAATGATGGTGACATTTACGCGACGGTTGATGGCACGATTGGTCTCAGTGTCATTAGAGACCATCGGCTGTTCAGCACCACGGCCAATAATTTGAATATTTGAACTGTTATAACCTTGCTTTAAAAAGACGTTTGCGACGCTTTGCGCACGTTTTTCTGACAGTTGTTGGTTGTAATTGGCTTGTCCAACATTATCCGTATGACCAATAAACTTAATTTTGTTTAGGTCATATTTAATCAGTTGAGTGGCAAGTGTATTTAATTTGACTTGTTGGTGGGGTTGAATTTGATAATCATCAAAACCAAATAAAAGTCGTTCTGGTAGAGCAAGTGTCCAACCATCATTGGTCAAGACAAACCCTTCTTTTTTAAGCATGCGTGCTTGTTTGTAGCTTAAGTTACCTAAACTCATGCAGGCTGTCATAGTGGCCGTGAATGCAAGTATAAATAAAACTTTAAATGCGTTCTTTAACATAGCAAATCCTATGAGTTGGGGCGTTGTGGTGCAATGCACCAATGATTATTCGAAAGTTTAGCATCATACATAGCGCGATCCGCATCTGCGATTAGATCTTCTGGCGATTTCGCATTTTGGATCAGTGCCACACCAATATTAGCTTGTAATGCAATATTATGTTGCTCATAAACAAATGTGGAACCATAGCATTCATATATTTTGTGACAAAAGACTTCGAGTTCTGTTAGGAAATTTAAACGATTGATAATAATTGCAAATTCATCACCACCGAGTCGCGCAACGAAAGCATCATCTGGCAGTGCTTGTTTTAAACAATGTGATGAGGCACGCAGTACTGCATCCCCAGCTAAGTGACCATATTGGTCATTCACATGTTTAAAATTTTCAATATCGACAAAGAACACGGCAGCGTTCGCTTGTAAGTCAAATAGCTCAAACAGCTTTTCATAAAAATAATTGCGATTTGGTAATTGGGTTAATGCATCATGACGTGCTAGATGAATTAGCTTGTCATTTTCTGAAATTAAGTTTTTATTTGACTGTTCAATTTCACTAAGTAAACCATTAAAGGCGGTACTGAGTGCGTGTAATTCTTGAATATCAGAGTTTGAAACCCGCATTTTATAATCTTTCTTAATACTAATGGTTTGAGCTGATTCAACAATAGAGCGAACGGATTGCATTAAGTATTGATAAACAGAATTAACCGACCAAAACACGGTAGCCAATAAAAGTATAAAACCTAAAAATAAACCCAATAAAATTTTATGGAAGAAACTAACTAAATCTGAAGAGTTACCATATACGACCAGTTCGCCATAACTTTTCTGATCATGATAAATATCTAAACGAATCGGTTGGCTAAAGAAGAAATAATCTAAAATCGCTTGGCTAGAAAATGTTGAAATTTCTTGTTGCTCAGCATGTGCAAGTGACGCTTTTTGATGGTTGGTAATTTCTATCGATCGAATGGGATACAGTTGAGTGTATTCGTTTAAAATTTGACGCATCGTTGTTTGGTCATTAAACACCACAGCGGGTTGAACACGTTCGTTTATCGCATTTGATAAAATCGTTAAGCTGTTTTTTGCATAGGTGTGCATAGTATAAGTGGAAATAACCAAAAAAATCGCAGAACAAATCGTAAAAGTTAAAGCAAAGATAGTGAGCTGCGAACGCGTAAATAATTGGTGTAATGTAATTGGGTTATAGAGTTGTTTCATTCAGCTGACTCCGATGACTTCGCCAGTAATAAAACGCGTGGATCAATATGTATTTGTGACTGCGTTAAGCTTTCCATATTAACTTTAAACGAATAACTCTGATTTTTTTTATACAAACAAAATGCACTGCCAGACTCACACTCACTATTGTTACTACTTAGAGAGAGGGCGGGGAAATTAACATGGTTGTTTAAAATACTTTGTTCTTCTTTTGCTGATAGATTGGAAAAAAATAAAACTTGGCAATGACTAGATTTGATGTCATTCACATTGATGGCTGTAATTTTATAAGTGCTGTGGGTTGGCGCAAGTTTTTTAAAATCATTGACTAAACTTGAATTATTAATCACACAAAATTTGGGTGAAGTGGTTTCCCACTTGGCATAACTCAATATAGAGAAAGTGGTTGTGAAAATATTTGCTGTGGGAGCTGCATATAATATGGGTGAAATGGAGCACGCCATTATTAAATAGGCAGTTTTTTTAAAAACAACCATACGAAATCAAAAATTCTTAAATTAAATGGAATGAAAATTGGGTTTATATACGTTTTATTATATGAAATAGGGCGTATATAGCCCAATAATAATACAAAAGAATGTTTATGTGTTTAAAAAAGCGACATGCGTAAAATAAATCATAAAAAAGGTGTTGCGTTGGAACAGAAATGCTGTAGAATGCACATCCATCGGCGGTGATGAAGATTGAAACTTCTGATAAAACAATGACTTGGTTGAATTGATTAAGTTAGGTTTTATTTGATAAGTTTAAAAATAATTTGAATTACCAGTTGACTCTTTAGAAATAAAGAGTAATATAGCCGACCTAGCTTGC